>NZ_NKRF01000119.1:0-106237 GCF_003408955.1 Pseudomonas sp. GL93
GTTCTACACCGTGGTGAAGACCAGCTACATCGGTTCGTAACACGCAGCCCCTCGTTATCGGAGGGCGGCTTCCCTGTAGGAGCGAGCTTGCTCGCGAAAGACGTCAACAATTACGCGGGCATTCAGGACGCACGCGGTGAATTTGAGTTTTTCGCGAGCAAGCTCGCTCCTACAGGGAAGCCGCCCTCCGATAACGAGGGGCTGCGTGTTACGAACCGATGTAGCTGGTCTTCACCACGGTGTAGAACTCTTGCGCATAGCGACCCTGCTCACGCGAACCGTAGGATGAGCCCTTACGGCCACCGAATGGAACGTGGTAGTCCACACCCGCCGTCGGCAGGTTGACCATCACCATCCCGGCCTGGGAATGGCGCTTGAAGTGGTTGGCATATTTGAGCGAGGTGGTGGCAATGCCGGCCGACAAGCCGAACTCGGTGTCATTGGCCATGGCCAGCGCGGCCTCGTAGTCGGCCACGCGCACCACGTTGGCCACCGGGCCGAAGATCTCCTCACGGCTGATGCGCATCGCCGCGTCACTGTAGGCAAACAGTGTGGGCGCCAGGTAATAGCCTTCGGTGTCGCAGGTGACCAGGCCGCCACCACTCACCAGCCGGGCGCCTTCGCTCTGGCCGATGTCGATGTATTTCATGTCCTGGTCCAACTGGGCCTGGGACACCACCGGGCCAATGTCGGTGCCACTATTCAAAGCGTGGCCGACCTTGATCGACTTCATGCGCTCGGCCATCGCCGCGACAAACTGGTCGTGAATCCCGGCAGTAACAATCAGGCGGCTCGACGCAGTGCAACGCTGGCCGGTGGAGTAGAACGCACTCTGTACCGACAGCTCGACAGCCTGCTTGAGGTCGGCATCGTCGAGAATGATCTGCGGGTTCTTGCCACCCATTTCCAACTGCACCTTGGCCTGGCGCGATACACAACTGACGGCGATCTGACGCCCAACGCCCACAGACCCGGTGAAACTGATGCCATCGACTTTCGGGCTGTTGACCAGCACGTCGCCGACCACACGGCCACTGCCCATCACCAGGTTGAACACACCGGCGGGGAAACCGGCGCGGGAGATGATTTCCGCCAAGGCCCAGGCACAGCCCGGCACCAGTTCGGCAGGCTTGATCACCACGCAGTTGCCGTAGGCCAGGGCCGGGGCGATTTTCCACGCGGGGATGGCGATCGGGAAATTCCACGGGGTGATCAGACCCACCACACCGAGGGCTTCGCGGGTCACTTCAACGTTGACGCCCGGGCGCACCGAAGGCACGTAATCGCCTGACAGGCGCAAGCACTCACCGGCGAAGAATTTGAAGATATTGCCCGCGCGGGTCACTTCGCCAATGGCTTCAGGCAGGGTCTTGCCCTCTTCGCGGGCCAGCAGGGTGCCGAGTTCTTCACGACGGGCGAGAATCTCGCTGCCGACTTTATCCAGCGCATCGTGACGCGCCTGGATACCGGAGGTGGACCACGCCGGGAACGCGGCGCGCGCTGCGTCGACGGCCGCGTTGACTTGGGCCACGTCGGCTTTGGCGTATTCGCCAATGGCGTCGGACACATCCGACGGGTTGATGTTGGTGCAGTAGTCGGCGCCGGTTACCCATTGGCCATTGATGTAGTTCTCAAAACGCTTTGCTTGGGACACGAATCTTCTCCTGACGCAAAAGGCCGCTGATTGCTCAGCGGCCTTGTGGATAATTTATTGCGCGCCTTGCTTGTCGATCAGCGCGGCGAGGGCTTCGTACTCTTCCGGCAGCAGGTCGGTCAGTGGCGTGCGCACCGGGCCTGCGTCATAACCGACGATTTTCGCACCGGCCTTGACGATGCTCACCGCGTAACCGGCCTTGCGGTTACGGATATCCAGGTACGGCAGGAAGAAGTCGTCGATGATCTTGCCGACGGTGGCGTGATCTTCGCGGGCAATGGCGTGGTAGAAATCCATCGCCGTCTTGGGGATGAAGTTGAACACCGCCGAGGAGTACACCGGCACGCCCAGGGCCTTGTAGGCCGCGGCGTAAACCTCTGCGGTCGGCAAGCCACCGAGGTAGCTGAAACGGTCGCCCAGGCGACGGCGGATCGACACCATCAGCTCGATATCACCCAGGCCATCCTTGTAGCCGATCAGGTTCGGGCAGCGCTCGGCCAGGCGCTCCAACAGCGGTGCGGTCAGGCGGCAGACATTGCGGTTGTACACCACCACGCCGATCTTGACCGACTTGCACACGGCTTCAACGTGGGCGGCAACCCCGTCCTGGCTGGCTTCGGTGAGGTAGTGCGGCAGCAGCAGCAAACCTTTGGCGCCGAGGCGTTCGGCCTCTTGGGCGTACTCAATGGCCTGGCGGGTAGCACCGCCCACACCGGCCAGGATCGGCACGCTGGACGCACAGGTATCCACGGCGGTTTTCACCACCTGGGAATATTCGCTGGCAGCCAGGGAGAAAAACTCACCTGTGCCACCTGCGGCGAACAAGGCGCTGGCGCCATAAGGAGCCAACCATTCCAGGCGCTTGATGTAGCCCGCCTGGTGGAAATCACCCTGGGCGTTGAAATCGGTTACCGGAAAAGACAGCAGACCGTGGGAGAGGATGGACTTCAGTTCTTGTGGATTCATTATTCGAACACCCTGGGCGAAGACTTTCTAACGAAAGGTTGTTGTTGGTTTTGGTGATGTCGTACGTCATCGTACAACTATAAATAAATTCGTCAACTGCAATTCATCCGGCGTAATCCTGCAAAGGCTTAAGACGCGGCTCTTGACGTAGGAAATTTCTCACCTATGATTCAAATAACTGTATCCATATACAGCTATCACGGAAGATTCCTACGACATAGCAAGGAGCTAACATGTCAGGTCTTGAACTCGCAGCACCCGAAAAAAACCCGCCTACCCTGCGCTTCGAAGGCGGTGAGCACACCGCCATCGGCGATGACACCCTGCTTCGCTTCGTCAAGGACGCCCCGGCCATTCCTGCGCGCCAAGTCGAACTGCACCTGCCTAACGGGCTCGCGCTGACCTATGGCCAAGTGATCGCCCTGGGCGGCGACTTCTATGGCATCCCCGGCCAACCGATCAGCGATGGCAACTCCCCGGCCGAGCGCGTGCAACGCTTCACCGCGGCCTTCAACTCCCTTGCCGTGTTGCCTGCTTCGCGGGAAGAAGCGCGGAAGATCCTGGCGGTGATGCAAAAGGAGATCAACGCCGTCAACCAGGCGATCAAGGACGGCAAACAGCCGCACGAAGCCTATGACGCCCTGGGTGATACGTTGTCCGAGGAGTGGAACCGCATTACCGGCGGCGGCAGTGCTGTTTCGGCCCTCGTGCCACTGGGCCGCTACCTGAAGCTGGCAGCGGACAACGCCGACCACTTCGGTGAATGGGCCCTGTCCGCCTACTTGGCCGGTCATACGGCAGCATTGCAACAGGCGGTGGTGGCCCATCAGACCGGCACCGACCAGGCCCTGGAACTGGCCTACGCCATGAACAGCTTTGCCGATCACTTTTTGACCGACCTGTTTTCCGCCGGCCACCTGCGGGTACCACGCAAACAACTGGCAGCGGTGGTGACGCCTGGAGAACTCGGCTCGCTGATCAGCCGCTTCATGCACGATGAAGACAGCAAGTTCGGGCTCAAGGTGCGCAATGCCATGGGCGCTCAGTGGCATGCCTACGGCGACAAGCGCTACTTCGACAGCATCGACGCCGACAATCGCGTGCAGGTCAAACGGGCGGTACAGGCCTCGGCGGATGAAATCTTCGAAACCTTCATCAGCGGCATCGCACCCTCCCCGGCTGAGTTCAAGGCACCGCTGTATGTGCCCGACCTGAACGCCGCGCAAAACCCGGCGAATAACTTCTCGCCGCTGTTCAAGATGGAGGGGGACAAGGTGCTGCGGCGCAAGGATGTCAACGATTTGAACGACAAGCACTGGACCAATGATTGGTGGGGGTGGAGTACGTACTTGCTGCTTAAGGACTACAAGCCAAACCAACCCGCCAGCTAAATAGACGCGGACAAATGTGGGAGCTGGCTTGCCTGCGAATGCAGAGGTTCAGTAACAAACTCAGTGACTGACACGCCACCATCGCGGGCAAGCCAGCTCCCACACGGGATATGGGCAAACCTCAACCGCGCTGCGCCTCTGCCTCTTCATGGGCATGGCGCAGCCGCTCACGGCTGTTGGTCAAGTGCAGGCGCATGGCCGCACGCGCCGCATCCGAATCCTGGCGAGCAATCGCCTCATAAATTTCTTCGTGTTCGCGGCTCAAGCGGCTCATGTAGTGCTGTTGATCATCATGGGCCAGCCGCGCAGAGTTCAAGCGCGTGCGTGGAATGATACTGGTGCCCAGGTGGGTCATGATGTCGGTGAAGTAGCGGTTGCCGGTAGACAGTGCAATTTCCAGGTGGAAGGCAAAGTCTGACGCCACCGCATCGCCAGCGTGGGCCGCGCTTTCATTCAAGGCATCGAGGGCCGCACGCATGGCCGCCAGTTGCTCGTCACTGCGGCGCAAGGCAGCAAGGCCCGCAGACTCCACTTCCAGGCTGATACGCAGCTCCAGAATCGCCAGCACATCACGCAAGGTCACCACGGTGGCCGGGTCTATGCGAAAACCGCTGGGGCTTGGCGTGTCCAGCACGAAGGTGCCGATACCGTGGCGAGTCTCCACCTGCCCTGCTGCCTGCAACCGCGAGATGGCTTCGCGCACCACCGTACGGCTGACGCCATGGGCGTCCATGATCGCCGACTCGGTGGGTAGCTTGTCGCCGCGTTTGAGCTGGCCATCGCGGATCTGCTCGGACAACACCGTGACCAATTCCTGGGCAAGGCTGCGGCGCTTGCGGGGAAGACGTGGGGCGGCGCTGGCGTTTTCCATGATGAACCATCTTTCTCGACGAACTAAAGACCGCATCATAGCCCATGGCGGTTGTACGATCACCGTTCTGGCGCGACTTTCATCCATATCCTTCAAGCAAAAAAAATGCCCCGACAGATGTCGGGGCATTTTTCAGATGGCGCTGTAAGCGAAATCCGCCTACTTCACCACTTTCAAGCTCGGCCGACCGCTGGGGCGCGGTGGCTCGGCATCCGGTGGCGGTACATCATCACCGTCTTCGCCTTCGATCGTTTCGTCATCCTCTAAAGGCGACTCCAGATCGAACACCATGCCCTGGCCATTTTCCCGGGCGTAGATCCCGAGGATGGCACCGATGGGCACGAACAGCGTATGGGGCACACCGCCGAAACGCCCTTCGAAGCTTACCGCTTCGTTGTCCATGTGCAGGTGGCGCACGGCACTGGGCGATACGTTCAGCACAATTTGCCCGTCACTGGCAAAACCCTGGGGTACCTGAACCGCAGGAAATTCGGAATTGACCAGCATGTGCGGGGTGCAATCGTTGTCCACAATCCACTCATAGAGCGCGCGGACCAGGTAAGGTCGACTGGAGTTCATCAACGGCTCCTTAAGCCTTAGCGCATATCGCGTTCGGCACCAGACAGACTTGCCTGGAAAGCCTCACGCGCAAACTGGCGCTCCATGTAATCAAGCAACGGCTTGGCCGGCCGTGGCAGTTCAATACCCAGAATCGGCAAGCGCCAGAGTATGGGTAATAGGCAGCAATCCACCAAGCTTTGTTCCTCACTGAGGAAAAAAGGTTTATCGGCGAACAACGGCGAAACGCCGGTGAGGCTCTCGCGCAATTCCTTGCGCGCCTGCACACGAGCGGCTTCTTTGGAACGCGAATCCAGGATCACATCCACCAACCCGCACCAGTCACGCTGGATCCGATGGATCAGCAGGCGGCTGTTGGCACGCGCCACCGGATACACCGGCAGCAAAGGCGGATGAGGGTAACGCTCATCCAAGTATTCCATCACCACGGTCGACTCCCACAACGCCAGGTCACGATCGACCAGGGTGGGCAAGCTGCCGTAAGGGTTCACTTCGATCAGCTTCGGCGGCTGACGGCCCGCCTCCACACTGATGATCTCGGCGCTGACACCCTTCTCTGCGAGCACGATGCGTACTCGGTGGGAATAGTGGTCGGCGGGGTCGGAGTAACAGGCCAACCGATTGGTCACGCCCATGGCGGTCCTCCTCGCTTGTTGAAATTATCGAAAGCTCAAAAACGAGCGCGCCCAGAGAGCATCTCAGTAACGTCCGGTTCAAACCGGCGCTACGTGTTCAGAGATGCCGCTGGGCGCGCAAGATTAACAGCAATTGCTTACGGTTGGATCAATGCACATCCTTCCAGTATTCACGCTTGAGCAAATAAGCGAATACGAAGAAGAAAGCCAGGTACAGCAAGACGTAGGTACCGATGCGCTGATGTTGCAGTTTGACCGGGTTGGCCGAGTAGGCCAGGAAGGTCACCAGGTTCTTGACCTTCTCGTCGAACTGCTCTTCGTTCAGCGTACCGGTCTTGGGCACGATGGTCAGTTGATCGCACGCTTCATGGGTGAGCGGCGTGCCGGTCAACGGATCATATTGCTTCTTGCCGCCTTCAACGACCTGAACCTGCTTGCATCCTACCACCTGGCGCCCCTGCAGGCCGACCAGAACGTTGGGCATACCGACGTTCGGGAAGACTTTGTTGTTCACGCCATAGGGGCGCGCAGGGTCTTCGTAGAAGGATTTGAGGTAACCGTAGAGCCAGTCGGTACCGCGTACACGGGCCACCAGGGTGAGGTCGGGTGGTGCGGCGCCGAACCAGGTTTTTGCGTCGGCCGGTTGCATGCCGATGTTCATGTGGTCGCCGATCTTGGCGCCTGTGAACACCGCGTGGCTGAGCATCACTTCATGGGGAATGCCCAGGTCATCGGCAACGCGCTCATACCGTTGGAACTTGGCGCTGTGGCAACCCATGCAGTAGTTGGTGAATGTACGCAGCCCATCCTGCATGGCGGCTTTGTCAGACACATCGATATCGACTTTTTCCAGCTCTGCGCCATGTTCGGCGGCGAAGGACAGTAGCGGCAGTGCCGCAAGCACGAATGCAACGAGTAATTTTTTCATCAGCCAGTCACCCTTTCCGGAACCGGTTTGGTCTTCTCGAGCCGGGTATAGAACGGCATCAGAATAAAGTAGGCGAAGTACAGGAAGGTGCAGACCTGCGACAGCAACGTCCGTCCAGGGGTAGGCGCCAATACGCCCAATACACCCAGGATCACGAACGAAATGCAGAACACCCACAGCCAGATCTTGCTCAGCCAGCCTTTGTAGCGCATCGACTTGACCGGGCTACGGTCGAGCCATGGCAGCACGAACAGCACCGCGATGGCCGCGCCCATGGCGATCACGCCCATGAGTTTGTCGGGGATCGCGCGCAGGATCGCGTAGAACGGCGTGAAGTACCAGACCGGGGCAATATGCTCAGGTGTCTTGAAGGCGTTGGCCTGTTCGAAGTTGGGCTTCTCCAGGAAATAACCGCCCATCTCCGGGAAAAAGAACACGATCGAGCAGAACACAAACAGAAACACAACCACGCCGACAATGTCTTTCACGGTGTAGTACGGGTGGAACGGAATGCCATCCAGCGGGATGCCGTTCTCGTCCTTGTGCTTCTTGATGTCCACGCCATCCGGGTTGTTGGAACCCACTTCGTGCAGCGCCAGGATATGCAATACCACCAGGCCCAGGATCACGATTGGCAAGGCCACCACGTGCAAGGCGAAGAAGCGGTTCAGGGTGATGCCGGAGATCAGGTAGTCACCGCGAATCCACTGGGTCAGGTCGTTGCCGATCACCGGGATTGCGCCGAACAGCGAGATGATCACCTGGGCGCCCCAGTACGACATCTGGCCCCAAGGCAGCAGGTAGCCCATAAAGGCTTCGGCCATCAGCGCCAGGTAGATCAACATGCCGAAGACCCACACCAGCTCACGAGGCTTCTGGTACGAGCCGTAGAGCAGGCCGCGGAACATGTGCAGGTAGACGACGATAAAGAACGCGGATGCGCCGGTGGAGTGCAGCAGGCGCAGGATCGAGCCGTACTCGACGTCACGCATGATGTATTCGACAGAGGCAAACGCCTCTTCCGCCGACGGCGTGTAGCTCATCGTCAACCACACGCCGGTGACGATCTGGTTGACCAGCACCAACAGGGCCAAGGAGCCGAAGAAGTAGAAGAAGTTGAAGTTTTTCGGCGCGTAATATTTGCTGAGATGGTCTTCCCACATTTTAGTGGCGGGGAAGCGCGCATCCACCCAATCCATGAACTTGCTCATCACGCGTTCTCCTTGTCGAGGCCAATGACAATGATGTCGTCAGATTCGTAATTGTGAGGAGGAACCGGCAGGTTCAGGGGCGCGGGCTGGGATTTGTAGACGCGGCCCGCGAGGTCATAGTGGGAACCGTGGCACGGGCAGAAATAACCGCCGACCCAGTCTTTGCCCAAATCGACAGGCGCCACTTCCGGGCGGAAGGTAGGTGAGCAACCCAGATGGGTACAAAGACCAACCAGCAGCAGAATCTCTGGCTTGATCGAACGCGCTTCGTTCTTGGCGTAGGCGGGCTGGTCGGACTTTTCGGATGTCGGGTCAGACAGCTGGCCTTCGATCTTCTTCAGATTCCCCAGGATTTCCTCGGTACGACGAACAATGAAAACCGGCTGGCCGCGCCATTCAGCAATCATCTGCTGGCCTGGCTCGATCTTGCTGATATTCACCTTCACCGGTGCACCTGCGGCTTTCGCCTTGGCACTGGGAAACCATGACCCCACGAACGGGACCGCAGCCCCCACCGCTCCTGCAGCACCCACCACGGATGTGGCTGCTACCAAGAAGCGACGCCGGCCTGCATTCACGCCGTCATTGCTCATTCAGTCCTCTCCCATCAGCTTTTTGGCCTGTTAAATCAGGCGTCTACTAAGTGTTGAATCTTTACTTATAAAAATTTTGACGGATGGTAATGAAAAGCCCCACGTATGACAAGGGAATTGCCCGGGGCTCCGCCTCCAGGCCTTGTAGTATAGGGGGTCTACGGATGTGGCAAGTTGTCACGGCGAAAAATGTGCATAAATCGCAGGCAATAAAAAACGCCCAGCTCCGTGAGGAGGCTGGGCGTTTTTGTGGAACGTAAAGCGAATTAACGCTTCGAGTACTGCGGACGCTTACGCGCTTTACGCAGACCGACTTTCTTACGTTCAACTTCACGAGCATCGCGAGTCACGAAGCCAGCTTTGCGCAGAGCGCCACGCAGGGTTTCGTCGTACTGCATCAGAGCGCGAGTGATACCGTGGCGGATTGCGCCAGCTTGACCACTTACACCGCCACCGATAACGGTGACGTAGATGTCGAACTTTTCAACGGTCTCGGTCAATTCCAGCGGCTGACGAACTACCATGCGGGCAGTTTCGCGACCGAAGAAGTTGTCCAAGGAGCGGTTGTTGATCGAGATGTTACCAGTGCCCGGACGCAGGAAAACGCGTGCGGTTGCGGTTTTGCGACGGCCAGTGCCGTAATTTTGAGTCGCCGACATAATGAACTATTCCGTTAAAACTTCAGTTCTTGGGGCTGCTGAGCAGCATGAGGGTGTACAGCGCCCGCATAGACTTTCAGCTTGCGAAACATATCGCGACCCAGTGGGCCCTTAGGCAGCATGCCTTTGACCGCGATTTCGATCGGGGCTTCAGGCTTCTTGGCAATCAGGCCTTCGAAGTTGGAAGACTTGATACCGCCTGGGAAACCGGAGTGACGGTAGTACATTTTGTCGCTTGCTTTGTTGCCGGTTACACGAACCTGCTCAGCGTTGATGATGACGATGTAGTCGCCGGTATCAACGTGCGGGGTGTATTCAGGCTTGTGCTTGCCACGCAGACGGCTGGCGACTTCAGTGGCCAGACGACCCAGGGTCTGACCAGCGGCGTCGACGACAAACCAGTCGCGCTGAACTGTTTCCGGTTTTGCAGTAAAAGTTGTCATTCTTTAATAGCCTCAGGGGCCGCCTGTAAATTTAGACGGCGGATCTTACTGAATAGTGCGTACTTTGACAAGGTCAAAGGCAGCCGGATACAGACGCTATCGGGGGCTCGGGTCGGCGCGTCCGTTCAACGGCAAGATTCTTCGGCAGGCGGCGCATCACTTCCACTGCAGAAAGAGGTGGGCAATTATGCAGATTGCGAAAAAAAATTCAACCTGCTTTTATGATTGTTTTCCCCGAAGGAGTACCCGATGGATTACCGACAGCTGGGCCGCACCGATCTGAATGTCAGCGCGATCGCGTTGGGCACCATGACCTGGGGCGAGCAGAACAGCGAGGCAGAGGCCTTCGCGCAGATCGAACGGGCCAAGGCCGCGGGGATCAACTTCCTCGACACCGCGGAAATGTACCCGGTGCCGCCCAAGGCCGACACCTACGCCACCACCGAACGCTACATCGGCAACTACTTCAAAAGCCGTGGCGACCGCGCCGACTGGGTCCTTGCCAGCAAGATCGCCGGCCCCGGCAACACCATCGACTATATCCGCGATGGCCACCTGCGCCACAACCGCAAGCACATCGGCGCAGCCCTCGACGCCAGCCTCAAGCGCCTGCAGACCGACTGGATCGACCTCTACCAACTGCATTGGCCGGAGCGCAGCACCAACTTCTTCGGCCAGTTGAGCTACAAGCACAAGGACGAAGACGACCTCACCCCACTGGAGGAAACGCTTGAAGCCTTGGATGAACAGGTGAAGGCCGGCAAGATCCGCCACATTGGCCTGTCCAACGAAACGCCGTGGGGCACCATGAAGTTCCTGGCCCTGGCCGAAGCCCGCGGCTGGCCGCGTGCAGTGTCGATCCAGAACCCCTACAACCTGCTCAACCGCAGCTTTGAAGTGGGCCTGGCGGAAGTTGCCATTCGTGAACAGTGCGGCTTGCTGGCCTATTCGCCTTTGGCGTTCGGCATGCTCAGTGGCAAGTACGAAAATGGCGCTCGCCCGGCCAAGGCGCGCCTGACCGAGTACAGCCGCTTCAGCCGCTACTTCAACCCGCAATCGGAAGCGGCGTGCAGCCGATATGTGGCTCTTGCGCGGGAACATGGCCTGGACCCGGCGCAGATGGCGCTGGCGTTTGTGACGCAGCAGCCGTTTGTGACCAGCAATATTATTGGCGCCACATCGCTGGAACAACTGGACAGCAACATCGCCAGTGCCGATCTGAAATTGTCGAAAGAAGTGTTGGAAGGGATTGAGGCGATTCAGAAGGATCATCCGAATCCAGCGCCTTGATTGACCCGCACTGATCGTTCCCACGCTCTGCGTGGGAATGCCGCCTTGGACGCTCTGCGTCCGCTTTCAGAGTCGTGACGCAGAGCGTCACATGAGGCGTTCCCACGCGGAGCGTGGGAACGATCAATCAAGAGCACCAAACATCAAAGCGCCCGCGCAATGATCTCCTTCATGATCTCATTGGTCCCCGCATAAATGCGCTGCACCCGCGCATCCGCCCAGGCCCGGGCAATCGGGTATTCCCACATGAAGCCGTAGCCGCCATGCAACTGCACGCACTCATCGAGCACCTTGCATTGCAGGTCGGTGGCCCAGTACTTGGCCATCGCCGCCGTGGGCACGTCCAGCTTGCCTTCCAGATGCAAGGCCATGCACTGATCGACAAACACGCGGCCAATCTGAATCTCGGTGGCCATCTCCGCCAGCTTGAACCGGGTATTCTGGAAGTCGGCAATCGCCTTGCCGAACGCCTTGCGCTCACGGGTGTAGTCCAAGGTCCACTGCAACGCCGCTTCGGCTGAGGACAGCGCGCCAATCGCCACGGTCAGGCGTTCTTGCGGCAACTCTTGCATCAGGTAGGCAAAGCCCATGCCCGCCTGGCCCAGCAGGTTTTCCTTGGGCACGCGCACATCCTGGAAGAACAGCTCCGAGGTGTCCTGGGCCTTCATGCCGACTTTTTCCAGACGCTTGCCCTTGTCGAAGCCCGGCGTGTCGGCTTCCACCAGGAACAGACTGGTGCCCTTGGCGCCGGCCTTGGGGTCGGTCTTGGCGACGACAATCACCAGATCGGCCAGATAGCCGTTGGTGATAAAGGTCTTGGAGCCGTTGATCACGTACTCATCACCCTCCAAAACCGCTGTGGTCTTGACGCCCTGCAGGTCGGAACCAGCGCCTGGCTCGGTCATGGCAATGGCCGTGACCATCTCCCCGGAGATCAACTTGGGCAGGTACTTGTGCTTCAGGGCTTCACTACCGTAATGCAGGACGTACGGCGCGACGATATCCGAATGCAGGGAAAAACCGATGCCGGTCAAACCCAGGCGGCTGACTTCTTCGATGACCACCGCGCTATAGAGAAAGTCCGCGCCCAGCCCACCATATTCCTCTGGCAGGTGGGAACACAACATGCCCGCCTCCCCCGCCTGGTTCCACAGGTTACGGTCGATATAGCCCTGCTTTTCCCATTGCCCATGGAAGGGCACGGCGTGCTTTTCGAGGAAGGTGCGCACGCTCTCGCGGAAGAGTTCGTGCTCCGAGCTGAACAAGGTTCTGGGGATCATGGGTCACCTGCATGGATTGTCGGACAAGGACGAGCCCACAGAGCCTATGCCCCGAAGGCGTCACGGGACACTGGACACATGCGACAAAAAATAAGACGATCCAGCCGTCTGGTGACCACTTTCCCCTATAAGAATAAATGAAATTATGTCTAACCAAATCTCCACGCCGTTGCGGCGCGTCAGCATTTTGGCCATTGATCGGGTATTCGCTTCCACCCTCATGCAAGCCAAGGATTTCTTCCATCTGGCCAGCCTGCGCCATGGCAAACAGCAAGGCCTGGGCCTGACCCCGGGGTTCGAAACGCGCTTGGTCAGCCCCGACGGCCAGTCCGTGCGCAGCTTCAGCGATGTGATCATGCCGGTGGACGGCGGCCTCGAAGACGCCGACATCATCGTGCTGCCGGCCTTCTGGGACGACTTCGATGCGCTGTGCACCCGCTACCCTCAGGTGCTGCCGTGGCTGCGCGAACAACACGCCCGCGGCGCCGTACTCTGCGGCGAGGCCACCGGGGTGTTCTGGCTGGCCGAAGCCGGGCTGCTCGATGGCAAGGAGGCGACCACCTACTGGCGCTTCTTCAATGCCTTCAGCGAGCGCTTCCCCAAGGTGCAGCTCAATCAGGACAAGCACCTCACGGACGCCGACAACCTGTATTGCGCCGGCGGCACCACCTCGGCCTGCGACCTTTATATCTACTTGATCGAACGTTTCTGCGGCGCCAACATCGCCCAGGCGGTGGCCCGCGACATTCTCTATGAGGTGCAGCGCAACTATTCACCGGGGCGGATCGGGTTTGGCGGACAGAAGCTGCATCAGGACGTGATCATTCTGCAAATCCAGCATTGGCTTGAAGAGCACTTCGCCGACAAATTCCGCTTTGAAGACGTCGCCCGGGAACACGGCATGAGCATCCGCAACTTCATGCGCCGCTTCCAGACCGCGACCGGTGACAAGCCGCTGCACTACCTGCAGCGCCTACGCATCGAAACGGCCAAGGGCTTGCTCTCGGGCAGCCGCAAGAGCATCAAGACCATCAGCTACGAGGTGGGTTACGACGATGCGAGTTTCTTTGCACGGTTGTTCAGGCAGCACACGGAGTTGTCGCCGAACCAATACCGGCAACAATTCCAACAGGCTGCGTAGATACCGCCCCTGACGAGGCAAAGCGACCCTGCCATACCGCAATGGTGCAGGGTCGAACTGAAAACCCTCTGCCGCCTTAGGCAATGTTTGCCTGCGAGACCTCCAATTCCTACAGCTAGACAGGACAAAGGCGAATCCACCGCGCGCTGGGCGTCTGGCATTTTAAGCGAGGAAAAAGTCGTCTATTTCTGCCGGACTGAGTTGCAGATCTTAAAGGGCTTTTTCTAAATCCATTTGGCTCAAATTAGGACGGAGACTCAATCATGTCATCCATAGGCAGCAGCTCTTTCAGCCCGGCTATGCAGGCGAGCGAGACAGGCGCATGTGCATCAAAGGAAAATCAGGCTGAAGAGGTAAACAAAAAGCGGAAACGGAAGGAAGAGGAAGAGGAGGATAATTCGGCGGTGATTTTTAAAGGCCCGGACGGCGCGACCTACAAGGTGGAGGGTGGCCAAAAGTCCCTCATCGAAGCGGCGCCGGACGCTGAAAACCAGATCATGTTTTAACCAGCACCCAAAATAAAAGGCCCGCAATCGCTGCGGGCCTTTTATCGCGATCACATCAGCTTACGGCTTGTGCCCGCGCGACAGGAACTCATGGGACTGCA
Organism: Pseudomonas sp. GL93; assembly: GCF_003408955.1. Classification (NCBI taxonomy): domain Bacteria; kingdom Pseudomonadati; phylum Pseudomonadota; class Gammaproteobacteria; order Pseudomonadales; family Pseudomonadaceae; genus Pseudomonas; species Pseudomonas sp. GL93. Next base: position 14,249 of record NZ_NKRF01000119.1, read on the forward strand.
TCTCCAGCAAACGGCTCAACGTGCGTTGGAACTCGAAGTTCAAGCGCCCGCCGGTATACAAGTCCTTGAGCTCGACTTCCGCCGAGATGATCAGCTTGACGTTACGGTCGTAGAACTCGTCGACCATGTTGATAAACCGCCGCGCAATATCGTCGGTGGTCACGCCCATCTGCTCGACGCCGCTCAAGATCACCGCATGGAAGATCTTGCCCAGCTCGATGTAGTCATTCTGGCTACGCGGGCCGTCGCACAGCTGGCGGAACTCGAACCAGGCCACGTCATCGCAGGTACGCAAGGCGATGATTTCGCGGTTCTCGATCATCAGCTTGTCGTTTTCCACCGCCTGGGTGCATTCCGGCGTCAGCGCACGGAAGCTTTTCTTCAGGCTTTCGTGCGCCGCTTCGTTGAGCGGGAAGTGGAACAGCTCGGCTTGCTCCAGGTGACGCAGGCGGTAGTCGACGCCGCTGTCGACGTTGACGATATCGGGGTTCTGCTTGATCAGCGCAATGGCCGGCAGGAAGCGCGCCCGCTGCAGGCCGTCCTTGTACAGGCCATCGGGCACGATGTTCGACGTGGCCACCAGGGTCACGCCGTTCTTGAACAGTTCTTCCATCAGCGTGCCAAGGATCATGGCGTCGGTGATGTCGGAGACGAAGAACTCATCGAAGCAGATCACCCGCGCCTCTTGAGAGAAACGCTTGGCGATGATGGTCAGCGGGTTTTTCTCGCCCGGCAGGGTTTTCATCTCTTCGTGCACGCGCTTCATGAAGCGGTGGAAGTGCGTACGCACCTTTTCCTTGAACGGCAGTGCTTCAAAGAAGGTGTCTACCAGGTAAGTCTTGCCCCGGCCCACGCCGCCCCAGAAATACAGGCCTTTGACCGGCGTGTGGTCTTTCTTGCCAAACAGCTTGCTGAACATCCCTGGCTTGCTTTGCGACGCGGCTACGAGGTCCTCGTACAGGCGCTGCAAATGACGCACGGCATTTTCCTGGGCCGCGTCGTGGAAGAACTCGGGGCGTTTCAGATCAGCTTGATATCGTTCTAGGGGCGTCATAATTTCGTTAGCAAGGCAACAAAAACGGGCCGACACTGTAACGACGGCCCTGGATAATGGCAATCAACCCTTGGTCGGGTTAATCCTCGAGGGGGGCTAACGCAACGCGCAAGGCTTCGATGGCCGCGTCACGCGATGCTTCATCGGCATACTCCGCACTGTCAGCTACTGCGGCGCCGTCCAGCCATACGCTGAAGCTCAAAGCCTCGGCGCGCACGTCCAGCGCATCACCACTTTGCAGTTGCTTGGTCACCGCGCCGGCCGCTTTGCCATCGGCAAAGTTGCGCGACAGCAGCAATTGCTCGCCATCAGCGGCCAGCAGGCGGAAGCGGAAGCTGCCATCGTCTTCACGAAAGCTCACAAACCGTGCAGACTTCGCCGCTTTTTTCTTGGTGGCGACCGGCGCCGCCGCCTGGTTGACGAACGAACGCAGGCCCACCGCTTCACGCAGCTCGGCCAGGAACGGTGCCGCCACAGCGCGGGCCTTCTTGGCGCCGACCTGCAGCAGATCCTCCATGTCCGATGGGCGCGACATCAGTTGATGGTAACGCTCGCGCGCTTCGCCGAGCTGGCCGTCGAGCAGTTGGAACAGACGGTTCTTCGCCTCGCCCCAACCCAGGCCTTCTAGCAGCTCGCCACGGAATTGGGCTTCCTGGGCCTTGGTCGCGAACGCCTGGTACAGGGTGAACAAGTGCGCATTGTCCGGGTCCTTGGCTTCGCCTGGCGCGCGCGAGTCGGTGACAATCCGCGAGATCGCGTCCTTCATATCCTTGGCGCTGGTGAACAACGGGATGGTGTTGTCGTAGCTCTTGGACATCTTGCGGCCATCCAGGCCCGGCAAGGTGGCCACGCTTTCTTCGATCAGTGCCTCGGGCATGGTGAAGAATTCTTTACCGTTGCCGAACAGGTGGTTGAAGCGCTGGCCGATGTCGCGGGCCATTTCAACGTGCTGGATCTGGTCGCGGCCCACCGGCACCTTGTGCGCGTTGAACATCAGGATGTCAGCTGCCATCAGCACCGGGTAGCTGTACAGGCCCATGCTGATGCCTGCATCCGGGTCTTCACCGTTTTCTACGTTCTTGTCCACCGACGCCTTGTACGCATGGGCGCGGTTGAGCAGGCCCTTGGCGGCAACGCAGGTCAGCAGCCAGGTCAGCTCGGGGATCTCCGGGATGTCCGACTGGCGGTAGAAGGTCACCCGGTTCACATCCAGGCCACCGGCCAGCCAGGTCGCGGCGATTTCCATACGCGAGCGCTGGATGCGCTGCGGGTCATCGCACTTGATCAGGGCGTGGTAGTCGGCCAGGAAATAGAAGGAATCGGCATTCGCGTCTTCGCTGGCGAGGATCGCCGGGCGAATCGCACCGGCGTAGTTGCCCAGGTGCGGCGTGCCGGTGGTGGTGATGCCGGTGAGGATACGGGTACGGGTCGTCATGGGTGATCGCTTGTCATCAATTCGAAAGGCGTGGCAGCACCAGATCCTTGAGATCGGTCAGCTTGCCATGAAAAAAGTGTCCGCATTCTGCCACTTTCAGCAGCTCATGGGGGCGTTTCAGGGCGGCGGACCAGTCGTAGACCAGCTGCGGGTCGACCACTTCATCGCTTTCCGGTTGGATCAAGGTCAGCGGGCAGCCTTGGGGCAGCACGTCCGACTCGCCCAGGCGCATCACCGCCGCAGCGACCATGAACAAGTGCGCGAGCTTCTCGCCCTTGGCTTCCAAACGCCCGCCGAGACTGGCAGCCACGTAACCGCCGAAGGAAAAACCCAGCAAGGTGATCGGCAGGTCCGGGTGTTTTTCCCGCAGCCAGGTAGCGGCCGCTTCTGCATCGTCGACTTCACCGGCGGCCATATCGTGGGTGCCGGCACTGGCACCGACGCCACGGTAATTGAAACGCAAAGTAATCAAACCCGCATCGCGCGCAGTGCGTTGCAGCGTCGATACGACTTTATTGAGCATGGTGCCACCCTGCACCGGGTTAGGGTGGCAAACCAGCGCCAGGCCACGTGGTTCGGGGTGATCCAGGTGCAGGGCTTCCAATTGGCCCACCGGGCCATCGATCAAAACGGGGGTTTCACGCATGAGCAAGGATGAACTCCGTGACCTCTCAAGGGGTCGACTCGTCTAGCTAAAAGTCTGTGCATGGCATCATTGCGAGCTTAATCGCGGTATACAGCGCAGGTTTGAGCCGTTAACGTAAAGCAAAGCCGTTTATAGAGGAAGGACTCGTGGAACACTCGCTCTTAGTTTGGTTGTTGCCGACTCTTGCCCTGGTTGCCGGTGTCGCCATTGGTTTCCTGGTTGCCCGCCTGCTGCCGAATGCCGCGCCTAACCGCACGCAGCGTCAGCTGGATGACATTCAGGAACGTTTTGACAGTTATCAGAACGAGGTTGTTACCCACTTCAACAGCACCGCGACCCTGGTCAAGAAGCTCACCCAGAGCTACCAGGAAGTACAGGATCACCTCGCCGATGGCGCTAACCGCCTGGCCCTCGACGACATCACCCGCCAGCGCCTGCTGGCCGCGCTGCATTCCGATGCACCGCAAATCCCACGGGAACGCCTGACCCCGCCTCGGGAAAACCAGGAGCCACCACGAGACTACGCGCCAAAGACGCCGAACGCTCCAGGCATGTTGGATGAGCATTACGGCTTGAAGAAGTAAGTCATCTTCGAGCAATAAAAAAGCCCGGCTGATCGATGATCAGCCGGGCTTTTTATTGGGTGCCTGAACCATCAGACACCCCCCTGTGGGAGCTGGCTTGCCTGCGATAGCGGTGTGCCCGTTGACACACCTGCCTCAGACACTCCGCTAATTGTAGGAGCGAGCTTGCTCGCGAAAAACTCACAGGCGCCGCGTTTATTCAGGGAGCACGCGTCATCGTTGACGTTTTTCGCGAGCAAGCTCGCTCCTACATTAAGCGCGCAAGAGCTTAAGTGAGTTGTTGTTCCTGCAACCGCCCACCGTCAATGCGCACATGCCGTCCATGGAAACGCTTGAGGCTGCTGCGGTGGCCGACGCTGACGATGCTCAACCCCGGCAATTGATCGATCAACGCCTGGTACAAGGTTGCCTCGTCTTCTTCATCCATGGCCGAGGTCGCTTCGTCCATGTACAGCCATTGCGGTGCAAACAACAACGCACGGGCAAAGGCCAGGCGCTGTTGCTCACCCGGCGAGAGCATGCGTTGCCAGTGGTTGGCTTCATCCAGGCGATTGACCAGGTGCGGCAGGCGGCAGGTCTCCAGGACCTGTGCATAACGTTCTGCCGGATAGACGCTGTCGTCCTGTGGATAACTCAACACGGCCTTGAGCGTACCAATCGGCAAGTAAGGCTTTTGCGGCAGGAACAGGTAGCGCGTCGCCGGCAAGCGAATGCTGCCATGACCGGCGGGCCACAGATGCCCCATCGCCCGTAGCAAAGTGCTCTTGCCGCTGCCGGAACGCCCGCTGAGCATGACGCGCTGGCCAGGCTCCACGGTCATGTCGGCGTCGGTGAGCAAATGGCGGCCGTCGGCCAGGTCCATGCCCAGGTCTTTGATCACCAGGCGCTCGCCTTCAGGGCGCACGTCGATCGCCGGCGTGCGTTGCTCGTTGTCGCTCATGGCTTGCTGGAAACTCAATAAACGGTCGCTGGTGGCGCGCCAAGTCGCCAGTTCCGAATAGGCGTTGATAAACCAGCTGAAGTTCTCTTGCACGTTGCTGAACGCCGAGTTGATTTGCATCAGCTCGCCCAGCTCGATCTTGCCAGTGAAGTAGCGCGGCGCGGCGACGATAAAGGGGAAGATGATCGCGATCTGGCTGTAGCCAGCGGTGAAAAAGGTCAGGCGCTTGGACACTTTCATGATGTCCCAGAAGTTCTGCCAGACCTTGCCGAAGCGCGAACTCAGGCGCTGCCTTTCATTCGGCTCGCCGTTGTACAGGGCGATACTTTCGGCATTCTCACGCACCCGCACCATGGAAAAACGCAGGTCCGCTTCGAAGCGTTGTTGTTGGTTGCTCAGGCCAATCAAGCGCCGGCCGATCAAGTGCGTCAGCCAACTGCCCACAGCGGCGTACAGCAGCGCACACCAGAACATGTAGCCGGGGATGGTGATGCCGAACACCTCGATGCTGCCCGAGACGCCCCACAGGATGATCGAGAATGACACCAGGCTGACCACGTTACGCAGCAACCCAAGGCCCAGGCTTAAGGTACCGGACGTGAAGTTGTTGAGGTCTTCGGAGATCCGCTGGTCCGGGTTATCGGTGTAGCCGCCCTGCTCCAGCTGGTAATAATTCTTGTGGGCGAGCCAACGGCTGAAGTGTTTTTCGGTGAGCCAGGCGCGCCAGCGGATCGTCAGCATCTGGGTCAGGTAAAGGCGGTATACCGCACCGAGTATCGCCACCGCCGCGATCCCGCCGAAATAGCCGATCAGTTGCCAGAAGGCTGCGGTGTCCTTCTTCTCCAAGGCGTTGTAGAAGTCCTTGTACCAGTGGTTGATCCACACGGAGATCGCCACGCTGAACAGCGACAGGCCAATCACTGCGGCCAGCAGCAGCCAGGCCCTGCCCTTCTCTTCACTGCGCCAATAGGGGGTGATCATCGCCCAGGTTCGGCGGAAGAATTGCCCACGCACCGCATCGTTGACCGCGCGGTATTCAGCGTTCTGATTCATCGTTCAGGCTCGGTAGGAAAAAGTGACAGGCGTTTGAACCGATCATAGGGGATCGGTTCGTGCGTCCGTGCAGCCTGAAGCGGGTTGTTCAGTTGCCGTTCAGCGTCGTACCGGGCGCTTCTGCAACTTGCGTTGCAAGGTGCGGCGGTGCATGCCCAGGGCGCGGGCGGGGGCGGGGATGTTGCCTTCGTGTTCGGTCAACACGCGTTGGATATGTTCCCATTGCAGGCGGTCCACCGACATCGGGTTTTCCGGCACCAGGGTGTCAAGGTCGGCATGCTCGGACAGCAAGGCGGCCAGTACGTCGTCGGCATCCGCCGGCTTGCACAGGTAATTGCAGGCGCCGCGCTTGATCGCCTCGACGGCGGTGGCGATGCTGGAGTAACCGGTGAGGATCACCACGCGCATTTCCGGGTCGAGTTCCAGCAGCTTGGGCAGCAGCACCAGGCCCGAGTCGCCGTCCATTTTAAGGTCCAGGGCGGCGTAGTCCGGCAGGTCGGCCAGGGCGATGGCCAGGCCCTCTTCGGCAGAACCTGCGGTGCTGACGCGAAAACCACGCCGGCTCATGGCGCGCGCCATCACGCGGGTAAAGGTCGCATCGTCATCTACCAGCAACAGGTGCGGCAGTTCTTCGCCTTCGACTTGGATCTCGTCACTCATCGATATCTCCTCGTGCGACACGGGGCAGGCGCAGCTCGGTGAGCGTGCCACCTTCCTCATGACTATAGAGCTTCACTGAGCCGCCCGCGCGGGTCACGCTGGCCTTGCTCAAAAACAGGCCCAGGCCGAAGCCTTTGCCCTTGGTGGTAAAGAAGGGTTTGCCGATCTGCTCGGCAATGGCCAACGGCACGCCCGCGCCGTGGTCACGAATGCTGATGGTGACGTTTTCCGCGTCCCAGTCCAACTGCACACCGAGGCCTTCAGGGCAAGCGTCGGCTGCATTGTTCAGCAAGTTGAGCAGCGCCTGGGTCAGGTCCGGCGGTGGCGCCATGCGCGGTACGCTGCCTTGGCCCAGCAGGTTGAAACGGTAACTGGCTTCGGGACGCATCAGGTGCCAGCGGTTGAGCGCCTCATCCAGCCACTGGGTGACGTCCTGCATTTCGACCGCCAGACGGCGATTGGCTTCAGCGGCGCGCACCAGTTGCTGCAACGTCAGCTTGCACTGCTTGACCTGTTCCTGCAGCACGCTCAAATCGTCCTGCAGAGCCGGGTCGTGATGGTCCTGGGTCATTTCCTTGAGCAGCACGCTCATGGTCGCCAGTGGTGTGCCCAACTCATGGGCAGCGCCTGCGGCCTGGGTGGCAACGGCCAGCAGCTGCTGGTCACGCAGGCCCTCTTCACGGCGAATAGCGCGCAGTTCTTCCTGGCGGCGCAGTTCTTCGGCCATGCGCGCGGCAAAGAAGGTGATCACCGCAGCCGACAGGGCGAAGCTCAACCACATCCCGTAGATCTGCAGGTTTTCCCGGGCGATGGGGAATGCCTGCAAGGGGTAGAACTGCGCCAACAGCAGGGTGTACAGCGTCAGCGCAATGCCCGACAGCACCACCGAATAACGCCACGGCAGGGTGACAGCGGCGATGGTCAAGGGCACCAGGTAATACGAGACGAAGGGGTTGGTAGACCCGCCGGAGAAGTACAGCAACACGCTGTGGATAAACAGGTCACAGGCCAGTTGCAGGGCGTATTCCAACTCGGTCACAGGCCAAGTGGTACGCAATCGAATGGCGGTGAACACACACAATGAGGTGGAAAAACCCAGGGTCACGGCCAGTTGCAGCCAGGGCAGCGGCAAGAGGTCGAACCAATAGGCAAGCCCGACGGAACCGGCCTGTGCGGCCAATACCAGGGTGCGAATGAACGTCAGGCGCCAAAGGTTCTGGCGAGTGGCGGAAGTCAGTTTTACGGCGGCGAGCATGAGCTCTCCCGGTGAGCGCTGCAGGCGGATCGGCACGAGTATAAACGAAGCAGACCTGCTGGCACGGCGTGTGTGGCTCTTTGACGCAGGCCGGGTAAATGACCGTTCGTCGGCGCCCGCATAACTTGTAGGTAATGTGTAAACCCGAAGAACCCAATGCCAGCGTCTACAGTCATACCGAGCACGACTATCTCAAGGAGCTTCCATGTCTCGTTTCATTCGCAGTGCAGCCACGCTCACCCTCCTCGCCAGCGCACTGTCCAGCCTGCCGGCGCTGGCTGCCGATGAGTTGCATTACAACCAGATCTCCCTGCGCGCCGAAGTCAGCCAGGAAGTGGCCCGTGACAAGATGATCGTCACCCTCTATACCGAGTCGCAAAACGCCGACCCGGCCAAGCTTGCCGCTGAAATCACCACCACCATGAACACCGCCCTGGGCCAGGCCCGCGAAGTCAAAGGCGTGACCCTGCGCCAGGGCAGCCGTAACAGCTACCCGATCTACGACAACAGGAATCAGAAGATCACCGGCTGGCGTGAACGCGCCGAACTGCGCCTGGAAAGCGCGGACTTCCCGGCGCTGTCCAAGCTCACCGGCGAGCTGTTGAACACGCTGAAAATGGAAAACATGGACTTCGCCATCGCAGACGCCACGCGCAAGGCCAGCGAAGATGCGTTGCTCAAGGACGCGGTGGCGGCGTTCAAGGCGCGCGCGCAGTTGGCTACCGATGCGCTCGGCGGCAAGGGCTACAAGATCGTCAACCTGAACTTCAACACCAATGGCTACCCGATGCCCTACGCCCGCAATGGCGGCATGATGATGAAAGCCGCCATGGCCGATTCAGCACCGACACCTGAAGTGGAAGCCGGCACCAGCCAGGTCACTATGAGTGCCGACGGCGTGATCGAAGTTTTACAGTAACTTTTTTAGACAGGACAAAGGCGCAACCCTACGGGCTTGCGCCTTTTTTTGGCATTGCTGTCGGTACCCAGCTATTTGACGACACCGACAACCTAGGCGCCCCCCCCGCGAGCATTACCAAGACCATCATATCAAAACCGCGCTCAAACTCATCCAACGGATCAAAAACACTAACAACATCAACGATATTCCCGAGATCGAAACGATCTCAGATATAAATATAAAAGCATCCAGAACTATAAGTATCCGCGCCTAACTGTGTAGAGGTCACGCCTGCGCTACATGTACCGTCTTAACCTAAGCGAGACTTCTGGTTTTTTTGATCGCTACAGGCTGCATCTTAGAAAACATTTGACATATAGGGCGCGTGCGGCGTGGAACTCTCCGCCCCCCTGCCGCCACCCAATACTTGTAACACTACACAGGCACTACCCTACAAACCGAGGGAAGTCTCACGGGACAGGAGAGCCAGTAACGTTAGTTGGCCACCAGCCCCAAATAAATGACATAACACATCAAGAAAATAACGTTTAAATCATTAATACAGTGAGCCATCCATGAAAGAACTTTCTTCTTTGGGGCACCCCACGTTTATTCCCAGCGGACCACCAATTGCAGACTTTAATCCCACTCAGACAGCTACCCCAGTAAATAAAATAATCACGACACCGCAATGGCACCCCCCGTTGAGTCCCAGCGGACCGCCGATTGCAGACTTTAATCCAACTAGGACAGTTGCTTCCTCGCCGCCAGCAAAAAACACGACCGCGCCACCGCAGGACCATGAGCTTGATTTCTCCAAAGGCGTCATTTATGGGGCAGACGCCGTTTCTCCGCCCAAAAGTTATCCGCGTGAAGAGCAGGTGCAGCGCATAGAAGCCTATGCCGGACGTGTAGTAGCACACATCAAGACCCTAAAACAGGGTACGGAAGGCGAAAACAACGTCACATTCCAGAAAGTTCGCCATTTTCTAGAGCCTGCGGGTTACTTCAGTGGCGGGTTATTGGCTGCCGGGTACGACCCGCATGAACAGTTCACCGTGACGTTCAAGTCCTACGTAGGTAAATGGAAGAAGGAGGTGCAGACCAACACCGAGGAGCGCACTTACTATGCATGGGAAATTGCAGCCGGTGCCCTTAAGCACGACAGAACACCGGAGGGCGGTTTACTCAATTTCCAAGAGACGAAAATCAAGTCACAAGACGCGGACAAGTTCAACGATCTGGAAGCGCTGGGCGCGCGTCTAGAGGCTCATTGGAAGGTGGATGTAGCCGAGCCTATGCGTGACGTGCACGGCGCCTTGGCGAAACGCTCCGGAAAAGCGGATGCCTATGCTGTACGCGCAATTCTGGAAAGCCTGCGTAATGACAAGAACAGCTATGAAACCCTCTCCCTCGAAGGGCAAGACGCAATCCATCGTACACTTTACAGAGACGGCAACGTCGTCATCCCAAATATATATGGCTATCCACTAGCAGGGCATGCGTTTATCCCATTCATCAACTACCACGGCGATTATGACCACCGGCCTAACAAAGGCTTGCTCATTGATTTGAAAAGCGGCACGGTCAGTGAAATATACGGCGATGACGATTTTGCCCACTGGGCTAAAAAAAACCGTAATGAGTTGTACAGTAGTTTTAATGCCAGTGACAGGCAGGGTGGCAAAGATGCTCATTGGCCATCAGCAGGAAATGTGCTCGAAAACTTGATCGACTCCAGCAGGGCTACCTATCCAGGTTATCAAAACTGGATAAAAGACAAGCCTGTGCCAGTCAGGGAAACATTCAATTATACCCAATCACGAAATAGCGAATACTTCTTGAAATGGGGAAACCTTGAGTCCGGCATTGCTAACGAGTACCAAGCTGTGAACGCCAAGAACGCAGTATGGGCCGACCAAACGGAGGTGTTTGGTTCCGAGCAGCAAGCGTGGAAGAACACGAAGGAATTATGGGGACGCACCTTCGGCTACGTGCCCGTATTTGGTAACGTGGGCAATATTGTCTTCGGTGTGCATGACTCCATTTACGGCATGACCGCCGACGATCGCGTCGGTGGTACTGCCGCAGCGGTGATATCGAGCCTGCAGCTGGCGCACGAACTTGCGCCCTATGGGGTAGAAGCGGGGCTGGGTGAACCTGGGTTGCCTTCCCCCACGCCTAGCAGCAAGAACTACAGCTGGAGGTACAATTCCGAGACACACGATTTTGAGTTTGTGCGTGCACGACAAGCCTCGAGCGATAGCCATACTTCCACGAACGTCGCACCAGATGAATCAAATAGTTCGGTGCGGGTTAATAGAGGAGGCCCCCAGCCGCCCGTCGAAGGCACAGATGTGCAGCTTCCGCCGCTGAGCTCCGTAGAAAACTTACCCACGGGTGAGGCACTTTTTTCTACGGGTGAAAAAGCCGTCATCCTGAGTGGTGAAGTAAATGACCTGAATGTGATCAACGAGAAGCTGTATACCTTTGTCGACATTAATAAAAAAGGTACAAAACAACGATTGAATATCCTCGTCCATGGCAGTTTCAACCCTGAAACTGGCGTAGCAAGAGTTGTGTACGATGGCCAACTCAACACCCCGGCAGAGTTGCTTCAGACTCTTCACGCAAAGGGTATACGCCCGGAATTGTTTGACAACATACGCCTGTTGTCATGCAATTCTGCAACTGGGGGAGACGCTTCCTTTGCCGCTCAATTTCAAAGGCTGATAAGGCGCCCTGTAAAAGGGTACACCGGCACTCTCACCGCGAACCTTGCGCCGGAAAATATAACGGCCGCCGTTGGCAAAATAGAAAAACTTTATCTCCAAAACCTGCAACAGAGGGGTTTCCCCCTTACTCCGACTGTAACAGACTTCGCTAAAGCCCAGGCTGAGCAGCGTATCGCCGATGAGATGAAGGTAATCTCACGTTTCGTACCGTCGAAGACCAACCCCTATTGGAACCCACTCAAGTGGTGGGCCTTCACCTATAAGCCCGTGACATTCACCCCTTAACCTTGAACTTTATTTATGAGTAAAGGTGACCGGCGACTGTACTTCTCTATGCATCGACGGCGTGATCGAAGTTTTACAGTAACTTTTTTAGACAGAACAAAGGCGCAGCCCCACGGGATTGCGCCTTTTTTTTGCGCGCACGCGCGCCGTCATATACGGCAGCACATCTCGCAGGAATCAAGTGCCCGGCTTTCACGACTCATTACTGCCATAGCTACCAGGGAGGGCTGTGCTGGCATTTATTCAAATAATGAGAGCCGAATTTATGTCCTTATCCGTTAATCCAACATCCTTTTCAACACTGCCATCGAACGTCGCCAATCCGACTTCAAACACTCAAGCGCAGACGTCATCAGCACCGCCACCATCGACTGCAAAGACCGTCCCACCCGACGAAACAGCACTGCTCAAGGCCTACCTCGAGGCCGCACAACGCAAGGTGTTATACGGCAATGCCGGGCTTATAACCGTGCCGCCCCAAAGCACTCTGGGCCAATGGCTTGGGCTGTATCGCACGCATTTGGAAAACGCCGTTGTACAGGGCTGGCTGCGCGAACAAAACGCCGCCCCGGACACCTTGCTTTCAATCAACCCGTCTACAGGTACCTTGTCCTTCGAGGTCAGTGGGGAAAAGAAAACTTTCCATCTGTCGGATACATCAGGCTGGGGGCAAATTTCAGGGCCGCTGCTGGCCGCCGCCAAAGTCATCGCTCCGGGCAATAACGGGGAGTTGCGCGTGAAGCTGGGTGAAGACGCGATACAGGTCAGCGCAAAAGTGGTGGCCAACTTTGAAGGTATTTCCCTACCGCAAACACTGTCCCAGGCCCGCGCACAAATAAGGCACCTGGAACATAAGGACACCTTCGACCCTATCCCCGCCGATGACCGCCTGCGCCCTGCCAGCAGCCGCTCGGCACACGCCCTACAAGTGCAAAAACACAACGCCGCGAACTACTACAGCAGCGCACCGCAGGCTTTGGCTTACAAGCGCCTGGCGGTTGACGTCAGCAATAACTTGCCCAACACACGGGCAGAAGCCAAGAAGTGGGCGGACGACTTGCTGCTCAAACTCACGGGCAAACCTGTCGACTCCGACACTGTCTACTTGAACCGCTTCAAAGGCGGCGAAAGCGCGGACACGGCTACCGGTTGGGAACACACCTTTCAAGAACCCTGGTCTTCGCTGCGCTTGCCCGACGCCCTGCTGAAGAACTTCTCCGAGCACGACTGGGTGCCCGGCAACCTGGACCTGGAGGCGGGTTTGTATACCCAGTCCGCAGGGCAAAGCCAAAAAGGCGGCTATGGCAAACACAATCAAATCGACCTCAAGCCGTCCCAAGTGATGCACGAGAGTTGGAAAACAGACTTTCAAACCCAAATGACCCAGAAATTCGACGCGTTCTGGAGCGCGCATACCGATGACTACCAGACGGCAATCAAAGGTCAGTTCGTTTTCCAGGCCCGCGAGCAACTGAAAAAGGCCGATGCCAGATTACCCGCTGAGCGAGCCCTGCAAGCGCCCGAGCACCAATTCACACGTGATGACTACCGTTTGGTGATGGGCGCTGTAGACAACCTGCCCCTCGACGAAAACGCGCCCCTGAGCCTCGAACAGCTCAAGGCCAAAGCGCCGGTAAACGGTGCCACTCAAGTGCACGCCTTGGACATCCACGGCTTTACGTCCAGCGACATTGTGCGGTTCAGCGCTGACGATGCAGGGCGCCAAGTGCTTTACATACCGGGAGCCAAGCCGGCATTCCTGCGCTTCGACTCTCTGGAAAAACTCAACCAGTGGGTCATTGACCAAACCCTGGACCCGAAAAAAAGCGAGTCGCTGCTCGCGCATTTTTCGTTGATTGATCACCAGGACCACAAGCCCAATGCGCTAACGCAGATAGCAATCGGCTTTGTGCCGGGTTTGAGCTTTTTGGGTCTCGGTGACGAAAAAGATGGACTGGTCACCCTCTTCAAAAAAATGGCCGGTGGTGACCTGAAAAAACCTGTAACCAATAGTTCTCACTTGAAGATTGAGAAGGACGTGTTCTCCACATTGGCAACCTCGGCCAAAAACCGCATGACGAGTGATGCCGACGTTGTGATCAAATCCAACAGCGAAGTGACCCGAGATACATGGTTGAACGACATTACCGTGGCGGCGGGGTTGTTGGTCAAGCTCGCGCCTATCGCTGCACCGGTTACAGGCGCAGCGATACTTGCCGGGTTGACCGAACTGGCGTTGGGAGCCGAACAATCAGCCTCCGGCGACACCGAGGTCGAACGCGACAACGGGGCCTCCAAGGCATTCGATGGATTGCTGAACACGCTGTTCTCAATCGGGGCAAGTTCAGTCCCCGAAGATCCCTTTGCACTGCCGCCGGAGCAAGAGCTGCCGGGTGCGACCCCAGGTGTTCAACCGCGCGTCAATAACACCGAGGAACCCGTACCCGGCCCATCCAGCGGTACACGCGTGGTCAGCGAACCAGGTGTGGCACCGCCAAAATCCCAACCGCTCCTGCCAATCGCGCCCTATGCCGTCGCTGAGGGTGAGCAATTGATCAAGAATGCGTCCCGCGACGCGCTGGGTGTCTATCGCATAACCGACAGCCAGGGAGCACTGCGCCAGTTCGTGCGCCTTACAGACGAGACGGGAACGAGCAAGGTATTTGAGATATCGGGGCGCTACCGGACCGGCGATGCGTTTGCCAGAGTCATCAATCCCGATAACGGCGCGGGGCTGATGGTCATCACACCCGGGCGTGACGGCGAGTGGGCCCGCGCACCGGGCGATGGCGGGGTGAAGTGGCCGTGGCCACGCTCCGTATCACCGACGCAAAGCCTAGAACCCACCCCCTCGCCTACCTTCTCGACGGATTTCGAAAACCTGGATAAATCCACGATGAAGGGGACGGAAAAGCTGGACAAGTACCTCAACGCTGAGGGGCACCAGTACACCTACGGTTTTGAACTGAACGAGGAAGGCGAAAATCTGCCTAAATTATCCTGGACAACTGAGGAAAACCCAAAAAACGCCACACTACCGCCAAACCTACCTACTGATAAATTCGGGACAAGCAATTATGAAAGTCAATTTATCGATGACCTATCCCGTAGCAAGTTCACATTTGCAAAGCCAGACGGTAGCAAACTTGAGTTCGACATCGGCGCGGAACTGGATTCTTTCAAACGTTCAAACGGCAGGGTCGCGTCAGCAGAAGAGGAGATTGCAATTAAACAGGAAAACATCAATAAACTTGAAAGTTTCATTCCTGACCCGGTGCTAAGATCTCGAATTTCTCAACTAGCCAATCAGTGGTTAGCCGCGCCAGTGGTGGAAGAGCTTCAAACATCTGCAGAAGAGCTTCAAACATCTCGTTTCAAAAACGAAGTACTCGGCGGCGGAACCGACCCACACTATTACATCAACTACGACCCCGTACGTGGCGTCACAACCGTCGCATCAAAAGACAGCTACAACCTCACTCAACTGATCAGAGACCCTAATGACATCAATGCAATTCCCGATATCGAAGCTATTAAAGATCTAAATATAAAAGGATCGAAGACTATGACTATCCGCGCCAGCAATGAAATTGGCTCTGACGGTTACATCATAGAAAAATACTCGCCTATACGTATAGAAATTACTCCTAAGCTAGGTTAAATAAGCACTCCTCCCCTATCAGCGGCCCTAGAACGGCGGTAACCTCGGTGACCGCCGTTTTCGTTTAGACAGCTTCGGTCTGCCTGCCACTTCAGGGGTCTCCATGGAAAGAATCGCCGTCAAGCCACTGCTCCTCGCCGCAAGCCTTCTGGCCTTTATACCAATGACCCAGGCCGCCACGACCCTGGTGTACTGCTCCGAGGCCAGCCCCGCCGGCTTCGACCCCAGCCAGTACACCAGCGGCACCGATTTCGATGCGTCCGCCGAAACCGTGTTCAACCGCCTGACCCAGTTCAAGCGCGGCGGTACCGAAGTCGAACCAGGCCTGGCCAGCAGCTGGGATGTCTCCGCGGATGGCCTGACGTACACCTTCCATCTGCGTGAAGGCGTCAAGTTCCACACCACCGACTTCTTCACCCCGACCCGCGACTTCAACGCCGATGATGTGCTGTTCACCTTCAATCGCCTGCTGGATGCCGACAGCCCGTTTCGCAAGGCCTACCCATCCGAGTCGCCCTACTTCACCGACATGGGTTTGAACACCACGATCAAGAGCGTCGACAAACTTGACGAGCACAGCGTGCAGTTCAACCTCAATAATGTCGATGCCTCGTTCGTGCAAAACCTGGCCATGAGCTTCGCCTCTGTGCAATCGGCCGAATACGCCGCCCAATTGTTGAAAGAAGGCAAAGCGGAGCAGATCAACCAGCAACCGGTCGGCACCGGGCCGTTTGTGTTCAAGCGTTATCAGAAGGACTCGCAGATCCGCTACGTGGCCAATAAACAGTATTGGAAACCCGAGGACGTGAAGCTCGACAACCTGGTGTTCGCCATCACCCCGGACGCCGCCGCGCGCCTGCAGAAACTCAAGGCCGGCGAATGCCAGGTCAGCGGTTACCCGCGCCCTGCCGATATCGAAGTCATGAAGCAAGACCCCACCCGGCGCGTATTGCAACAAGCAGGCTTCAACCTGGGCTTCCTGCCCTATACCGTGCCCCCCCCGCCGCTGGATCAACTCAAGGTGCGCCAGGCCCTGGACATGGCCATCGACAAGCCCGCAATCATCAAGGCCGTGTACCAGGGCGCCGGGCAATTGGCGCAGAACGCACTGCCTCCCGCGCAGTGGTCTTATGACCCGAAAATCCAGGACGCCCCCTACGACCCGACCAAGGCGAGGTTGCTACTAAAAGAAGCAGGAGTTGCACCAGGTACCACCATCAACCTGTGGGCAATGACCGTACAGCGCGCCTCAAACCCGAATGCGCGGATGTCTGCACAAATGATTCAACAGGATTGGGCCAAGGTTGGCATCAAGGCCAACATCGTCAGCTATGAGTGGGGCGAATACATCAAGCGCGCCAAAAATGGCGAGCACGATGCAATGATTTATGGCTGGACCGGCGACAACGGTGACCCCGATAACTGGCTGGGCGTGCTCTACAGTTGTGCCGCGGTCAAGGGCAGCAACTATGCTAAATGGTGTAACCCGGCTTACGACAAGCTGGTGCAGCAAGCCAAGGTCAGCAGCGACCGCGAGCAGCGCATCAAGTGGTATCAACAGGCACAGAAAATCCTTAAGGAACAAGTACCTATAACGCCTATTGCGAACTCGACGGTTTTCCAGCCTATGCGCAAGCAAGTGCAAGACTTCAAGATCAGCCCGTTTGGGCTTACGCCGTTCTACGGTGTGGGTCTAGATAAGTAACAACGGCGCCCCAACCGAGTGCGCTAGACGCCTCGGCTGGGCTTTTTTGGTGCGCCATTTGCACCGAAAAAACCCTCCAAACAGGCACTTTTGTGTCAAAACTTTCATAATTGCGACATTCCTGTACGTTCGTACCACTGTTTACCGCTCGTAACCGCTCTGCATCTTGCATTGGGTATGGCGCCTGCATAAGTATCCGCAGGCCGACTCACGAGGTCGCCCTCACCACCAAAAATGACAACAAATCATGAGGCCAACATGCTTAAACACGCAGTCCTTCCGTTATTAGTGAGCGCTGGCCTTATGGCCGCAGCCCCCGTAGCCCTTGCGGCAACTAACCTGGTGTTTTGCTCCGAAGGGAGCCCGGCCGGTTTCGATCCAGGCCAGTACACCACCGGAACAGACTTCGATGCCTCGGCCGAAACCATGTTCAACCGCCTGAGCCAGTTCGAACGTGGCGGCACCGCCGTCGTTCCTGGCCTGGCCACCAGCTGGGACGTGTCCCCGGATGGCCTGACGTATACCTTCCACCTTCGCGAAGGCGTCAAGTTCCACACCACCCCGTACTTCAAGCCTACTCGTGAATTCTCGGCTGACGACGTACTGTTCACCTTCAACCGGATGATCAATAAAGACGATCCATTCCGTAAGGCCTACCCCACCGAGTTCCCGTACTTCACAGACATGGGGATGGACACCAACATCAAGAACATCGAGAAAATCGACGACCACACCGTCAAGTTCACCCTTGGCACCGTGGACGCCGCGTTCATCCAGAACCTGGCCATGAGCTTCGCCTCGATCCAGTCGGCCGAATATGCCGCGCAATTGTTGAAGGAAGGCAAGCCTGCCGACATCAACCAGAAGCCGGTCGGCACTGGCCCGTTCGTGTTCAAGAGCTACCAGAAAGACTCGAACATTCGCTACACCGGCAACAAGGACTACTGGAAACCTGAAGACGTGAAGATCGATAACCTGATCTTCGCTATCACCACTGACCCGTCGGTGCGTATCCAGAAGCTCAAGAAAAACGAATGCCAGATCACCTTGTTCCCACGTCCGGCCGACCTCAAGGCGCTGGGTGAGGACAAGGACCTGAAACTGCCGCACCAGGCCGGTTTCAACCTGGGCTACATCGCCTATAACGTCATGCCAGTACTCAAGGGCCAGACCGCTGCGAACCCGCTGGCTGACCTGCGCGTCCGTGAAGCCCTGGACATGTCGGTGAACAAGCAGCAGATCATCGACTCCGTGTACCAGGGTGCCGGCCAACTGGCGGTCAACGCCATGCCGCCGACCCAGTGGTCCTATGACACCACCATCAAGGATGCCAAGTACGATCCTGCCAAGGCCAAGGAATTGCTCAAGGCCGCTGGCGTCAAGGAAGGCACCGAGATCACCCTGTGGGCCATGCCGGTTCAGCGCCCCTACAACCCCAACGCCAAGTTGATGGCCGAGATGCTGCAGAACGACTGGAAACAGATCGGCCTGAAGGTCAACATCGTCAGCTACGAGTGGGGCGAGTACATCAAGCGCTCCAAAGGCGGCGAGAACCAGGCCATGATCATTGGCTGGAGCGGCGACAATGGTGACCCGGACAACTGGCTGAACGTGCTGTTCGGCTGCGACTCGCTGTCGGGCAACAACTTCTCCAAATGGTGCGACAAGAAATTCGACGGCATCGTTAAAGAAGCCAAGGCCACATCGGATGTCGCCAAACGCACCGAGCTGTATAAGCAGGCGCAACATATCCTCAAAGATGCAGTCCCGATGACACCTATCGCGCACTCGACGGTGTATCAACCCATGCGTAATACCGTGCAGGACTTCAAGATCAGCCCGTTTGGCTTGAACTCCTTCTACGGCGTTAGCGTCAGCGGCAAGTAAGGATCAATAACGGCGACGTTTCATAACGTCGCCGTTATTCCATCCGCCTGGACCTTAGGAAACAGACTACGTTTGCAAGCGTTGCCGTCTTACAGCAATGAACTGCGACCCGTGCCTCCGTTGCCTACAAGGTCAGTCAGAATTGACGCATTTACTGCAAGGTCAACGCCCCATAAGGTCGTAGGACAGCAGAGGCATCACTCTGGGAAGGGCACTTGCTGTGTGTGGGATCAGTGATGTCTGCCTGGCTGCACGCCAGCAGGCAGGCTCGCTGTTCATAACTACAAACAAGGACCGGGATAGCCATGCGCCATACCACCGTTGTATCCGCTCTGTTTGCCACCAGTTTGCTGGCCATGGCCACGATGGGCCAAGCCGCCGAGAAAAAGAGCCTGGTGTTCTGCTCCGAAGGCAGCCCGGCAGGTTTTGACACTGCGCAATACACCACCGCCACCGACAACGATGCGGCGGAGCCTTTGTATAACCGTTTGGTGGAGTTCGAAAAAGGCGCCACCGACGTCGTCCCTGGGCTGGCAACCAAGTGGGATATTTCCCCAGATGGCCTGACCTACACCTTCCACCTGCGTGAAGGGGTGAAGTTCCACAGCAACAAGGAATTCAAGCCGACGCGAGACTTCAACGCCGACGACGTTCTGTTCACCTTCAACCGCATGCTTGACCCCGAGCACCCGTTTCGTAAGGCCTACCCCACCGAGTTTCCGTACTTCAACGGGATGAGCCTGAACAAGAACATCGCCAAGGTCGAGAAAACCGGCCCCTACACCGTGGTGATGACGCTGAACACGGTCGACGCCGCGTTCGTGCAGAACATCGCCATGAGCTTTGCCGCGATCCTTTCGGCGGAATACGCCGAGCAGTTGCTCAAGCAAGGCCGGCCCAGCGACATCAACCAGAAGCCGATCGGCACTGGCCCGTTCGTGTTCCAGCGTTACCAGAAAGACTCGCAGATCCGCTATGTGGGCAACAAACAGTACTGGGACCCGAGCCGCGTCAAGCTGGACCAACTGATCTTCGCCATCAACACCGACGCCTCGGTACGCGTGCAGAAGCTCAAGGCCGGCGAATGCCAGGTGACCCTGCATCCACGCCCCGCCGACGTCGAAGCCCTCAAGACCGACCCGAACCTGCAACTGCTGACCAAGCCGGGCTTCAACCTCGGCTATATCTCCTACAACGTGCGCCACAAGCCGTTCGATCAGCTTGAAGTACGCCAGGCGCTGGACATGGCGGTGAACAAGCAGAGCATCCTCAATGCCGTGTACCAGGGCGCCGGGCAACTGGCAGTCAACGCCATGCCACCCACGCAATGGTCCTACGACGACAGCATCAAGGACGCCGCCTACGACCCGGAAAAAGCCAAGCAATTGCTCAAGGCCGCTGGCGTCAAGGAAGGCACCGAGATCACCCTGTGGGCCATGCCAGTGCAACGCCCGTACAACCCCAACGCCAAGCTGATGGCCGAGATGTTGCAGAACGACTGGGCCAAGATCGGCCTCAAGGTCAAGATCGTCAGCTATGAATGGGGCGAGTACATTAAGCGCACCAAGAACGGTGAGCACGATGTCAGCCTGATCGGCTGGACCGGCGACAACGGTGACCCGGACAACTGGCTCGGCACCCTCTACAGCTGCGACGCCATCGGCGGGAACAACTACTCCATGTGGTGCGACCCGGCGTACGACAAGCTGATCAAGCAAGCCAAGGTCGTGACCGACCGTGAACAAAGGACTGTTCTGTACAAACAGGCGCAGCAACTGCTCAAGCAACAGGTGCCGATCACGCCCATCGCCCACTCGACGGTCAACCAGCCGTTAAGCGCCAAAGTCGAAGGTTTCAAGGTAAGCCCCTTCGGCCGCAACGTGTTCTCGGGCGTCAGCCTCAACCCATAAGAAAATAACCGGATAGCGGGGAGCGAAATGCGCTCCCCGGCAAACGTGCAGGCTTTTGTTGGGAAATTTCCTACGCCAAACGTTTGCAATAGCTTGAACGAGTTCCACACCCAATAGCCGGATCACCCAAAAAGACCGGCATTAAAAAGAGAACCAAAGGAGCTTCACCCATGAAACTGAGCAGCAAAGCGCTTCTGGCCTTGGCCATCAGCAGCATCACGGCCACCGCCTACGCTGAAACGCAAAGCCAGGACTTCGTTCCTACCACCCTGGCCGGCACCAGCGCCCAAAGCGAAGCCAAAGGCTTTATCGAAGATTTCAGCCTGGGCGGCACTACGCGTAACTGGTACTCCCATGAAAGCAAATACCGTGGGGGCACCTTCGCGTACAAGAAACACGGCCAGACCCTGACCGATCGCAACCGTACCAACTGGGTGCAGGGCACCATCCTCAACGCCAGCTCGGGTTTCACCCAGGGCACTGTCGGCGTCAAGACCGAAGTGGCGGTTTACAACGCTCTGGTACTGGACCGCAGCAAGCGTGATATCAAAGGTGGCTCCAACCGTACCCTGGCCGACTCCAACGGCGACGCTGTCGACCAGTGGAGCAAACTGGGCCTGGCCAACGTGCAATTCCGTGTGTCCAACACCACACTGACCGCCGGTCGCCAGAACTTCAGCAGCGGCATCGTCGACACCATCGGCAACCGTGCTCTGCCTTCGAGCTTCCAGGGTGTGAGCTTCAACAGCGAAGAGTTCAGCAACCTGTCGTTCCAGGGCGGCGTGTTCGACCGCGTTTCGCCACGTAGCGAGCAGAGCCTGTCGAAATTCCGTAGCGAATACGGCAATGGCGCAGAAACCGACAAAGTGTCGACCCTGGGTGTGAACTACCAGCCGCTGAAAAGCCTGAAGACCAGCTTCTTCGCCGCTAACGTGAAGGACTTCTGGAACCAGTACTACTTCGGCGCCACCCACGAGCTGGGCGACGCGCAGCAGTTGGGCCTGACCACCGGCTTCAACTACTACAAGACCGTCGATGAAGGCAAAAAAGAGATGGGGGAAATCGACAACGATACCTTCTCCCTCTCCCTGGGCCTGACTCACCAGGCACACAGCCTGACCTTCGGCTACCAGCAAGTGAACGGTAACGAGTACTTCGACTACCTGCACGAAACCAACGGCATCTACCTGGCCAACTCCCTGACGTCTGACTTCAACGGCCCGAACGAGAAATCCTTCCAGATCGCCTATGCCATCAACATGGCTGAATACGGCGTACCCGGCCTTAAGTTCAACGCCTACTCGGCACGCGGCTGGGGCATCGACGGTACCCACTACACCGGCAACAATGGCCGGGCCAAGTTTGCCTATGACGGCATTCAGTCCCAGGACGGCGAGAAGCACCAGGAATACGGTGTAGGCGCCTCTTACGCGCTGCAGAGCGGCCCGCTCAAAGCCACCACCGTGCGCGCAACCTATGTTGAGCACCGTGGCAGCGAGTTCCAGTCCGACGGCAGCATCAAAGAGTTCCGTCTGGTCACCACCATCCCGTTCAACATCCTTTAATTAGCGCCAGGCAGACGGCGGGCTCAGGACGAGCTCGCCGTCTACGCTTTTATGGCTCCATCGATTGCAGAGGGCTCTGAATGAAAATGCTCCCACTACAAGCCGCCATGGCCGCTGCGCTGTTGAGCGTGGCGATCGGCGTTTCGGCCAAACCGCTGGTGGTCTGCACCGAAGCCAGCCCGGAAGGCTTCGACCCGGTCCTGTACACCACCGCCGTGACCGCTGACGCCGCCGCTGAAACCATGTTCAACCGCCTGGTGGACTTCAAGCCCGGCACCACAGAAGTGGTCCCTGCCCTGGCCAAAGACCTGCCGGAAATCAGCGCCGATGGCCTGACCTACACCTTCCACCTGCGTGACGACATCAAGTTCCACACCACCGACTATTTCAAACCCACGCGCAACTTGAACGCCGATGATGTGCTTTGGAGCTTCCAGCGCCAGCTGGACCCGAATCATCCGTGGCATAAAAAATCCCTCGTGGGCTACCCGTACTTCGAAAGCATGGGGTTCAAGGAACTGCTCAAGAGCGTAGAGAAAACCGACGATCATACCGTCGTCTTTACCTTGACCCGTCCTGAGGCTCCATTCTTGGCTGACCTGGGCATGGCGTTCTCTTCAATCCATTCGAAGGAATACGCCGACCAGTTGCTCAAATCCGGCAAGACCGAAGACCTCAACGCCAAGCCCATCGGCACTGGCCCGTTCATCTTCACCCGTTATCAGAAAGACGCCCAGGCACGCTTCAAGGCTAACCCCGACTACTTCCGCGGCAAACCGGCGGTCGATCCGCTGATTCTGGCAATCACCGTCGATAACAACGTGCGGCTGCAGAAGCTCAAGGCCAACGAATGTCAGATCGCGTTGTTCCCCAAGCCGGATGACATTCCAAGCATCAAGAAAGACCCGAACCTGAAGGTCGATGAACTGGCGGCGATGACCACCAGCTACACCGCATTGAACACCACTCGCAAATACATGAGCGATGCCCGGGTACGTCACGCGATCAACATCGCGTTCGACAAGGCCGGCTATACCGAAGCGCTGTTCGGCAAAGGCAATGCAGTCGTGGGCACCGGCCCGTATCCGCCGACATTGCTGGGTTTCAGTGAAAAGCTGAAAAACCCTGCGCGCGACCTGGACAAGGCCCGTGCCCTGCTCAAGGAAGCCGGCGTGCCGGAAGGCACCGAATTCACCCTGTTCACCCGTAACGGCGGCGGCCCGACCAACCCCAACCCGATGCTTGGCGCCCAGCGTATGCAAGCAGACCTGGCCCAGATTGGCTTGAAGATCAATATCAAGGTCATGGAATGGGGCGAGATGCTCAAGCGTGCCAAAAATGGCGAGCACGACATGGTTTCGGCAGGCTGGGTCGGTGATAACGGCGACCCGGATAACTTCCTCACCCCGAACCTGAGTTGCGATGCAGCCAAAAACGGCGAAAACTACGCCCGCTGGTGTAACAAAGAGTTTCAGGACTTGATCGACAAAGCCCGTGCAATCGCGGAACCGGCCGAACGGGCCGCGCTCTATGAACAAGCACAGGATGTGTTCGAGAAAGACCAACCCTGGCTTCCCATGGCTTACCCGAAACTGTTCACCGCCCTGCGCAAGAACGTAGAAGGCTTCACCCAAAGCCCTCTGGGTACAAATAACTTCGCCACCACCCAGGTGAAGTAATAAGAAAAACGCTCGGCACCGTCGACATTGACGGTGCCGGACCTGCCTAACCGGCTGATTGAGGTACACACCAAGATGTTTAGTTTTATTGCCCGCCGACTGGGGTTATTGATCCCCACGTTCTTCGGCATCACGTTGCTGACCTTTGCGTTGATTCGCATGATTCCAGGCGACCCCGTAGAAGTCATGATGGGCGAGCGACGGGTTGACCCCGAAATGCACGCACAGGCAATGGAGCGCCTTGGCCTTAACAAGCCGCTGTATGCGCAATACCTGGACTATGTCGGCAAGCTCGCCCAGGGCGACCTTGGCGAATCACTGCGCACCCGCACCAGCGTGTGGACCGAGTTCACCGCCCTCTTCCCCGCGACCCTGGAGCTGTCCATGGCCGCGCTGTTGTTCGCCGGTATCCTGGGCCTGCTGGCCGGGGTGATCGCGGCACTCAAGCGAGGATCCCTGTTCGACCATGGGGTGATGGGCATCTCCCTCGCGGGCTATTCGATGCCGATCTTCTGGTGGGGCCTGATCCTGATCATGTTCTTCTCGGTAAGCCTGGGCTGGACCCCGGTCTCCGGGCGTATCGACCTGCTGTATGACATCGAGCCGCGCACCGGCTTCATGCTGATCGACACCCTGCTGGCTGACGAGCCGGACGCGTTCTGGGATGCGTTGCACCACCTGATCCTGCCAGCTATCGTGCTGGGTACCATCCCGCTGGCGGTAATCGCACGGATGACCCGCTCCTCAATGCTTGAAGTACTGCGTGAAGACTACATCCGCACCGCCAAGGCCAAGGGCCTGTCGCCGGCCCGCGTGGTGTTCGTGCACGGCCTGCGTAACGCGCTGATCCCGGTGCTCACCGTGGTCGGCCTGCAAGTCGGCACGCTGCTGGCCGGTGCGGTACTGACCGAAACCATCTTCTCGTGGCCCGGCATCGGCAAATGGCTGATCGAAGCCATTGGCGCGCGGGACTACCCGGTGGTGCAAAACGGCATTCTGCTGATCGCCTGCCTGGTGATCCTGGTGAACTTCGTGGTGGATATCCTCTACGGCTTCGCCAACCCACGCATCCGTCACCAGCGCTGAGATCATGACCATGACCACACCTACTCAAGTGTCAGCAGTCGATCAGAGCCTGCTGTACCCGTCCCCGTACAAAGAATTCTGGCAAGCCTTCTCCAAGAACAAAGGCGCGGTTGCCGGCCTGTTGTTCATGTTGCTGATCGTGTTCTGCGCGATCTTCGCCCCGTGGGTTGCACCGCATAACCCCAGCGAGCAATACCGCGACTTCCTGCTGACCCCGCCGGCGTGGCTGGAAGGCGGGCAGATGCAGTTCCTGCTGGGCACCGACGAACTGGGCCGTGACTTGCTCTCGCGCCTGATCCAGGGCTCGCGCCTGTCGCTGCTGATCGGCTTGTCGTCGGTGGTGATGTCGCTGATCCCAGGCATCCTGCTGGGGCTGTTCGCCGGGTTCTTCCCGCGCTTGCTCGGCCCGACCATCATGCGCCTGATGGACATCATGCTGGCCCTGCCATCGCTGCTGCTGGCCGTGGCGATTGTCGCCATCCTCGGCCCTGGCCTGATCAACACCGTGATCGCCATCGCCATCGTGTCGCTGCCGTCTTATGTGCGCCTGACGCGAGCCGCCGTGATGGGCGAACTGAACCGCGACTACGTGACCGCCGCCCGCCTCGCCGGTGCCGGCCTGCCACGCCTGATGTTCATCACCGTGCTGCCTAACTGCATGGCACCGCTGATCGTACAGGCAACCTTGAGCTTTTCCTCGGCGATTCTCGATGCCGCGGCCCTGGGCTTCCTTGGCCTTGGCGTACAACCGCCAACCCCTGAGTGGGGCACCATGCTGGCATCGGCCCGCGACTACATCGAACGCGCCTGGTGGGTCGTGAGCCTGCCTGGCTTGACCATTTTGCTCAGCGTGCTGGCAATCAACTTGATGGGTGACGGCCTGCGCGATGCGCTGGACCCGAAACTCAAGAACGCCGCCTGAGGAGATTCCCATGTCACTGTTAGAAATCAAGAATCTCAACGTGCGCTTCGGCGACAAGACCGCCGTGCCGGTGGTCGATGGCCTCGACATTTCCGTCGACAAGGGCGAAGTACTGGCAATCGTTGGCGAGTCGGGCTCGGGTAAATCCGTGACCATGATGGCGCTGATGGGCCTGATCGAGCATCCCGGTATCGTGACCGCCGATGCGCTGAACTTCGACGGCAAAGACATGCTCAAGCTGAGCAACCGCCAGCGCCGCCAGATCGTCGGCAAAGACCTGGCGATGGTGTTCCAGGACCCGATGACCGCGTTGAACCCCAGCTACACCGTGGGTTTCCAGATCGAAGAAGTGCTGCGCCTGCATCTGAAAATGTCCGGCAAACAAGCGCGCAAACGCGCCATCGAGCTGCTGGAAAAGGTCGAGATCCCAGGCGCTGCCAGCCGTATGGATGCCTACCCGCACCAATTGTCCGGCGGTATGAGCCAACGCGTGGCAATCGCCATGGCGATTGCCGGCGAGCCCAAGCTGCTGATCGCCGATGAACCGACCACTGCGTTGGACGTGACCATCCAGGCGCAGATCATGGAGCTGCTGCTGGCCCTGCAAAAAGAACAGAACATGGGCCTGGTGCTGATCACTCACGACCTCGCGGTAGTGGCTGAAACCGCCCAGCGCGTGTGCGTGATGTACGCCGGCCAAGCGGTGGAAGTCGGCCAGGTGCCACAGTTGTTCGACATTCCGGCACACCCGTACAGCGAAGCGTTGCTCAAGGCGATTCCCGAGCACAGCCTTGGTGCTACGCGCCTGGCCACCCTGCCAGGTATCGTTCCGGGCCGGTATGACCGTCCGCAGGGTTGCCTGCTGTCGCCGCGCTGCCCGTATGTGCAGGACGCCTGCCGCGCCCAGCGGCCGGGCCTTGATCCGAAAAGCAACAGCCTTGCCCGCTGCTTCTACCCGCTGAACCAGGAGGTGGCGTAATGGCCGTCGTACTTACCGCCCGCGACCTCACCCGTCACTACGAAGTGTCCCGTGGCCTGTTCAAGGGCCACGCCACCGTGCGTGCCCTCAATGGCGTGTCCTTTGAACTGGAAGCTGGCAAGACCCTCGCCGTAGTGGGCGAGTCGGGCTGTGGCAAATCCACCCTGGCCCGCGCCCTGACGCTGATTGAAGAGCCCTCGTCGGGCTCGTTGAAAATCGCCGGGCAGGAAGTGGCCGGCGCCGACAAGGCCCAGCGCAAGCAATTGCGCAAAGACGTGCAGATGGTGTTCCAGAGCCCCTACGCCTCGTTGAACCCACGCCAGAAAGTCGGCGATCAACTGGCGGAGCCGTTGCTGATCAACACCAACCTGTCGGCCGCTGAGCGCCGCGAGAAAGTGCAGGCAATGATGAAGCAAGTGGGCCTGCGCCCTGAGCATTACCAGCGCTACCCGCACATGTTCTCCGGCGGCCAACGCCAGCGCATCGCGCTGGCTCGGGCGATGATGCTGCAACCCAAAGTGCTGGTGGCGGATGAACCGACCTCGGCGCTGGACGTGTCGATCCAGGCCCAGGTGCTCAACCTGTTCATGGATTTGCAGCAGGAATTCAACACTGCCTACGTGTTCATTTCCCACAACCTGGCGGTGGTGCAGCACGTGGCAGACGATGTGATGGTGATGTACCTCGGCCGCCCGGTTGAGGTGGGCCCCAAGGCAGACATCTACGCCCGTCCTTTGCACCCTTACACCCAGGCGCTGCTGTCGGCCACCCCGACCATTCACCCGGACCCGAGCAAGCCGAAGATCAAGATCGTCGGCGAACTGCCCAACCCACTGAACCCGCCGCCTGGCTGCGCCTTCCACAAGCGCTGCCCGTATGCGACGGCGCGTTGCAGCACTGAGGAGCCGCTGTTGCGGCCGCTGGATAACCGGCAGGTGGCTTGCCACTACGCGGAGCAATTCGTGGCCTGAAGCAACATTGTTTCCCTCTGTGGGAGCGGGCTTGCTCGCGAATGCGTGGGTTCAGCTACAGATGGGTTGCTGACCCACCGTCTTCGCGAGCAAGCCCGCTCCCACAGGGGTAATGCGTGATATCGAGTTCCATCGCCCTTCCCGCCAGATTGCGCATCAGTCTGGCCGGAGGGGCTTTTTTTTGCGCGGCTGTAACAAAAAACATACCGTTTGAACCCATGCCAAAAGCCCTGAAAATATTGAGCCAGACCGTTTTGAAAAGTGTATAGATTGTAAATGCAATTTACTTCTGTTTGAGAATCAATACCATTACGGCGCACGGAGAGCGCTGGCTGCACGAAAACCATTCAGACGCCTCTCGTTCAATCGCCCCCCCTAAAGGACTTTGTGGACATGTCGTCTCAATTCAGGCTCAGCCATCTCTCGCTAGCGTTTATCGCTACCCTTTCGTCCCCCGCGCTGCTGGCGCAGAGTGTGGAAAAAGAACGCGACAAAGTGCCGATCCAAGCGACAGACCTGCCTGTGGATGGCACGCCCCAAGCCCTGGTGCTGGGCGAAACGCGTGTACTGGGCACCGCCGCCGAAGAACTCAAGCAGGCGCCCGGCGTATCGATCATCACCGCCGAAGACATCAAGAAACGTCCACCCACCAACGACCTGTCGGAGATCATCCGCCGCGAGCCGGGTGTGAACCTGACTGGCAACAGTTCCAGCGGCAGCCGTGGCAACAACCGCCAGATCGACCTGCGCGGCATGGGCCCGGAAAACACCCTGATCCTGATCGATGGCAAGCCGTCCACCTCCCGCAACTCGGTGCGTTATGGCTGGAGTGGTGACCGTGATACCCGTGGCGAAACCAACTGGGTACCGGCCGAAGAAGTCGAACGCATTGAAATCCTGCGCGGCCCGGCCGCCGCCCGCTATGGCTCCGGCGCCATGGGCGGGGTGATCAACATCATCACCAAACGCCCCACCGACCAACTGCACGGCTCGCTGACCGCCTATACCGCCTTCCCCGAAAACGATGCCGAAGGCGCGAGCAAGCGCACCAACTTCAACCTCAGCGGCCCGTTGACCGACACCCTGGCGTTCCGCGTCTATGGCGGCCTGAACAAGACCGATGCCGATGACGCCGACATCAACCGCTCAGCGCAGGCGACCCCAGACTCGCTGGTAGCCGGCCGTGAAGGCGTGCGCAATAAAGACGTGAACGGCTTGCTGAGCTGGCAGTTCACCCCTGAGCAAACCCTCGACTTGGAGGCCAGCTACAGCCGCCAGGGCAATATTTTCGCCGGTGACACCATGCTCAACGGCGGTGGTGCTTTCGTTGAAAGCCTGGTGGGCAAAGAAACCAGTGTGATTCAACGCAGCAGCTTTTCTGCCACTCATCGCGGCGAATTCGACTGGGGGTCGACCCTGGCCTCGTTAACCCACGACCTGACCCGCAACGAACGTATCAACGAAGGCCTGGCCGGTTCCGGCGAGGGCGCACCTTCGGCCAGCGCGGGCCGTTTCGAGTCGCGCTTGCGCAACACCCGGGCCACGGCCGAGGTCAACCTGCCCCTGAGCGTCGGTGCCGAGCAGGTGCTGACCCTGGGCAGCGAATACCTCTACGAGTCGATGAACGACCCAGGCTCGTTGCGCCCGCAAAGCTATGACCCAGGCACCGGCGGCGTCCCCGCCATTCCGGGCGTCAGCCGCAACAGCACCAAGACCACCGCCTCAAGCTACGCCTTGTTTGCCGAGGACAACATCGAGTTGGGCAGCAAGACCGTGATCACGCCTGGCTTGCGCTTCGACGATCATGAGGAATACGGCGGCAACTGGAGCCCCAGCTTCAACGCCTCGCACCAGTTGACCGATGAACTGAGCATCAAGGGCGGCATCGCCCGCGCCTACAAAACCCCGAACCTGTACCAGTCCAACCCGAACTATTTGCTGTACAGCCGTGGCAATGGCTGCAACGCCAGCGAAGCCAACATGGGCGGTTGCTACCTGGTGGGCAACCGGGACCTGAAGCCGGAAATCAGCGTCAACAAGGAAATCGGCCTGGCCTTCGACAAGGGCACCTGGCGCACCAGTGCGACGTACTTCCGTAATGACTACAAGAACAAGATCAACGCCAGTAACGAGGCGGCGTTCCGCCTGGGCAACGGCCGCCGCGTGCTGGAGTGGGAAAACAGCGGCCCCGCCCTGGTCCAGGGGGTTGAAGGCAACCTGTTCGTCAGCCTGCGCGATGATCTGGACTTGAACACCAACCTGACCTACATGATTGACTCCAAGGACAAAGACACCGGCGAGCCGTTGAGCATCATCCCCAAGTACACCGTCAACACCACGCTGGACTGGCAAGCTACGGACAAGCTGTCCTTCCAGGTCAGCGGCACCTATTACGGTAAGCAGGAGGCGCCGACGCTCAACTCACGCAGCGCCAACAGCTATGACCGCAGCGCCCAGCAGGATGTCGACCCGTACGGGTTGATGGGCCTGAGCAGTGGTTATGAGTTCAGCAAAAACTTGAGCGTGCGTGTCGGTATCAACAACCTGCTGGACAAGCGCCTGTCGCGCAAAGGCAATGCCGAGGATGCGGGCGCGCAGACTTACAATGAGCCGGGCCGTGCTTACTTCGCGTCGGTGACCACTTCGTTCTGAAGAAAAGGGCGGCCAATAAAAATGCCTTGGAGGTCCCATCCAAGGCATCGATTGTTTGAAACGCTTTCCCTTGGCGAGCCTAGGTCTGGCTATCGCCTTCTTCTGCGTCGTCGCTGTCAGGCTCGTCGGTGGTCGAGTCGTCATCGTCTTCGCTGCCACCCTGGCCTTTATCGCCTGGCTCCGCTTCGGACTTGGCCAACTGCAAGTCCGCAGCCTGGCCACTCGTCGCCACCGCGGCGCTCTGCACCGGGTTATGCGCCCAGGCCGTCGACATCCCCAACGACAACAGCACCAGCACCTTCATCAACAGCACTACGCGTTGAACAATACTCATGGTCGATTCCGTCCAGTCAGTAAATGGGCCCCGCACGGCAGTCATTAACTGCCACCAGCGTTTACGCTAGTCGCGATGCCGGATTACCGCCAATCTCCAGCCTTTTGGAGATCAAAATGTGGGAGGGGGCTTGCCCCCGATTGCGGAGTATCAGAGCCCAATACATTGGCTGACACACCGCTATCGGGGGCCAAGCCCCCTCCCACATTCTATGAACCGCTCAGACCTTAGTGATGTTCGCGCGTCGCGCGGAATTTCACATCCGGCCAGCGCTCTTCCATCAGCGCCAGGTTCACCCGCGTCGGTGCCAGGTAGGTCAGGTGACCACCGCCGTCGATCGCCAGGTTTTCCACGGCCTTGTTGGAGAACTCTTCCAACTTCTTCTTATCGCTGCAATCAATCCAACGCGCCGAATACACGGTGATCGGCTCGTAGGAGCACTCCACCTTGTATTCCTCTTTCAGGCGGCTGGCGACCACGTCGAACTGCAGCACACCCACGGCGCCGAGGATGATGTCGTTGCTGCGCTCGGGGAAGAACACCTGGGTGGCGCCCTCTTCGGCCAATTGCTGCAAGCCTTGGCGCAGTTGCTTGGACTTGAGCGGGTCACGCAGGCGCACGCGGCGGAACAGTTCCGGGGCGAAGTGCGGGATGCCGGTGAAGCCCAGGGCTTCGCCTTCGGTGAAGGTGTCGCCGATCTGGATGGTGCCATGGTTGTGCAGGCCGATGATGTCGCCTGCAAACGCCTCTTCCAGCTGTTCACGCTCGGAGGAGAAGAACGTCAGGGCGTCGCCGATGCGTACGTCCTTGCCGGTGCGCACGTGGCGCATCTTCATGCCTTTTTCGTACTTGCCGGAGCAGATGCGCATAAAGGCGATACGGTCGCGGTGTTTCGGGTCCATGTTCGCCTGGATCTTGAACACGAAGCCGGTGAATTTCTCTTCCACCGGTTCCACGGTGCGCTCGTTGGCGACGCGGGCCAGGGGTTTTGGCGCCCAGTCCACGACGGCGTCGAGCACGTGGTCGACACCGAAGTTGCCGAGCGCGGTACCGAAGAACACCGGCGTCAGTTGACCGTCGAGGAATTCCTGCTGGTTGAACTCATGGCAGGCGCCCTGCACCAGTTCCAGCTGGTCGACGAAACGATCGTACTCGTCGCCCAGGTGGGCACGGGCTTCGTCGGAGTCGAGCTTCTCGATGATCTTGGTTTCGGTGCGTTCATGACCGTGGCCAGCGGTGTAGACAATGATGTAATCGTCGGCCAGGTGGTACACGCCCTTGAAGTCGCGGTAGCAACCAATCGGCCAGGTGATCGGCGCGGCCTTGATCTTCAGGACGGCTTCGATTTCATCCAGCAGCTCGATGGGGTCGCGGATATCGCGGTCGAGTTTGTTGATGAAACTGACAATCGGCGTGTCACGCAGACGGCACACGTCCATCAGCGCGATGGTGCGTGGTTCGACGCCTTTACCGCCGTCGAGGACCATCAGCGCCGAGTCCACCGCGGTGAGAGTACGGTAGGTATCTTCGGAGAAGTCTTCGTGCCCCGGGGTATCGAGCAGGTTGATCATGTGCTCGCGATACGGGAACTGCATGACCGACGTGGTAATGGAAATACCCCGTTGTTTTTCCATTTCCATCCAGTCGGAGGTGGCATGGCGGTCGGATTTGCGCGATTTCACCGTGCCGGCTACCGCGATCGCCTTGCCCATCAGCAACAGCTTTTCGGTGATGGTGGTTTTACCGGCATCGGGGTGGGAAATAATGGCGAAAGTGCGGCGTTTCGCGACTTCGGCGGCCTGGTGGGTCATGGGAAATCGCCTGGCAGGTGAGTCAAAAAAGGGCGGCGAGTATAGCGCAAACGCGAGGGTACGGACCACCGTTGAGCCCATTGGGGGTGGCTAAATGCGCCCAAGTGTGGAACCTTTTAAAAGGTCGAGACGTCCACTCCCCTGCTACCGCACTCGGAACAGGGGCTGAAATATCAGCAAGTTAGCCTGACGAGGCTGCGCTCATGGCTTGATCGCATACTGCATTGCCAGTATCGGCGAGCCGCTTTTCGCGAACCTATTCGCCGACAGCCAGGAATGGCATTGCCGCCGGAGAATGTGTTCGCCGACAAAAGAAAAAAAGGAGTCCGCCTGTGGCTATTCGCTATGGCAAAGGGCTGATAGGAGGCGCGGTTGTCGTCGCGCTCCTGGCCCTGCTGGTCCACTGGATCGGCATCAACACGATCGAACTGTACCGCGACGATTTGTTGTTTTACCTGCAAGCTCATCTGATTCTCGTCCTAGTCTCCATGCTGGCAGCCCTGATTGTGGGCATCCCCGCCGGTATCCTGCTCAGTCGACCCAACATGGTCGGGCGCGCAGAACGTTTCATGCAGATCTTCAACATCGGCAACACCGTCCCTCCCCTGGCCGTACTGGCCATCGCCCTCGGCGTCCTCGGCATCGGCAGCGGCCCGGCCATCTTCGCGCTGTTCCTCGCCTCGCTCCTGCCCATTGTGCGCAACACCTACGAGGGCCTGAAAAACGTTCAGGGCTCCCTGAAAGAAGCTGCCACCGGCATCGGCATGACCCCACGCCAGGTGCTGTTTCGTGTGGAACTGCCCAACGCCGTGCCGATCATCATCGGTGGCGTGCGCGTGGCCCTGGCGATCAACGTCGGTACCGCACCGCTGGCCTTCCTGATTGGCGCCAACAGCCTCGGCAGCCTGATCTTCCCCGGCATCGCCCTGAACAACCAGCCGCAACTGTTGCTCGGCGCCGCCTGCACCGCGCTGCTGGCATTGCTGCTTGATGGCCTGGTGACCATGGCCAGCCGCCTCTGGCTGGAACGCGGGTTACGCCCGTCTTAAGCCCGGTAAAGGAATTCACATGAAAAAACTGAGCTTGATATTAGGCTGCGTCCTGCTGCTTGCAGGTATTGCGCAAGCCGCCGAAAAACCCGTGATCCGCATCGGCGCCCGGGTGTTCACCGAGCAGACCCTGCTCGCCGAAATCACCTCCCAATACCTGCGCACCAAGGGCTACGACGCCCGTGTGACCGGCGGCCTGGGCAGCAACCTGGCACGCAGTGCCCAGGAAAGTGGGCAATTGGATCTGATCTGGGAATACACCGGCGTGTCCCTGGTGGCCTACAACCATATCGACGAGAAACTCGACAGCGAGCAGTCCTACGCTCGGGTCAAAGAACTCGATGCGAAAAAAGGCCTGGTTTGGCTATCGCCGTCGCGCTTCAGCAACACCTATGCCCTGGCACTGCCGGAGAAAGTCGCCCAGGAACATCCCGAGATCAACAGCATCAGCGACCTCACCAAAGCCATGGCCGAAGACACCAAGGAACACCGCCTGGTCGCCCTGGACACCGAGTTCGCCAACCGCTCCGATGGCCTGGCCGGCATGGTCAAGCTGTACGACATGAACCTGACGCGCAAAAACACCCGGCAGATGGACGCAGGCCTGGTCTACACCGCGCTGCGTAACGGCCAGGTGTTCGCCGGTTTGGTCTACACCACTGACGGTCGTCTCAATGCCTTTAAATTGAAGCTTCTGGCAGACGACAAACACTACTTCCCCGACTACACCGCAGCCCCGGTGATCCGCCAGCAATACCTCGACCAGCACCCGCAGCTGGCCGCCGAACTCAAGCCTTTGGCCAACCTGTTCGACGATGAAACCATGCGTCAGCTCAATGCACGGGTCGACGTCGACCATGAAAGCCCCTCCGCCGTTGCCGCCGATTTCCTGCGCCAACATCCAATCAACTAAAAAGGAGAAGACATGGAATTTTTGAACGCCTTTTCCCATCTTGATTGGGCCCAAGTCCTGCACTTGACCTGGCAGCACATCACCCTGGTCGGCATCGCCGTGATCCTGGCGATTTTTATTGGCGTGCCCCTGGGCATTCTGATGACACGCTTCCCGACCCTCGCAGGCCCCTTGCAAGCCAGCGCCACAGTGTTGCTGACCGTGCCCTCCATTGCGCTGTTCGGCCTGCTGCTGCCGTTCTACTCCAAGTTCGGTCAGGGCCTGGGGCCAATGCCGGCGATCACCGCCGTGTTCCTCTACTCCCTGCTGCCGATCATGCGTAACCCCTATCTTGCGCTGACCGGCGTAGAGCCAGGCATTCGCGAAGCCGCACGTGGCATCGGCATGACCTTCGGCCAGCGCCTGCGCATGGTCGAACTGCCGATTGCCGTGCCGGTGATTCTCGCTGGCGTGCGCACCGCCGTGGTGATGAATATCGGTGTAATGACCATCGCCGCCACCATCGGTGCCGGTGGCCTGGGTGTACTTATTCTGGCTTCCATCAGCCGCAGCGACATGTCGATGCTGATCGTCGGCGCCGTGCTGGTCAGTCTCCTGGCCATCTTCGCCGACCTGCTTCTGCAATGGCTGCAACGCTCGCTGACTCCAAAAGGATTGCTCAAATGATCGAACTTCAAAACCTGTCCAAGACTTTTCAAAGCAACGGCAAGACCGTCACCGCCGTCAACGATGTAAGCCTGACCGTCAACGAAGGCGAGATTTGCGTATTCCTGGGGCCCTCGGGCTGCGGCAAGAGCACCACGCTGAAGATGATCAATCGCCTGATCAAACCCACCTCGGGCAAGATCCTGATCAACGGCGAAGACACCACCGACCTTGACGAGGTGACCCTGCGTCGCAACATCGGCTACGTGATCCAGCAGATCGGCCTGTTCCCCAACATGACCATCGAAGAGAACATCGTAGTGGTGCCCAAGCTGCTCGGCTGGGACAAGCAAAAATGCCATGACCGCGCCCGCGAGTTGATGAGCATGATCAAGCTGGAGCCCAAGCAGTACCTGCATCGCTACCCGCGTGAATTGTCGGGTGGGCAGCAACAGCGCATCGGTGTGATCCGTGCCCTGGCGGCCGACGCGCCGTTGCTGCTGATGGATGAGCCGTTCGGCGCGGTCGACCCGATCAACCGCGAGATGATCCAGAACGAGTTCTTCGAGATGCAGCGCGCGCTGAACAAGACCGTGATCATGGTCAGCCACGACATCGACGAAGCCATCAAGCTAGGTGACAAGATCGCCATCTTCCGCGCCGGTAAACTGCTGCAGATCGACCACCCGGACACGCTGCTGGCGCACCCGGCCGACGAGTTCGTCAGCAACTTCGTGGGCCAGGACAGCACCCTCAAGCGCCTGCTGCTGGTGAAAGCCGAAGACGCAGCGGACAACGCCCCGTCGGTGAGCCCGGAAACCCCCGTGGCCGATGCCCTGGAGCTGATGGACGAGCACGACCGCCGCTATGTGGTGGTCACCTGCGCCGAGAACAAGGCGCTGGGTTATGTACGTCGTCGCGACCTGCATCGCCAGGCCGGCACCTGCGGCCAGTACCTGCGCGAGTTCAACGCCACGGCGGCGTATGACGAGCATTTGCGCATCCTGCTGTCGCGCATGTACGAGTTCAACCGCTCGTGGCTGCCGGTGATGGATGCGGAGCGGGTGTTCCTTGGGGAAGTGACTCAGGAATCGATTGCCGAATACCTGAGCTCCGGTAAGTCCCGTGGAGGCAAGACCAGTATTGTATCTCCGGCCGAAACTGCTTTGGCCTGATAGATCGCTATCGCAGGCGAGCCAGCTCCCACAGGGGAATGCATTCCAGCATAAGAATGCAGTTCAAATGTGGGAGCTGGCTTGCCTGCGATGAATACACCGCAAATCCATCTGATTAGCCCCATCCGGGGAACATCAATCCGTCACACCGGTCGGTTACATAAGTAGCTGCACGCGGCCGCGCGACGAACGCGTGCAAAAACGCGACATTTTTAGTTGATCCCACGCCCGCCAAGCCCTAAAGTTCGCGCCGAACGTCCATGCTGGAAACGATCCATCCGGCTCAAGTACTGACGACGAGACAGCAAGGCCAAGGGCAGCTTACCCCGTGGCCTTTTTGCTTTCGGCGACATGCCTTGGGAAGTAGGCGAACCAAAGTGGGGATACGGAGGACGTTCATTTGCACCCATTGCTAATTTCAGTTTGCCCTTAGGAGTTCCCAGCATGTCGATCAACGTCGAAGATTATTTCGCGCGCGCCACTTTTGACAAAATGAAGGCGTTCGCCGACAAGCAAGAAACCCCATTCGTGGTGATCGACACCGCGATGATCAGCCAGGCCTACGATGACCTGCGCGCCGGTTTCGAATTCGCCAAGGTGTATTACGCCGTCAAGGCCAACCCGGCCGTGGAGATCATCGACCTGTTGAAAGACAAGGGTTCGAGCTTCGACATCGCCTCGATCTACGAGCTGGACAAGGTCATGGACCGCGGCGTCAGCGCCGACCGTATCAGCTACGGCAACACCATCAAGAAATCCAAGGACATCCGCTACTTTTACGAGAAGGGCGTGCGCCTGTTCTCCACCGACTCCGAAGCCGACCTGCGCAACATCGCCAAGGCCGCGCCGGGTTCGAAAGTGTATGTGCGTATCCTCACCGAAGGCTCGACCACTGCCGACTGGCCGTTGTCGCGCAAATTCGGCTGCCAGACCGACATGGCCATGGACCTGCTGATCCTCGCCCGCGACCTGGGCCTGGTGCCTTACGGCATCTCGTTCCACGTCGGTTCGCAACAGCGCGACATCAGCGTATGGGACGCGGCGATCGCCAAGGTCAAAGTGATCTTCGAGCGCCTGAAGGAAGAAGACGGCATCGAGCTGAAGCTGATCAACATGGGCGGCGGCTTCCCGGCCAACTACATCACCCGCACCAACAGCCTGGAAACCTACGCCGAAGAAATCATCCGTTTCCTCAAGGAAGACTTCGGTGACGACCTGCCGGAAATCATCCTGGAACCTGGCCGTTCGCTGATCGCCAACGCCGGCATCCTGGTCAGCGAAGTGGTGCTGGTAGCGCGCAAGTCCCGTACCGCCGTCGAGCGCTGGGTGTACACGGATGTGGGCAAGTTCTCCGGCCTGATCGAAACCATGGACGAAGCCATCAAGTTCCCGATCTGGACCGAGAAAAAAGGCGAGATGGAAGAAGTGGTCATCGCCGGCCCGACCTGCGACAGCGCCGACATCATGTACGAAAACTACAAGTACGGCCTGCCTCTGAACCTGGCCATTGGTGATCGTCTGTACTGGTTGTCTACCGGTGCCTACACCACCAGCTACAGCGCGGTTGAGTTCAACGGGTTCCCGCCGTTGAAGTCGTTTTATGTTTAAGAGCAGCGGTATGTTTTAAGCGACAAGCTGCAAGAAGAAGCCCATGACTTGTCATGGGTTTTTTTATGGCTCAGGAAAAGGCCGCGGCTCGTTGTTGATAGGCCTCAGCCATGGCGCGAATTCGCGGATCATCCGCCTGCGCCAGCGCCTTGTGCGCCGTTCGCAGAAACTTGAGATTCCCGCCCTCCAGCGCCTTGTGCAACCACTCCAGCGCCGCGTCGATCTGGCCGCTGTCGGCCAGCACCGCCGCATGGCTGAACTGCCCGCGGAAATCCCCAGCTTGGGCTGAACGGCGATACCACTCGACAGCCGCCTCAAGGTCCCTGGGGCAATGCTGCCCGTCTTCCAGGTAACGCCCGAGCAGGTTCATCGACTTGGCGTGGCCCTGCTCGGCGGCCTGGCGATACAGCGCCAGTGCTTGCGCCTGGTCTTCAATAACGCCACGGCCGGTAGCCAAGAGGTTGGCGTAGTTGTACTGCCCCCAATCCAACCCGGCGTGTGCCGCCAGGCGATATTCCCGCGCTGCGGCGGCTTCATCGACAGCGCAGCCCCAGCCATGCTCCCGGCAACGCCCGATCATATTGCGCGCCATCAGGTGCCCGCCCTGCGCGGCAATCTGGAACCAGCGCAGTGCCAGGGCCTCATCACGTGCGATGCCACGCCCTTGCAGCAAGATTTGACCGAGCAGGGCCTGGGCATCGACCACCCCTGCCTTGGCGGCGATCAGGATGGCCTGGGCGGCGCGCACCGGGGAGTCATCGAGCATGCTCTGCAATTGTTCGACGTTGAGCACTTCTTCGCGGCGCAATAAAAAACCCATGCTCAGACCTCAACCCAGCGGCGCAACAGGTTGTGGTAGGTGCCGGTGAGCTGGATCAGCGCAGGGTGGTCGGGCACGTCGCGGGTCAGTTGCTGGATCGCGCCGTCCATTTCGAACAGCAAGGTGCGTTGGCTGTCTTCGCGCACCAGGCTTTGGGTCCAGAAGAACGAGGCATAGCGCGCGCCACGGGTCACCGCGTTGACCTTGTGCAGGCTGGAGCCGGGGTACAGCACCATGTCGCCGGCGGGTAGCTTGACCCGCTGCAGGCCGAACGTGTCCTGGATCTCCAGCTCCCCACCGTCGTAGTCGTCGGGGTCGCTGAAGAACAACGTGGACGAAAGGTCGGTGCGCACGCGCTCATGGCTGCCTTTGGGTTGGCGCACCGCGTTGTCGATATGAAAGTCGAAACTGCCGCCAGCGGTGTAGCAGTTGAGCAGTGGCGGGAAGACTTTATGCGGCAGCGCGGCCGACATGAACAGCGGGTTGCTCCACAACCGTTCCAGCATCGCCGCGCCGATTTCCTTGGCCAGGGGGTGGCCTTCGGGTAATTGCAGGTTGTGCTTGGCCTTGGCCGACTGGTGCCCGGCGGTGATTTTGCCGTCAGCCCATTCGGTCTCTTCCAGGGCCTGGCGAATGCGCAGCACCTCCTCGCGAGAGAACAGGCCGGGAATGTGCAGCAACATGGGGGCAATACCTGCGATCAGAGAGGCGTCAATGGTATTGATTCTTATCCTCTCTGTAAAACGCAGGGACGAACGAGAGCGCAAAATCCGTAACAAAAAAGTGTAAAGAATGTAAATTTGATGCGAATAGCAATATCTCGCAATTGATACAAAGTCTTGTTGGCCCTATATTCCGCGGCCTCACATCCTTGGGGAAGGGACACGTCATGTCGCGCACTATTCTAAAAATACCGGCCCGTTCGCCACGCATGCTGGCCTCCGCCATTGGCGTTGCCCTGAGTGCCGGCTCCGCCGCCCACCTGGCACAGGCCGCTGAAAATACCGAGTCAAAAGGCGAGCGCAACCCTATCCCCCTCGGCGCCACCAACATCACCGGCCAAGAACAGGACAACACCTCCTACCAGGTGGAAAAAGCCTCGTCGCAGAAGTACACCGCGCCGCTGGTGGACACGCCGCGTTCGGTCACTGTGGTGCCGCAACAAGTACTCAAGGACACCGCCGCCACCTCGTTGCAGGATGCCTTGCGCACCGTACCGGGTATCACCTTCGGCGCCGGTGAAGGTGGCAACCCTCAGGGCGACCGTCCGTTCATCCGTGGTTTCGACGCCCAGGGCGATACCTACCTCGATGGCGCGCGCGATACCGGTGGCCAGAGCCGCGAGATCTTCGACATCGAGTCCATCGAAGTCAGCAAAGGCCCGAACTCTTCATTCGGCGGCCGTGGCTCGGCCGGTGGCAGCCTCAACCTGGTGAGCAAGACCCCGCAAGCGCGGGACTTCACCAACGGCGGCTTTACCTACGGTTCCGATCAGACCCGCCGCTACGTGCTCGACGTAAACCGCCAGTTCCTCGACGACAGCGCGGCATTCCGCCTGAACCTGATGAGCCATGAACAAAACGTGGCTGGCCGCGATGCGGTGAATTACGACCGTTGGGGCGTGGCACCGTCGCTGACGTTTGGCCTGGGCACACCGACCCGTGTCAACCTCAGCTACTACCATATGGAAAGTGATGACCTGCCGGATTCGGGGATTCCGTATGGCTACAGCTCCAACGGAGCACGTGCGGCCCATGTACACGACAAACCTACCGACGGCGGCGACAGCAACAACTTCTACGGTTTAAAACACCGCGACTTCCGTAAAACCCGCGCCGATATCAGCACGTTCTCCATTGAACACGACCTGAACGACAACATGACGCTGAAGAACACCCTGCGTCATGGCAGCACCGGCCAGGACTACGTATTGACGCAGCCTGATGACAGCCAGCACAACGTCAATCAGTTCGGCACTGTGTGGCGTCGGGCTAACAGTCGCGTGTCCACTACGACGACCACCACCAACCAGACCGATCTGTTCGGCAGCTTCCAACTGGCGGGGATGAAGCACTCCTACTCCACCGGCCTGGAATTCACCGGTGAAGAAACCCGTGTCAGCGGCTATACCGTCAGCCCCAACTCGAACCCGGTTTGCACAACGGCCAAGGGCAGCCTGGGCGGCCAGTGCACCTCACTGAGCAACCCGAACCCCGACGACGCCTGGAACGGCAGCATCGCGCGCAACTACAACGGTACCAACACCAAAGCTACCAGCCGCGCCGCGTACGTATTCGACACCATCGAACTCGATCCGAAATGGCTGCTGAACGTGGGCCTGCGCTACGACACCTTTGACACCGAAGCCAACACCAACGCCGTCGCCGGGCGCACCAAGATCAAGGAAGACAGCCAGTTCTTCAACTGGCAGGCCGGCCTGGTCTGGAAGCCAGTGGAAAATGGCAGCATC
Organism: Pseudomonas sp. GL93; assembly: GCF_003408955.1. NCBI lineage: Bacteria > Pseudomonadati > Pseudomonadota > Gammaproteobacteria > Pseudomonadales > Pseudomonadaceae > Pseudomonas > Pseudomonas sp. GL93. Next base: position 55,639 of record NZ_NKRF01000119.1, read on the forward strand.
TACGCCTCCTACGCGACCTCGGCCTCACCGGCTGGTGGCCTGGTAGGTGAAGGCGCCGACGGCAATCCGCTGTCTGCCGGTGCCGCCAGCAGCGACTTGCAGCCAGAAGAAACCGTCAACTACGAGCTGGGCACCAAGTGGGACCTGTTCCACGATCGCCTGTCCCTGACTGCTGCAGTGTTCCGTACCGAGAAGAAGAACACGCGCATTCTGGTGGATGCACTCACCTACGAAAACGCGGGTGAATCGCAGGTCGATGGCGTGGAATTGTCGGCCAGCGGCAAGCTCACCGATCAATGGCAAGTGTTCGCCGGGTACACCTACCTGGACAGCGAGTTGGTCAAATCCGGCCTCAACGGGCGTAACGGCGTAGTCAGTGCCGGCTCCAACAAAGGCAACCAAATGCCCAACACGCCGAAGAACTCCTTCAGCCTGTGGACCACCTACGACATCACCCCCAAGCTGACCGTCGGCGGCGGCGCCTTCTACGTCGATGAGGTTTACGGCGATGCCGGCAACCCCGTGTATGTGCCGTCCTACACCCGCTACGACGCCATGGCCAGCTACAAGCTGACCAAGAACGTCGACCTGCAATTGAACGTGCAGAACCTGACCGACAAGACCTACTACGACAAAGCCTATTCGGCGCACTTCGCCAACCAGGCGGCCGGTCGTACGGCGTTGTTGACCACCAGCTTCCACTTCTAAAAGCGGTCAAGGTTCAGCCAGGAGCCCCACACATCGGATGCGTGGGGCTTTTGCGTGTTTACCGGCAACTCACGGCATAATGCGCGCCGTGATCAGATATCCAGCTAAGCGAGGCGCTCCGACGTGTTGAAGAAAACCCTGTTCCAGTTGCATTGGTTCTTCGGCATCACGGCCGGGCTGGTGCTGGCCTTGATGGGGGTCACCGGGGCCGCGTACTCGTTTCAGGACGAGATCCTGCGGGCGCTCAACCCCACCGTGTTGAGCGTGCAGAAACGCGAGGCCGGTGTACTGCCGCCCGCCGAGCTGGTACGCAAATTGGAAGCGGCCGAAGGCAAGACCGTGGCCATGCTGTGGGTAGAAAGCGACAGCGGCAACGCAGGCCGCGTGTCCTTTACCCCGCCACCGGGCGAGCGCCGTGGCCAGATGCGCTACTTTGACCCGTACACCGGCGACTACATGGGTGACGCGGTCGGCCAGGATCTGTTCGGTTTTATCCTGCAACTGCACCGCTTCCTCGCCATCGGCGACACCGGGCGCAATATCACCGGCGCCTGCACCCTGATCCTGTTGTTCTTCTGCCTCTCCGGCCTGTACCTGCGCTGGCCGCGCCAGGTGAAAAGCTGGCGTGTCTGGCTGACCCTGGACTGGCGCAAAAAGGGTCGCAGCTTCAATTGGGACCTGCACTCGGTATTCGGCACCTGGTGCCTGCTGTTTTACCTGTTGGCGGCGCTGACCGGGCTGTATTGGTCCTACGACTGGTACAACCGTGGCGTGACCAAACTGCTGTCCGATGCGCCGCAGAACGAGCGCATGCGCAAGCGCGGCCCAGCCCCTGCAGGCCCGGCTCCAGTGGCCAACTACGATGCGATCTGGAGCAGCATCTACAGCAACGCCGGCCCCGACTTGAGCGCCTACAACATTCGGATGCCCGCGGTCGCCGGGCAACCGGCCACCGTGTATTACCTGCTCACTTCATCGCCCCATGACCGCGCGCTGAACCAGATCAACCTGGACCCGGCCAGCGGCGAGGTCAAATCCCACGAGCGCTACGCCAGCAAAAGCCTCAAGGCGCAGTTGCTGACCAGTGTGTATGCGCTGCACACCGGCAGCTATTTCGGCCTGGTCGGGCGCATAGTCCTCACCGTCAGCTCACTGCTTATGCCGCTGTTTTTCATCACGGGCTGGCTGCTGTACCTCGACCGACGCCGCAAAAAGCGCCAGGTCCGCGATGCCCGCAAAGGTCTGACACATAACCACAGCGATGCTCCGGCCTGGCTGATCGGCTTCGCCAGCCAGAGCGGCTTTGCCGAACAACTGGCCTGGCAAACGGCCGGGCAACTGCAGGCTGCGGGCCTGGCGGTGAAGGTGCAGCCCCTGGGCAGTGTCAGCCGCGACGACCTCAGCCAATCGCAGAACGCGCTGTTCGTGGTCAGTACCTTTGGCGACGGCGAAGCCCCCGACAGCGCCCGTGGGTTCGAGCGCAGCGTGCTCGGCCAGGCGCTGCCCCTCAAAGGCTTGAACTACTCGGTGCTGGCCCTGGGTGACCGGCAGTACGAACATTTTTGCGGCTTTGCCCGGCGCCTGCATTTCTGGCTGACCAACCAGGGCGGCACCCCGCTGTTCGCACCGGTGGAAGTCGACAGCGGCGACAGCCTGGCGCTGCAGGCCTGGCAACAGCAACTGGGCCAGCTCACCGGGCATGCTCCGGCAGCGGCCTGGCCGACGGCCCAGTACGAAAACTGGACCCTGAGCCAACGCACTCTGCTCAACCCCGACAGTGTCGGCTCGCCCGTCTACCTGCTGGGCCTCACATCCACGTCTGCGCACAGCTGGCTGGCCGGCGACCTGGTGGAAGTCCTGCCGCGCAATTGCCCCTGGGCCATCGAACACTTCCTGGCCGGACTGGGCTTGGTCGGCAGCGACGGCGTGGTGATCGACGGCGTGGCCCACACCCTTGATCAGGCCCTGGCCACGCGCCAACTACCGGACAACCGCACGCACCTGGTCGGCCTGCACGCCCAGGCATTGGTGGATGCGCTGGTCCCCCTGGGCATGCGCGAATACTCCATCGCCTCGATTGCCAGCGACGGCGTACTGGAGCTGATCGTTCGCCAGGAGCGCCACCCCGACGGCAGCCTGGGGCTTGGCTCCGGCTGGCTGACTGAACATGCCGCCCTCGGCTCGGCCATCAGCCTGCGCCTGCGGCGCAACAGCGGCTTCCATTTGCCCGACGCGCCGGTGCCGCTGATTCTGCTGGGCAACGGCACCGGCCTTGCCGGCCTGCGCAGCTTGCTCAAAGCACGCATTGCCGACGGCCAGCAGCGAAACTGGCTGCTGTTTGGTGAACGCAATATCGCCCACGACTACCTGTGCCAGGACGAACTGCAAGGCTGGCTCGCCAGTGGAGACCTGGCCCTGCTGGACCTGGCGTTTTCCCGTGATCAAGAGGAGAAGGTCTACGTACAGGATCGCCTGCGCGAGTCAGCGGATGTGCTGCGCAAATGGCTGGCGGACGGCGCAGCGATTTATGTGTGTGGCAGCTTGCAAGGGATGGCGACGGGGGTGGATCAGGCACTGGCAGACATCTTGGGCAATGAGGCGCTGGAGCGCCTGATCGAACAGGGCCGCTATCGTCGGGATGTCTACTGACCCTGCTAACGCCTGCCTTGATCGTTCCCACGCTCCGCGTGGGAATGCCGCCCTGGACGCTCCGCGTCCGCTCTTGACGGCGTGACGCGGAGCGCCACAGGATGCGTTTCCACGCAGAGCGTGGGAACGATCAGGCCGGTTGCAGTTTTTGCTCGAACACTAAAACCCCGTCCAAGTCCCGTAGCATCACCGTCAACTCCGCCGTCTGCCCATCTATCTGCACTTCACCAAAAAACTGAAAGCCCGCAAACGGCGAGGTGTTCTGTGCCGGTGGCGCCTTCTGGAATACCACGTGCGGGCCAAAGGTTTTGTCCAGCGGATTGGGCCCGAAGCTCCCGGCATTCAACGGCCCCGCTACAAACTCCCAAAACGGCTCGAAATCCTGGAACTCCGCGCGGTCCGGGTGGTAGTGATGCGCCGCGCAGTAATGCACATCGGCCGTCAGCCACACGTGGTTGCGCACCTTGTGCTCATGCAGGAACCCCAGCAGTTCGGCGATCTCCAGCTCACGCCCTTGCGCCGGGCCAGGGTCGCCATTGGCGATCGCTTCCCAACGCGCCACGCCGGGGCTGACTTCACCGTCGGGCACGCCCAGGCCGATGGGCATGTCGGCGGCGACCACCTTCCACTGCGCTTGCGATGCCTTGAGCCCGCGCTTGAGCCAGTCCAACTGCTCACGCCCGAGGAAGGGTTTTTCAGCGCCCAGGTTGTCGTCATTCGGCCCACGATAGCTGCGCATATCCAACACAAACACATCCAGCAGCGGCCCATAACTGAGCTTGCGATAAATGCGCCCGCCACCGTCGGCGCTCTGTCGGCGCATGGGTGAATATTCCAGCCAGGCCTGGCGGGCACGGCCCACCAGGGTGTTGATGTCGCGGGTCTGGTAACGCTCATCCAACTGCTTGCTCGATGACCAGTTGTTGATCACCTCGTGATCGTCCCACTGCCAGATCTGCGGCACCTCGGCATTGAAACGGCGTACGTTTTCATCCAGCAGGTTGTAGCGGTAATTGCCGCGATATTCATCGAGGGTTTCGGCGACTTTGCTTTTGGCTTCAGTGGTGATGTTGCGCCAGATGCGCCCGCCTTCAGTGGTGAGCTGCGCGGGGACCGGGCCGTCGGCGTAGATGGTGTCGCCGCTGTGGATAAAAAAGTCCGGCAGGCGCAGGCGCATGGCTTCATAGATGCGCATGCCACCGATGTCCGGGTTGATGCCGAAGCCTTGGCCGACGGTGTCGCCGCTCCACACAAAACGGATATCACGCCGCTGTTGCGGCACGCTACGCAAGTGGCCGAACCAAGGCTCGCTGGCGACGCCGCTCTGGGCATCTTCGAAGTGCACGCGGTAGAAAATCGCCTGGTCGACCGGCAGCCCGGTGAGCTCGACACGGGCGGTAAAGTCGGTGCGGCTATCAGCCAGGGGCGAGACGAATCGGCGCGGGTTGCTGAACACGCTGCGAGTGTCCCACTCCACCACCATTTTCGCCGGGCGGTCGCTGCGGCTCCAGATCATCGCGCGATCGCCCTGCAGGTCGCCCGATTGCACGCCGTCAGTGAGTTGCGGTCGGTCCTTCACCGAAGCGATCACCGCCGGCGCCAGGCCCGGCAACAACAGGCCAGCGCCCACGGCTTGCATCACACGGCGGCGACCCAGATCGAAGTGGCTCATGCAGGTGCCCTCTTGAGTATCAAAAGGGCCACTTAAACATGATGGGATGAAGCGCAGATGACAGGATCCAACTGTAGGAGCGAGCTTGCTCGCGAAAAACGTCAACGATCACGCGGGCTTGCTGAATGAACGCGGCGCCGTTGAGTTCTTCGCGAGCAAGCTCGCTCCTACAGGGTATTGGTCAGGCAGTCACGGCCAGCTCGGCCGCTTCCGGCCGCTTGAGCACGGCATACACCAACCCGGTCAACCCACTGCCCGCCACAATCGCCAACAAGTACAACAACGCATGGTTCATCGCATTCGGAATCCCCAGCACAAACAACCCGCCATGGGGCGCGGCGAGTTTGCAGCCAAAGTACATCGACAGCGCGCCCGTCAACGCACCACCGGCGATGCTGGCTGGAATGACGCGCAGCGGGTCTTTGGCGGCGAAGGGAATCGCGCCTTCGGAGATAAAGCACAGCCCCAGGATCATCGCCGCCTTGCCGGCCTCGCGCTCGGTCTGGGCGAACTTGCGCCGGGCCAGGAACGTAGCGATGCCCATGCCAATCGGCGGCACCATGCCGGCGGCCATGGTCGCGGCCATCGGCGCGCCGCTCGACGCGGCCAGCAGGCCAACCGAGAACGCATAGGCCGCCTTGTTGATCGGCCCGCCCAAGTCCACGCACATCATGCCGCCGAGCAGAATACCCAGCAGCACCGCGTTGGTGGTGCCCATGGTGCTGAGGAAATCCGTCAGGCCCGTGAGCAAACGAGCGACCGGTGGGCCCACCAGGTAGATCATCACCAAGCCGGTAAACAGGCTCGCCAGTAACGGGATGATCAGGATCGGCTTGAGCGCTTCCAGGCTCTGGGGCAGTTGCACCGCGCGGCTGATCAGCTTGACGCAATACCCGGCGACGAAACCGGCGAGGATGCCGCCGATAAACCCAGCCCCCAGCGTCCCCGCCAGCAGCCCGCCGATCATGCCGGGCGCAAGCCCAGGACGGTCGGCAATCGAGTAGGCGATGTAGCCCGCCAGCAGCGGCACCATCAACAGGAACGCCTGGTCACCCACGGATTTGAGCGCCGCCGCCAAGGTGCCGGGCTGTTCGAAGGCATGGATGCCGAACACAAACGACAAGGCGATCAGCAAGCCCCCCGCCACCACCATCGGCAACATGTACGACACGCCGGTGAGCAGGTGTTTGTAGACGCCGGTTTTCTCGGCCTTGGCCGGTGCACCGCTGGCCGCGCTTTCCACCGCACCTTCGGCGAGGGCTTTGTTGAGGATGGCTTCGGATTGCTTGAGGGCAATGCCGGTGCCACAGCGGTAAATCTTCTTGCCGGCGAACCGCTCGGTGGCGACTTCAATATCCGCCGCCAGTAGCACCACGTCTGCCTCGGCGATGGCTTGCGCGCTCAGTGGTGTACGGGCGCCCACCGAGCCTTGGGTCTCGACCTGCAAGTCGTAGCCCAAGCGCTTGGCGGTCTGCTGTAAGGCTTCGGCGGCCATGAAGGTGTGGGCCACCCCGGTCGGACACGCAGTAATCGCGACGATACGCGGCGCGTTCTTCGCCAATACCGGGGCGTCACTGGCGACATACACCTGAGCCTCTTCAGCGCCCCGGCGCAATACGCCTTCTACGTCCGCCAGCGCCTGGGCCGGCGTGGCCTGGAACACGCGCTTGCCGACAAAACGCTGCATATCCACCGGGGTACTGCTGACCAGCAGCACCCACTCGGCATCATCAATCGTCGCCTGGGACAACTGGCGTTCCGGGCGCTGCACATCGACGACTTCAACACTGGTGTGCAAGCCCATGCGCTGGGCGGCGGCGTCCAACAAGCGGGCGCACAGCACACTGGTGACCATGCCGTTCGGGCAGGCGGTAACAATGGCTAACTTCATCACAAACCCTCTTATTGTTCTGTCAGCGCGCGCACAGCGACGCCGCTTTCGAGATGCGCCAACTGCGCGTCATCGCTGATGCCAAAACCGATCTGTGTCACCGCCATCGCGGCAATCGCCGTGGCCCGGCGCAGGGTGTGCTCCGGCGTGTCGCCACTGAGCAAACCGTGGAGCATCCCGGCCAGCAGCGAGTCGCCGGCACCCACAGTACTGGCCACTGCCACCTTGGGCGGCGTGGCGTGCAGCGCCGCACCTGGGCGGTACCAGGTCACGCCTGCGGCCCCGTCGGAGACCACCACATGCTCGACGCCTTGCTGATGCAGTCGGCTGATGGCATCGGTGGCGTTACCCAAGGCTTCGGCCAACTCTTCGGTATTGGGTTTGACCAGCCACGGGCCAACCTCCAACCCCAGGCGCAGCGCTTCGCCGCTGGTGTCCAGGGCGACTTTCAACCCCAGGTCTTTCAACGCCTCCAGCAAACCTTTAAACCACTGCGGGCTGACGCCGCGCGGCAAGCTACCGGCCACCACCACCGCATCGAACTCCGGCCCAATCATCGCGATCATTTTGAGCAGCGCTTTTTGCGCCTCTTCAGTCACCAGCGGCCCCGGTGCATTGATGTCGGTAACCCGCCCATCCTGTTCGGCAATCTTGATGTTGCTCCGGGTTTCGCCGGGGACACGGATGAAGGCATCGCCAAACCCACGGCGCTTGATCAGCGCATTGAAAGCCTGGGGGTTGGCACTGCCGAGGAACCCGCCCACGCTGACGTAATGGCCAAGGTCCGCCAGCACCTGCGCTACATTCACGCCCTTGCCCGCCGCGTGGGTGAGCATCGCTTCACTGCGATTGACCTCACCGGGTTGCAGGTGCGCCAGGCGTACCGTGAGGTCCAACGCCGGGTTCAGCGTCAGGGTCAGAATATTCGCCATCTACACGGCCTCCACTAGGGCACGCACTTCGGCGGGCGAACCCACTGTCAGTGCTTGTTGCGCCAGGCCCTGGGCCTCGCTCAGACTGAATTCACGCACCCGCGCCTTCACCTCGGGAATGCTGCGGGCCGACACGCTCAACTCATCCACACCGAGGCCGACCAGCACCGGCACCGCGAGCGGGTCCGCCGCCAACTCGCCGCACACGCCCACCCATTTGCCGTGGGCATGGGCGGCGCGCACGGTGATGTCGATCAGTTGCAGGACTGCCGGGTGCAAGCCATCGGCCTGGGCCGACAGGGTCGGGTGGCCGCGGTCGATGGCCAGGGTGTACTGGGTCAGGTCGTTGGTGCCGACGCTGAAGAAGTCGACTTCCTTGGCGAGGACCGGCGCCAGCAACGCGGCTGAGGGCACTTCGATCATGATCCCCAGTTGCAGGTCCGCCACTGGGATCTCAAGGCGCAGGCGCTCGGTCATGTCCCGGGCGGCGCGCCACTCATCCACGCTGCCGACCATGGGGAACATGATGCGCAGCGGGCGGTTATCCGCTGCACGCAGCAATGCGCGCAGTTGCGCTTCCATGATCTGCGGGCGTTGCAACGTCAGGCGAATGCCGCGTACACCCAGGAAGGGGTTTTCCTCTTCGGCAATCGGCCAATAGGGCAAGGGCTTGTCACCGCCTACATCCAGGGTGCGCACCACCAACGGGCGACCATTGAGGCCGTCGAGTACGCGACGGTATTCGGCCTCCTGGGTGGCCTCGTCCGGCGCCTGGGGGTGGGCCATGAAAATCAGTTCGGTGCGCAGCAGGCCAATGCCTTCGGCGCCCTGCTCCACTGCACTGGCCACCCCGGCGCTTTCGCCAATGTTGGCGAACACTTCCACGGCGTGGCCGTCACGGGTCAGCGCCGGTTCATGGCGTTGGGCCGAAGCGGCTTGCAAGCGCTGTTCGCGGCTGTCGCGCTCCACGGTGGCCCGTTGCAGGGTGGCGGCGTCGGGGTCCACATGCAGGCGACCGCGCTGGCCATCGAGTAACAGCGGCGTACCGGCGTTGAGCAGTAACACCGCAGCGCCAGCGCCGACCAAGGCCGGAATGCCCAGGGCGCGAGCGACGATGGCACTGTGGGCGGTGGCGCCGCCCCGGGCGGTGAGAATGCCGGCAACGCGGGCCGGGTCCAGACGCGCCACGTCCGAAGGGCCGACCTCTTCCATCACCAGGATGTAGGGCTCGCTCGGTTCCTGCACGCTTTGGACGCCGCACAACTGGGCCAGCACGCGGCGGCCGATGTCACGCAAGTCCGCAGCACGCTCGGCCAGCAAGGCATCCTGCAAGGCTTCCTGTTGCTTGGCGGCGGCTTCGATCACGCTCATCCAGGCGGCTTCGGCGCTTTCGCCTTGCTTGAGGCGGGTGTCGACTTCGTCGGTCAGTTCCGGGTCGTCGAGCATTTCCTGGTGGGTGATGAAAATTTCGCGGATGGCCTTGGCCTGGCTACGCTCGATCAGGCCCTGGATATCCGTGCGCACCTCGCTCAAGGCCGTGTACAGACGCTGGCGTTCGGCGGCGGCGGACTCACCGCGCAACGGGTAATCGAACACCTGCGGCACCTGGATATGGGCCGGGCCGATGGCGATACCCGGTGCGGCGGCAATGGCCTGGAGTTGGCTACCGCTCAGTGGCGCACTGAGCACGGGCTCGATGTTAACCTGCACTGGCTGTGCGCTCACCGTGGGCAAGGGCTCGACCTCTTCGCCAAGGCCCTCTTGCACGGCGGCCAAGAGGGCGGGCAGTGCATCGCCGGCCACCGTCGGCTCGGCCACAAACTCCAGCACCTGGCCACGACGTGCGCCGAGGCTGAGCAACTTGCTCAGGCTTTTGACCGACACGGCACCCACCGCGCCGTCGACGATGCGCACGCGAATATCGCCATCAAAACTTTTCGCCAACTGCGCCAGGATCTTGGCCGGGCGTGCATGCAACCCGTGGGCGTTGGCCAGGGTAATGCGGGCGCTGGGCCAGTCCGGCGGCAGTTCACCGCCCAGCACTTCCAGCACCGCGCGGCTGCTGGTGGCGCGTCCCAACTCCTGGCCGCGCCCTTCAATGAGCAAGGCACACAGGCGTTCAAGCAGGGTCTGGTGCGCTTCACCAAGGCTCGCCAGGCAGAACAGGCCGTGCAAGGGTTGGCCGAGGTAACGCATGGGCTTGTCCGGCGTCACAAAGGCCAAGCCCGGACGCTTGACCGTCTGTTCGCTGTGCAACCACCACAGGCCATCGCCCAGGGGCAGCGCGTCGACCTGCTGCAATACGGCGGCAAAGCCATTGCTCACACAGTCGGCCTGGCGCAGCAGGCGTGCGCCGCGCCACACCAACTCTTCAAAATCATCGGCCGACACGCCCAGGCTGATCATCTGCGCATCCAACGCCAGTTCCTGGGGCGCGCCTTGCAACAGTTTCAACAGGGCTTCGGCACTGCCGGCACGGCGCAACGCCTGGCCCAGGTCGGTTTCACCGAGGGCACGGGTGAGCAGTTGCAACAGGCGCAGGTGTTCATCGGATTTAGCCGCGATGCCAATCGCCAGGTAGACGATCTGGCCATCGCCCCAGTCCACCCCTTCGGGGAACTGCAGCAAGCGCACACCGGTGGAAAACACCTGGTCGCGGGTTTCTGGCGTGCCATGGGGGATGGCAATGCCTTGGCCGAGAAAGGTCGAACCTTGGGCTTCACGGGCTTGCAGGCCACTGAGGTAACCTTCGGCAACCAGGCCATCGGCCACTAATTTGTCAGCGAGCAGGTGCAAGGCAGCAGATTTATCCACAGCCACCTGGCCCATGGATATCTGCTCTACAGTGAGCTCAAGCATGCCGTTCTCCTAGTTAGTGCGACGGGCGCACTAGGTATTGTTGTAGGTAAATAGGTTCAAAATTAACTGACTGAGCGGTCAATTGGCAGTAGTCACTCAGTGGCGAACATCGTAAAAATACGCTTGCTGAAACGTTTAATCTAGAATTTATGGCAGATTACGCGTTAATTGCGCAAGCTTGAAGGGCCACTCGGCGCTTGCTGTGGGACATTGGTCGAATGCTGGAATCGGTTACGATTGGACAAAATGTCGGGGCGAGCGCCAAAAAACAAGGAAATCCCGGTTTGAAACTCAGTGATATCGCACGTCTGGCCGGTGTGTCCGTTACCACCGCCAGCTATGTCATCAATGGCAAGGCCGAACAGCAGCGCATCAGCAACGCAACCGTTGAGCGTGTGCGTGCCGTGGTCCAAGCCCATGGCTTTACCCCCAACCCTCAAGCCGCCGGGCTGCGCAGCCGGCATACGCGAACCTTGGGGTTCATCCTGCCAGACCTGGAAAACCCCAGCTACGCACGCATCGCCAAACTGCTGGAACAAGGGGCACGGGCGCGGGGCTATCAACTGCTGATCGCCAGCTCCGATGATGAAGCGGACAGCGAACGCCAACTGCTGCAACTGTTCCGGGCGCGGCGTTGCGATGCGCTGTTCGTCGCCAGTTGCCTGCCGGCCAGCGATGACAGCTATCGCGAGCTGCAGGCCAAGGGGCTGCCGGTGATTGCCATCGACCGGGAGATGGAGCCGAACCAGTTCTGCTCCGTGGTCAGCGACGACCACCAGGCCTGCAGGCAACTCACCAGCAGCCTGCTGCAACCACTGCCCAAACAGATCGCACTGATTGGCGCGCGGCCCGAGCTGAGCATCAGCCAGGCACGTACCGCCGGTTTCCGTGATGCGCTGCAGGGCTTTACGGGCGAAGTGATCATCGAACAGGGCGAAGCCTTCAGTCGTGACTGCGGCCGAGAGCTGATGGAGCAACTGCTGCAACGCCTGGGGCATCTGCCGGACGCGCTGGTAACCACCTCCTACGTACTGCTGCAAGGCGTGTTTGATGCGCTGCATGACTTCCCCCTCAAGTCACGCCCCCTGCGCCTGGGCACCTTCGGCGATACCCAGTTGCTGGATTTCCTCCCGCTGCCGGTCAACGCCATGGCCCAGCAACATCAGTTGATTGCCGAGACCGCCCTGCGCCTGGCCCTGGCCGCCATTGAAGAAGAACAGTACCAACCCGGCGTGCATGCGATTGGCCGGACCTTCAAGCAGCGTATCCACGAGGCCTGAGCGTGGAGCTGATCGACACCCACACGCACCTGGACTTCGAGGACTTCGACCAGGATCGCCCGCACGTCCTCGCCCACAGCCGTGAACTCGGCGTGCGGCGCCTGGTGGTGCTGGGGGTGTACCAGAAAAATTGGCAGCGGCTGTGGGACTTGGTGCAACAGGACGAAGGCTTGTTCGCCGCCTTCGGCTTGCACCCGGTGTATCTCGATGAGCATCGCCCCGCAGACCTGCTGGAGCTGGGCGACTGGTTGACGCGCCTGCATGGCCACCGGCAACTGTGCGCCGTGGGCGAAATTGGCCTGGATTACTTTCTCGAACAGTTGGACCACGAGCGCCAGCAACAGTTATTTGAAGCCCAGCTGAAACTCGCGGTGGATTTCCAACTGCCGGCCTTGCTCCACGTTCGCCGCAGCCACGCCGCCGTGATTGCCACCCTCAAGCGCATCCGCGTGCCCAGAGGCGGCATCATCCACGCGTTCGCTGGCAGCGCTGAAGAGGCGCGCGAGTACATCAAGCTGGGGTTCAAACTGGGCCTGGGCGGCGCTGCCACCTGGCCCCAGGCGTTGCGCATGCACCGGGTACTGGCGCAGTTGCCACTCGACGCCGTGGTGCTGGAAACCGATGCGCCGGATATGGCCCCGGCCATGTACCCCAACCAGCGCAATAGCCCGCAGCACCTGCCAGACATCTGCACGGCCCTGGCCGAGCGCATGGGCACCCGCCCTCTATTGCTGGCTGAGGCGAGCACACGCAATGCGTGCGAGCTGTTCAACTGGTAGCGGACTGATCACCTGCAACCTCAAGATCATTGTCTGTCGATGGCGCGCATAGCGCACCACTAGCAAATGGATCAGCACGGCGACCAGCGAAACGTTCAGTTGCCCGATCACACTGAGCAGCCCCAACCATTCAGCGAACAAGGCCACCAGCAAGGTCACGCATGTCAGCATGATCATGCTCGGACGTACCAGCGCCCATTGGTCCAGGGCCTTGAACTGGCGCAACTGCTTGACGCACTCCAACTGCAAACCGCAGTGGCAATACGTACAGTCAAACGGCACATCAATGGCAATGGCATTCAGTTGCCAAGGCTTGAGTTCAAACGTCATGTCGCACTGGGCGCAATGCCCTTTGATACCGATTGCAGCGGCCATCGTTTTGTCTCCTCGTGACCGTGACGGATGAAATAAATTTTCACCTATTCACGCCGCGATAAAACATGCCCAGGTAAATCAAGACATCGACCACAGGGTCGGTAGCTACATCCTTCAGAACCTCCCTACACCCGAAACGCACCAATCAATTGCTTCAACTCAACCACCTGGATTGCCAACTGCCGACTGGCCGCTTCCGTGTGCTGGGCGCCTTGCGCCGCATGTTCGCCGGCGCGGTTGATTTCGACAATATTCTGGTCGATGTCCTGGGCGACCGCCGTTTGCTGCTCCACGGCGGCGGCGATCTGCTGGTTCTGGTCGACGATCATCCCGACCGCTCCCAGGATATTTTCCAGGGCTTGCTGGACTTTTTCCGACTGCCCCACCGTGCCATTCGCCATTTCATGGCTGCTGCCCATGGCCTTCACCGCCGCACCGACGCCGCTGTGCAAGCGGCTGATCATCTGCTCGATTTCCTCGGTGGAGTGCTGGGTGCGCCGAGCCAGGGTGCGCACCTCGTCGGCCACCACCGCAAACCCGCGCCCTTGGTCACCGGCGCGCGCGGCTTCGATGGCCGCGTTGAGCGCCAGCAGGTTGGTCTGCTCGGCAATGCTCTTGATCACTTCCAAAACGCTGCTGATGGACTGGCTGTCGGCAGCCAGTTGGTTGATCACCCGCACCGACTCGTCGATCTCCGCCGCCAGGCGCGCGATGCCGCCTTGCTGGGATTGCACCAGCGCACGCCCGGTGACCGTTTCATCATTGACGCTCTGGGCACTGCTGACCGCCGCCGCCGCGCTACGCGCCACCTCCTGGGCGGTGGCGGACATCTGGTTCATTGCCGTCGCCACTTGTTCGATCTGGCTACGCTGGCCGGACACCGCCTGGTTACTCTGTGCCGACACCGCCTGCACCTGGCCGGCCTGCAACTCCACCTGGCTGACCGTATGCCCAACGCGCTCGATCAGGTCATGAATCTTGGCCACGGTGCCATTGAACACCTGGCCCAAATCCCCTAGTTCGTCACGGCTTTGAGCCACGAAGGTGACCGTCATGTCCCCCGCCGCCACTTTGTCCATCATCGCCCCCAGGCGGCGCAAGGTGGTGCGAGTGGAAACAAAGAAACCGGCATAGAGATAGAAAATCAGCGCAAACACCGCCGCCAGGGCCACGATCAGCAACACCATGTGCAGGCGGTTTTGCGCCAGGCGCTGCTGCAACTGCTGCCCGAGGAACGCCAGGGTGGCGTCATCCAACTGATAGGTCTTGGCCATTAGTTGGCTGACGCCGTCATAAAACCCCTGCCAAGGCGCGTCGAGGGTCTCGGCCATCACCACCTGCTCTTCGAAAAATTCACTGCCTTGCTTAAGGCTCGCCTGGCTGGCTTGCGCCGAGACGTCGAGGGCGGCGTGCGCGGCCTGGCTGGCGCCCAGCGCGTCCTGCAGCTTCAGGCCATATTCACCATGAAGTTTTTCCAGCTGCTGCAGCAGTTCGTCAAAACGGGTGCTGGAGGACGAATTGATAAAGCCCTGCCCCAGGGAATACGCGCCCATCGCACGGCCTTCACCCAAGGCCTGGGTGACTTGAGGGGTGACGGTGGTGACCAGGTCACTGAGCTGGCGCAGATCACTTTGCGGATCACGGCTCAAGCCGGCTTGGCTGGCAATAATCTGGCTGAACATCTGGGCCTGGTTGAGTAACTTGCCGATCAACGCCGCCTTGTTGAGCAACGAGGTTTCCTGTTGCTGAGCCTTGAACGCAGCGATCAGCTCATCGCGCTTACTGTCGAAGACGGCAACGTGCTCGGGCTGGGTCGCGATGGCGCGCAAGCCCTGCAAGCGCTCCACTACACTGGCTTCCAAGGCGCTGATCCTGGTCTCCAGGTCTGCCGCTTTGCCAGACTGGCCGAGGGTGGCGTTGATCTGTACCTGGTTGTTGAGGGTTTCCAGCTCGCGACGCAACGCCAGGCTGCTGCCAAGCAGGTCAAGGCTTTGCAGTTCGACGCGGGTGCCCTGGTATTCGCGCCACGAATCGCGCACCAGGTAATAGTTGGTCGCCAGCATCGGCAGCAGGAACAGCACGCTGATCAGGCTGAACTTCATGCCGAAGCTCAGGCGGTTCATCAGCGCGACGGCGGGATAGAGCAAGCTCTTCACAGGTGACCTCCCCTTCTTTTATTTTTATTGAGGCGCAGGGCGGCGGCAGATAGCCACTATTTGGCGCTCTATCTGTATAGCTCAATTCGAAAGGGAGTTTTGTAACGTAAGGTTAACGGCGTGTCTGGAGGCCAAATGTGGCAAGGGGAAAGCCCTAACGCCATGTAGGAGCGAGCTTGCTCGCGAAAAACTTAACGACGCCGCGTTTATTCAGGAAGCACGCGTTATCGTTGACGTTTTTCGCGAGCAAGCTCGCTCCTACCATCAGGGCAACACCGTCCAGATGGCAAACCCGGCATACCACAGCACCGCCGCACGCAGCAGCAGCTCCCACAGGCGATCCAGGCTGTTGATGCCATCGGCCCCCACCACGGGGGGAGGAATTTCCGCGGCGGCCAGGCCGACTTTGTCCATCAGTTGGGCAGCGCTGATGTCCCAGCTCAGCAGTTCGTGGAGCATCACCCGGCTGACCCCGACGAAATTGCCCACCAAGGCAAAGCTGGCCGCCAGCAGGCGTACCGGCAACCAGTCAAACGCGTGGCGCAATTGCGTGGCGCGCTCGGCCACCAAGGGGTTCTGGCTGTTTTCGCTGGCCAGCGCCAACAGGCGGTACGCCAGGGCGGCCACCGGGCCCAGCAGGAAATACCAGAAAATCACCGCGAAAAAGCTTTGATACGCCTGCCACAGCAGGTAGCCCTGGACACGCTCCAGCAGTTGCTCACCACTGTCGGCGCCAAGCTTGAGGTCGCGTTCGGCCACATGCTCGGCCGCTTGCAGGTCACCGCGCCGCCAGGCATCGCGAAACGGCCCCAGCCCTGCCAATAGATCGCCACGGCCCAGGCTGTAGATCACCACCAGCAAGTGCACCGGCAATGCCAACAGGCCATAGGCCACCGGCTCCAGGACCAGCAACAACAACGCCAGCAACGCCACCGGCAGCAGCACCAATACCAGCAGGATCAACCAGGGCCGCTGGCCCATGCGCGGACTCGATTCCAGCTTGGCCAGCTCACGCAGCCATCCACCGTCGCGCTGCAACCGCAGGCGCAAGGCCGAGAACTTCTCGATCCATACCGCCAGCACCAACACCAGGAAACTCATCGTTCGTGTCCTCCATCCTGCAGGGCGCTGCGAAAGCGCATCCAATCAAAAGCGGGGCCCGGGTCGGTCTTGCGCCCCGGAGCGATGTCGCTGTGACCACAAATACGTTGATGGGTGATCGCGGGGTAAGCGGCCAACAGTTGGCGTGCCAAGTCGATCAACGCCGCATACTGGGCATCGGTGAACGGTAGGTCATCCGTGCCTTCCAGCTCGATTCCCAGAGAAAAATCGTTGCAGACCTCGCGCCCCTCAAAGACAGAAATACCGGCATGCCAGGCCCGATCACGGCACGAAACAAATTGCGTCACAGTGCCGTCACGTTCAATCAGAAAATGCGCAGACACCCGTAGGCTGGCAATCCCTTCAAAGTAGGGATGTTCTGATATATCCAGGCGGTTCTGGAAAAACTCCTGCACCTTGCCGGTGTTGAACTGCGCCGGGGGCAAACTGATGTTATGCACCACCAACAGCGAGATTTCGCCTTCAGGGCGCTCGTTGAAGTTGGGCGAAGGGCAATGACGAATGCCCTGGCACCAACCGCTGGCGGGGTCCAACTGCATACAGGCTCCTTGAGTGAGACGAGGTGTGACCAGTATGCCGCGTTCCACCCTGCGGTTGCGATCACTTGCCGCGATTGAGTTGCCGCAGGTCGCCCACCACGACGGCCAGCGCACGTTCGAACAGCGGGCCATCGTCCAAGGTGTGCAGGACGTCCTGCTTGAATGCCAGGGCTAACTGGCCCGCGCTTTTCTCCAGCACCTTGAGGCCCGCTCGGCTGACAAAAATATAGGTATCGGCGGGCGGCATGATTGCGGTCAACTTGCAGCGCAGGTTACCGGCTTCATTTTGCTGCAACGCTACCCAGTCACCGACTCGCAACTGCTGGGCCTTGAGCAGGTCGGGGTCATCAGAGGTTAATGGTTCGTCGGCAGCCGGCGGGCCAGCCCACAGGGCAAAAGGCTCACGGACTTCCACCAGCACCTCGCTGTCGAGCGGCTCGACATGCATGGCCTGCAACCGCAGGAAAAACTCGCGAGTACTGAACGGATCGAACGCCGCACCGGCCAACCCGCCACGCAATGCCTTGAGCAGCCCAGGTAATTGCTCAAGCAAACGCCGGCCCGCTTCGGTGTCTTCACGCAGGCCCACGCTCCAGACCAACTCATCCAGGGTACGCAGCGACGTTTGCCATTGCAGCGATTGTTCACCGTGCTTGAGAACGGCCACTAACAGCACCTGGCTCCAGGCCTGCTGCACAAATTGCAGCACCGATTGCGGCAAGGTTTTGCCCGCGAGCCGCCGATTGAGCACCTGCGCGACACGCTGGCGCGCCACCTCGATATGCAGGCGCTCTTGCTCGACGTCACGGGTATGTCGCTCAAGTTGCTCGCTGCGCGTGCGCTCTTGAGCTGTAAACGCACTGAACGTGGTGAGCAGCGAGGTGAAAATCGCCGGGTCCTCGACGAACTCATTCAACAAACGCTGTACCAGTTGCTCGATACACAGGTAGAGGTTGTCCCGTGGGTGGTCATGGGGCGGGCTCCAGCCGATGACGGCGCTCGCGATGTCATTGAGCAAGCGCCGCGCCGGATGCTCCGCGCAACTGAACAGGCTCTTGTCCAGCACCGCCACTTTCAGCAGCGGGATCTGCAAGCGAGCGATCAGCGCCTTGAAAGCGTCCGGCACACTGCTGTCATCGAGCATGAACTCGAACAGCATGGCGACCAGATTGATCACATCTTCGTCTGCTTCCTCTAATACCCGCGACTTGCCACTTTTGACACTGACCCGGGTGAGCAACTGCTCCAGCTGGTTGCGCAGGTCGAAATCGTCCTCGCTCTCCGGCTCCGGTACATACTGTTGCAAATGCGACAGCAGCCGCAGCAGATCGCGGGTGGCAATGGGTTGCGGTTCGGCACTGGCTTCAAGGGTCGGAGCCACGCTGCCACGCACGGCTACCAGCAACTTCTGCAAGGCGCTGAACGCTTGCTGGCCGCTTTTATCCAGCGGCGGGTCGGCCAGCGCTTGGCTGGTGCAATGCTGGTGCTCCCGGGCCGCACGCCCGCCGGCTCGACGGGACGGCACCGCCTTGAGTTCCGGCAATACGCCAGTGGCGATCAGTAATTGGTTGGCCTCGCCATACAACAGGTCGGCGTCACTGAGCACGTATTTCTCAAACAGCTTGAGCATGACCAGCTTGACGCGGATTTCCACCCCCAGGCTGCGCCCTGCTTGCAGGAAAAACTCGCACAGCCGCGCCGGACCCAAGGGGTTTTCAGGATCATCCAGGCGCCTGCCGAGCAGTTCACTCATGCGCGCGCTCAATTGCCCCAGGGCCAAGCCATCACGATGCCGAACCCGACCGAGCATCGCCTCCAGGGCCACGGCTTTTTCCACGTCATCCGCGCTGGTGCCGGGTACCGCCTCATAAGACACCACCGGCACCAGGTGTGCCCCGCTGCACCGGGCCTGGCCCAGGTTGGCGAACGCCACGAACAGCTGCTCCATGAACACGCGCTCGAAGTTCTTGCGCTTGAGGCGCAGGTCGCGCATGGCCTCGAAAAAAATATGATGGTCGACGGTGCTACGGGCCTTTTCGGCCATTTCGAACAGGGTGTCGTCGGCGTTATCGAACAGTTCCTGCAACCCCTGTTGCAGCTGTTGTGCAGCCTTGTCACGCACCTGCAGCAACACCACCGGCAGGCGCGCGAGCGGCGATGGCGTGGCCTGTGCCCTGTTGATAGGCACCACCTTCCCGTCATTGTGCATCCTGGCCTCCTGAAACGGCGGTTTTGAGAGGTGGAAGACGGGCGCAGGCCCGGCAGGCACTGCAAACATCCCGTTCACCACCAAGACGTCAAAGCTATGACGCCAATTGCAAGGCGCGAGATTATCTTGCAAACGAGGGCAGTTGCGCCAGCCCACTCTGACTTTGTGCGGTAAATGAGTGGCGAGCCTGGGTTAGAACGCATGCTGGCCCTATAATCGAGGCACTTTGTTTGTGGAGCCTGTTATGCCGAACCTCCGTCTTGCCGACCTCACCGCCGAAATCGAAGCCAACGTGCGCCGCGCACTGCTGGAAGACATCGGCAGTGGTGACATCACCGCGCAGTTGATCCCGGCCGAACGGCTGGCCAAGGCCACGATCATTACCCGTGAGGCGGCTGTTATCGCCGGCACGGCGTGGGTGGATGCAGTGTTTCGTCAACTGGACCCACGGGTTGCCGTGCACTGGCAGGTGGCTGACGGTGAACGGGTGAGCCCCAACCAGGCGTTGTTCCACCTTGAGGGCCCTGCCCGCTCGCTGCTCAGTGGTGAACGTTGCGCGTTGAATTTTCTGCAATTGCTGTCAGGGGTTGCGACCCGTGCGCAATTTTTGGCGGACTTTGTCGCCAGCACCCAGGTCAAGCTGCTGGACACCCGCAAGACATTGCCGGGCCTGCGCTTGGCGCAAAAATATGCGGTGACCTGCGGCGGTTGCCACAACCACCGTATCGGGCTGTATGACGCGTTCCTGATCAAGGAAAACCACATCGCCGCCTGCGGTGGTATTGCCCAAGCGATCACCGCCGCCCACAAGATCGCCCCGGGCAAGCCGGTGGAAATCGAAGTGGAAAGCCTGGAGGAATTGCGCGAAGCCCTGGCGGCGGGTGCCGACATCATCATGCTGGATGAACTGAGCCTGGAAGACATGCGCGAAGCCGTGCGCCTGAACGCAGGCAAGGCCAAGCTGGAAGCCAGCGGCGGGATCAATGAAACCACCTTGCTGCCTATCGCTGAAACCGGCGTGGACTACATCTCCATCGGTGCTATGACCAAGGATGTGAAAGCGGTGGACCTGTCGATGCGCCTGAGTATCTAAGAAACCATGCAGGGCCGGGCGATTGTGGCGAGGGAGCTTGCTCCCGCTGGAGTGCGCAGTGCTCCCAAACCGTTCATCGACGTACACCTGACGTATTTCGATCACCCAATTTGGGGCTGCTTCGCAGCCCAGCGGGAGCAAGCTCCCTCGCCACAACAAGCCCGCCGTGCTTAGACGACGAGGTTATTCATCTCGCAGTACTCGTCCCAATCGACACCCAGCACTTCGGCGGCCTCTTTGTGCAAGGCCAACCGCGCGGCTTCGAACTCTTCGGGTGTCGAGGTGTACTTGAGGGTCAGCTCCCAAGGCTGGTAGCCCTGGCTCTCGGCCTCATCTTCAAATGCCCACTGAATCTGGTCGCGCTGATCGTCGGCACTCAGGTCCTTGATCTCTTCTTTAAGCTGCGGCGTCGCTTCAAGGTAGTGCTTGAGCGCTTGTTCGTGCCGTGCTTCCTGGGTCATCTCAGTCGTGGTCATGTTGTTCTCTTAGATCGAGGAATGGGGATGCATCTGGGTCTTCAAGGTTGGGCAGATACAAAAGAGCGGGCGCAAATGCCCGGCTCACCTGGCCTTCAGAACCATTCTGGGATCATCTGAAAACATTGCCGTTGAAACAGTGGTGCCTGTGGTGCCCGAGACAGGAATCGAACCTGCGACCTTCGCGTTACGAGTGCGCTGCTCTACCGGCTGAGCTACACGGGCGGTGGGCTAAAGCTAGCACTGCATTGGGCATGCAGCAACTTGCTCGCTCACCGCCCGGCGACTGTCACGCGCCGTGGGCGCCGCAGCCCTTGGCAGCGTATTGCGGCTCTACCGTGGTGGCACAGCTCCAGCCGGTGGTGGCGCTGCGGGTCAAGGTGATGGTCTTGCCGAGCACGGGCGCGGGCGCATCGAGGATTTCACAACGCAGGGTACCGGCGCCCGAGGCCACATCGCCTGTCACTTCGATGGTGCAGTTGGCGGTAGGGCTTGTGCCCCCGATGAGGGCCAGGGTCGGCACGGTACCTTGGTTGATAGCGTCCTCGTAGCCAGCCTTTAGAGCGCTGATTTCAGCCAACCCCGCCGTGAACTTGGCCTTGGCCTGGTGCTTGGTGTACATGGGCAGACCGATGGTGGCCAAAATGCCGATGATTGCCACGACGATCAATAACTCGATCAAGGTAAACCCTTTTTGACGCATCTCTTTCACTCTCCAGAATAGAACCATGACAAGGCGCGTCCTGCGCCCCGCAGTGTGCAACGGCGTCAGTGTACTCATCCCCACGCAGTCCATGGCCTGCAAGACGCACAATCTGACATTTTATCGCTCAGCGCCAGCCTGCCCGCATCCGCCATCTGACTAAGCTATAAATTCTTCACGACCTGGGTGCGCCAACCTCACATGAACGACACGTCGACAATTTATGCCTGGGAAGGCATCAACCGCAAAGGGCGCCGGGTTTCCGGACAAATCGCCGGCCATAACCTTGCGCTGATCAAGGTACAACTGCGCCAGCAAGGGATCTGCCCTGAGCGTGTGCGCAAGAAAACTTGCGCACTACCGGCCTTCAAGGCGCGAATAACGCCTGTGGATATCGCCCTGTTCACTCGCCAGTTGGCCACCTTGCTCAAAGCCGGCATCCCGCTGCTGCAAGCCTTCGACATCATCAGCGAAGGCGTCGAAAACCCACAACTGCGAGAACTGGTGAAGGCGTTGAAACAGCACATTGCCAGCGGACACTCCTTGGCCGCTGCCCTGCGCCAATATCCCCGTTACTTCGATGAGCTGTATTGCAATCTGGTGGCAGCTGGCGAAATGGCTGGCGCCCTGGAAACCTTGCTCGAGCGCGTGGCGATTCATTTGGAAAAAAGCCAACGGCTCAAAACCAGGATCAAGAAAGCCATGACCTACCCTGTCGCGGTACTGGTGATTGCCACAGGGGTGAGCACAGTGCTGTTGATTCACGTTGTGCCGCAGTTCCAGAACCTGTTCGCCGGGGTCAACGGCCAATTGCCGGGGTTTACTCTGGGAGTCATTGCACTGTCAGAACTGTTGCAACAAGCGTGGTGGATGCTGGCGCTGGGCGTGGGCGCCATAATGGTCGCTGGGCATCATGCCTATCGAACTTACCCGGGGTTTCGCCATTGGTGGGCGGCGGGTTTGTTGAAAGTGCCCGTGGCAGGCAAACTGCTGCACAAATCTGCGGTTGCTCGCTACGCTCGCACACTTTCCACCACCTTTGCGGCGGGCGTCCCTCTGGTACAGGCATTGGGTTCGGTGGCCGGCGCCGTCGGCAATGGCCCCTTCAAACAGGCAATCGAACGTATGCGCCACGATGTATCCACAGGCATGCAGTTGAATCAATCGATGCATAACAGCGGCCTGTTCCCAGGCATGGCGATCCAGATGACCGCAATCGGGGAGGAGTCCGGCACCCTGGACCGCATGCTGGAAAAAGTCGCGAACCACTACGAGTCAGACGTGGATACTTTGGTCGACAACCTCACCAGCCTGATGGAGCCGCTGATCATGGTTGTACTGGGAGGCATTGTCGGAGCGCTGGTAGTCGCCATGTATCTGCCGGTGTTCCAATTGGGGACGGCATTTTGAGCCTGCTGCTGAGCGAACATCCCTGGGCGTTTGCGGGCCTGGCGTTGGTGTTGGGCCTGATCGTCGGCAGCTTCCTCAATGTGCTGGCGTGGCGCCTGCCAAAAATGCTCGAGCGGGAATGGCGTGCCCAGGCCCATGAGATTCTCGACTTGCCAGCCGAGCCCGGTGGGCCGGCCTATAATCTGATGCACCCGAACTCCTGCTGCCCGCACTGCAATCAACCGATTCGGTCTTGGGAAAATATCCCGGTGCTCAGCTACCTGCTGCTCCGGGGGCGTTGTGCCCACTGCCGCGAGCCCATCGGCCTGCGTTACCCCCTCACCGAACTCGCGTGCGCGCTGATCTCAACCGCTGTCGCCTGGCACTTCGGCTTCGGCTGGCAAGCCGGCGCAGTGATGCTGTTGAGTTGGGGCTTGCTGGGCATGAGCCTGATTGATCTGGACCACCAACTGCTGCCGGATGTGCTGGTGCTGCCGCTGCTATGGCTGGGGCTGATCCTCAACAGTGCTGACCTGCTGACGCCCCTGCCCGATGCTGTGTGGGGCGCGGTCATCGGCTACATGAGCTTGTGGTGCCTGTTCTGGCTGTTCAAGCTGGCCACCGGCAAAGACGGCATGGGCCATGGCGACTTCAAGTTATTGGCCTTGCTGGGAGCCTGGGGCGGCTGGCAGATTCTGCCGATGACCCTGCTGATGGCCTCACTGTTGGGCGTGTTTGTCGGGCTGATCCTGCTGCGTTTGCGTAAGGCCCAGGTGTCAGCGCCGATGCCGTTTGGCCCCTGCCTGGCAATTGCCGGCTGGATTGCATTGCTCTGGGGTGGTCAAATAACCGACTTCTATTTGCAGTCTGTCGGTTTCAGATGACCACTTCTGTTGCAACACCCTGGATTCTTGGGCTCACGGGCGGCATTGGCAGCGGCAAAAGTGCTGCGGCCGAGCACTTTATCAAGCTGGGCATCGACCTGGTGGATGCCGATCACGCCGCGCGCTGGGTCGTCGAACCTGGCCGCCCGGCCCTGGCACGCATCGCCGAACACTTCGGCAGCGACGTGCTGCAAGCCGACGGTCAACTGGACCGTGCCGCGCTGCGCAAACTGATCTTTGAGGTCCCGCAAGAGCGCCTGTGGCTGGAAGCCTTGCTGCACCCGCTGATCGCCGAGGAAATTCGCAGCCACCTGGCACGCGCCCAATCGCCCTACGCGATCCTGGTGTCGCCACTGCTGATCGAGTCCGGGCAGTACAGCATGACCCAGCGCATCCTGGTGATCGACGTGCCGCAATCGCTGCAGATTCAGCGTACCCTGCAGCGCGACGGCATCAGCGAACAACAGGTGCAGGCAATTCTCAAGGCCCAGTCCAGCCGCGAAGACCGCCTGAACCATGCCGATGACGTGCTGGTCAACGATAAGGACCTCGCCTGGCTGCACGGCGAGGTCGAGCGACTGCACCACTTTTACCTTACTTTGCGTGGAGGCCGATCATGAGCCAACCCTTGACCGTCGACTGCCCAACCTGCGGTGCACCCGTGGAATGGAAAGCGACCAACCTCAACCGGCCGTTCTGCTCGGACCGTTGCAAGCTTATCGACCTGGGTGCCTGGGCCGCTGAAGAACACAAGATTCCCGTGGCCCCGGACGCCGAAGATGAACTGTTTTCCGAAGACCTGCCGCCGCGCCACTAAGGCCGCATAAAGGCATATTCCTGCTGGTCGTCGAGATTTTCTGCAAGGTATTGCAACTCGTCGGCCAGGTCTTCAAAACTGCGTACACCCTTGCTTTGCTGCACCACTGCACTGAGCATGGCGCGCAAAGTCAAGCCGGGGTCAAAACCGATTTCCTGCGCTGCATCCTGGCTTCTGCGCAACTCCTGCCGTGCCCACTCGTACACACTCATGATCCGTGCTCCTGAAAATTTTGCAGAGCATGGACCCGCGCCGCTGCCTGGCATTTGACCTGGATCAACGCCGCGAATCGTCGTCCTTCCACGGCGCCGAGAGGTAGCGAGTACGGTTGAAGGTCTCCAGCCATTCCGGGCAAAACACCACCAGCGCGCTGATGACCATGCCGTTGATAAAGGCTTCGGGAAAGATGATCAGCCACAGGTAACCGACAAAATCCTCCAGCCATTCAGGCATCGCAAAAAGGCCGTCGAACCACAGCAGGCCCAGGCCGGCCAACAGGCACAGCAATGCCGAGAGTGCGGCCGCAAAAAAGCCCGAACAGAAGATATACACAAAGGGGTTTCGCGGCTGAGCCCGCTCTACCAACAGCGCGCACCCTTCGGTGACCAACACCGGCAGCACGATCAGGAGCAGGCCATTGACGCCAAGCGCGGCCAGATCCTCGCGCCCCAACAGCATCAAGCCAAGCTGGGCGGCAAAGCCACCGACGATTGCCAGCGGCCAATCCAGCAGCAAGGTCACGGCGGTCATGCCGATAAAGTGGTAGGACACGCCGGTATCGAAATCCCGTCGCACCAGCCACAGCATGAACAGCGCGAACACCGTGCCGAACAGCAAGTGCTGGCGCCGACGGTCGGCAAACAGCTCCAGCCATGGCGAGCGCAGCATCGCCCACATCAACACGGGCGCATACACCAGCCAGCCGAGGCCGAGCGTCTGGGGTGCCAGAACCGCTGCACTGATCACGGATGCTCTGCCTTTATCAAAAACCTCATCACACACCTCGTCCCTGGGCCTGCTACACATCAGCATTCTACACCCGCGTTTTAAGGCAAGACTTCCTGTGGTCATCATTTGAACGCTAAGCTGCGACTATGGATGACTCAGATTATTTGCGCCTGCTCACCGTAGCAGCCGAACAAGCCAATGCGTTTCTGTCCAATGCCCGCAAGTGGGAGCGTGAGCGTTGGGTCTGCCAGCGCCTGCTGCAAGGCTTGAACGTGCCCTACCGCGTCGAAGAGTTTCACGCTGCGGGCCAGGAGCCGCCCGACGTGTTGTTTCGTGACGCCAGCTTCGAGGTCTTTTTTGTGCTGGACGAGGGCCGACGCCTGAACGACGAGTGGCGCGATGAGCTGCTGCGCAGGCGCAGTGCTTTCTCTTTAAGCCAACTGGTACGGCGCGAAGCCAAGCCACGGCGAATTCCCGCCCATGAGTTCCTGCTGCGCCTGGCCCCCACACTGCGTAAAAAAGCCCACAACTACAAAGAACGCGGCATGGACCTGGGGGAGTTGGACCTCATTGCGTTTACCAGCCTAAAGCGCGAAGTACTGGACCTCAACAGCCATTTTCCGCCGCCGACCGAATACCTGCGCCAGGGCTGGCGCTCGCTTTCACTGGTGGGGCCGACCTTCGCCCGGGTGCTGTTTGCACATCCCGACGCGCCGGACTTCTTGCGCAACAACCTGGGGCGCAGCATAGTGTTTGATGTCGGCATCAGCCTTTGATGCCCTGGCTGTAACGTGGCGCCCCTTTGCAACGTCTACCTGACGAGGCCTTTATGACCAGCCGCCTGAAACCCGATGACCAAGAGCGTGTCGAAGAGTACCTGCGACTTTCCCAGAACAGAGTCGAGCGCAAGCCTTTCCGGCCGTGGCTGCTCCTCTGCGTGGTGCTGGTAGTGGTCATCGGGCTCGGTGCGCTGAGCCGCCTATTGAGTTACCTGACGCTATGAGCCGCCTGGCGCTCGCGAGGGTAACTGCTCCGATTTCTTTTAGCCTTGCGAGATATCCCCATGACCCATCGTATTATTATCGTCGGCGGCGGTGCCGGCGGCCTGGAGTTGGCTACCCGCCTGGGTAAGACCCTGGGCAAGCGTGGCAAGGCCAGCATCACGCTGGTCGACACTAACCTGACCCACATCTGGAAGCCGTTACTGCACGAAGTGGCCGCCGGCTCACTGAACTCATCTGAAGACGAACTCAACTATGTTGCCCAAGCGAAATGGAACCACTTCGAGTTCCAGCTAGGGCGCATGAGCGGGCTTGATCGTGAGCAGAAGAAAATCCAGCTGGCCGCCACCCTCGACGAAGAAGGCCGCGAACTGGTGCCTGCCCGGGTGCTGGGCTACGACAGCCTGGTGATTGCGGTAGGCAGCACTACCAACGACTTCGGCACTGAAGGCGCAGCGCAACATTGCCTATTCCTCGACACCCGCAAGCAGGCCGAGCGCTTCCACCAGCAATTGCTCAACCACTACCTGCGCGCCCATGCCGGGCAGACCGACGCCGTCGAACAGATCAGCGTCGCCATCGTGGGCGCCGGTGCCACCGGCGTTGAACTGGCCGCCGAGCTGCATAACGCCGCCCACGAGCTAGCCGCCTATGGCCTGGACCGTATCAAGCCGGAAAACATGCACATCACCCTGATCGAAGCCGGCCCGCGAGTACTGCCTGCACTGCCGGAGCGGATCGGTGGGCCCGTGCACAAGACCCTGGAAAAACTAGGGGTGACCGTACTGACCAACTCGGCGGTCAGTGAAGTGACCGCCGATGCCTTGATCACCAGCAGCGGCCAGGTGATTCCGGCCAGCCTGAAAGTATGGGCGGCCGGTATCCGCGCGCCCGGTTTCCTCAAGGACATCGATGGCCTGGAAACCAACCGCATCAACCAGCTGCAAGTCCTGCAAACACTGCAAACCACCCGCGACGAAAATATCTTCGCCTTTGGTGATTGCGCCGCCTGCCCGCAGCCGGGCACCGACCGCAATGTGCCGCCACGGGCCCAAGCGGCTCACCAACAGGCCTCATTGCTCGCCAAGTCGCTGAAGCTGCGAATTGAAGGCAAGGAACTGCCGACCTACAAGTACACCGACTACGGTTCGCTGATCTCGCTGTCGCGCTTTTCCGCGGTGGGTAACTTGATGGGCAATTTGACGGGCAGTGTGATGCTGGAAGGCTGGCTGGCGCGGATGTTCTACGTGTCGCTGTACCGGATGCACCAGATGGCGCTGTATGGGTTCTTCCGCACGGCGATGCTGATGCTGGGCAGCAAGATCGGCCGCGGCACCGAGCCACGCCTTAAATTGCATTAACAACCTGGTCTCGAAGGAGACCTGGTAAATGTGGGAGCCCGCTCCCACATTTGTTTTGCGGAGAATTCAGGATTCGCGCACACAAAAAAAATCCCCGTATCTTTCGATACGAGGATTTTTAATATGGTCGGGGTAGGGGGATTCGAACTCCCGACATCCTGCTCCCAAAGCAGGCGCGCTACCGGACTGCGCTATACCCCGGTAATAAAAAGGCGACCTTTCAGTCGCCTTCTTCGATCAGCGCTTTTGGCCTCTGATCTTAAGATTCGATCCCAGCGTTAACTGGTCTCAAAAATGGTGGGTCGTGTGGGATTCGAACCTACGACCAATTGGTTAAAAGCCAACTGCTCTACCAACTGAGCTAACGACCCAAATATGGTCGGGGTAGGGGGATTCGAACTCCCGACATCCTGCTCCCAAAGCAGGCGCGCTACCGGACTGCGCTATACCCCGGTTTGAAATTGGCTCCGTGACCAGGACTCGAACCTGGGACCCAATGATTAACAGTCATTTGCTCTACCGACTGAGCTATCACGGAACTACATATTTCAAAGTTACTGCTGTGTTGCTTCCTCTTCGACCCTGTCCGTATCGCTACGTTAGCGTCTCTGAGGCGCGCTATTCTACAATCTTAAAAACCCCTGTCAACCCTTTAAATTGCTTTTAAGACAATGATTTGCGCTTCTTTCTGATTTCTTCTTGGGGAGAAGAAACCCGTGGGCTGACGTTGCTGCGGGGCGCACTTTACAAGCCTTTGCCTTACAGTTCAACGCCCTATCGAAAAAAAAGGCCCCGCAATGCGGGGCCTTCTCTGGCTGCGCCAAGCACAGGCCTTAATGGAAGACGATTTCGTCGTCTTTCACCGTCGCCGTGACGCGGGTGCCAGGCATAAAGCTGCCCGACAGAATCAGCTGCGCCAGTGGGTTCTCGATCCAGCGCTGGATCGCACGTTTGAGTGGCCGTGCGCCATATACTGGGTCGTAACCGACCGCGATCAGCTTGTCCAACGCTTCGCTGCTCAGCTCCAGGTCCAACTCGCGCTCGGCCAGACGGCTACGCAGGCGGCCTAACTGGATTTCGGTAATACCCGCGATCTGATCCCGCGCCAGAGGCTCGAAGATCCCCACTTCGTCGACCCGGTTGATGAACTCCGGACGGAAGTGCGTGGTCAACGCGTCCATCACCGCCGCACGCTGGGCTTCACGATCACCCACCAATTCCTGGATCTGTGCCGACCCCAGATTGGAAGTCATCACGATCACCGTATTGCGGAAGTCCACCGTGCGCCCGTGGCTGTCCGTCAAGCGACCATCTTCCAGCACCTGCAGCAAGATGTTGAACACATCCGGATGCGCCTTCTCGACCTCATCCAGCAGGATCACCGAGTAAGGCTTGCGCCGCACGGCTTCGGTCAGATAACCGCCCTCTTCGTAACCCACATAGCCTGGTGGCGCACCGATCAGACGAGCCACCGAGTGTTTCTCCATGAATTCGGACATATCGATCCGCACCATGGCCTCTTCAGTATCAAAGAGGAACTCGGCCAGGGCCTTGCACAACTCGGTCTTACCCACGCCGGTTGGGCCGAGGAACATGAACGAGCCACTTGGACGGTTCGGGTCGGACAAACCTGCCCGCGAACGCCGTACCGCGTTGGAGACCGCCACCACCGCCTCTTCCTGGCCGATGACGCGCTGATGCAATAGGCTTTCCATCTTCAGCAACTTGTCGCGCTCGCCTTCGAGCATCTTCGACACGGGAATACCGGTCCACTTGGAGACCACTTCGGCAATTTCTTCCTCGGTCACCTTGCTGCGCAGCAACTGGTTCTCAGGCTTGCCATGCTGGTCGACCATCTGCAGGCTGCGCTCCAGGTCCGGGATCACCCCGTACTGCAACTCGGCCATGCGGTTCAGGTCACCTTTACGGCGCGCCGCTTCCAGTTCCTGGCGGGACTGCTCGATCTTTTGCTGGATCTGCGCCGAGCCCTGTACTTCGGCTTTTTCCGAGGTCCAGATTTCTTCGAGGTCCGAATACTCGCGTTCCAGGCGGACAATTTCTTCCTGAAGTTTTTCCAGGCGTTTCTTGGCCGCTTCGTCTTCTTCTTTCTTCAGCGCCTGGGATTCGACTTTCAGTTGAATCAGGCGGCGATCCAGGCGATCCAGCACTTCCGGCTTGGAGTCGATCTCCATACGGATGCGGCTGGCCGCTTCGTCGATCAGGTCGATAGCCTTGTCCGGCAACTGGCGATCGGTGATATAGCGGTGGCTCAACTTGGCCGCCGCAATGATCGCACCGTCGGTGATCGCCACCTTATGGTGGACCTCATAGCGCTCTTTCAGGCCACGCAGGATCGCGATGGTGTCTTCTTCGCTCGGCTCTTCCACCAGTACTTTCTGGAAGCGACGCTCAAGGGCTGCGTCCTTCTCGATGTACTGACGGTATTCGTTAAGCGTGGTCGCACCGACGCAGTGCAACTCACCCCGCGCCAAGGCGGGCTTGAGCATATTGCCGGCGTCCATGGAGCCTTCGCCCTTACCGGCGCCAACCATGGTGTGCAATTCGTCGATAAACAGAATGATCTGTCCTTCCTGCTTCGACAATTCGTTAAGTAGAGATTTGAGGCGCTCTTCGAACTCACCGCGGAACTTGGCACCGGCAATCAGCGAGCCCATATCCAAAGACAGCAGGCGCTTGCCTTTGAGACCGTCCGGCACCTCACCATTAATGATGCGCTGGGCCAGGCCTTCGGCAATCGCGGTTTTACCCACGCCAGGTTCACCGATCAACACCGGGTTGTTCTTGGTGCGACGTTGCAACACCTGGATGGTGCGACGGATTTCGTCGTCACGGCCGATCACCGGGTCGAGCTTGCCTTCTTCGGCACGCTTGGTCAGGTCGACGGTGTATTTGTCCAGGGCCTGGCGCGACTCCTCGTGGTTGGGGTCGTTGACCGCTTCGCCGCCACGCAGGTTGTTGATGGCGTTTTCCAGGGCTTTCTTGCTCACGCCCTGGCCCAGCAACAATTTGCCGAGTTTGCTGTTGTCGTCCATGGCGGCGAGCAGCACCAGTTCGCTGGAGATGAACTGGTCACCTTTCTGCTGGGCCAGGCGGTCAGCCTGGTTGAGCAGGCGCGCCAGATCCTGGGACATATTCACGTCGCCGGTGGGATTCTGGATTTTCGGCAGTTGGTCGAGCTCTTTGCTCAACTCCTTGCGCAGGCTATTAACGTCAAAGCCCACCTGCATCAGCAAGGGTTTGATAGAACCACCTTGCTGTTCCAGGAGCGCCTGCATCAAGTGCGCAGGCTCAATGGCCGGATGGTCGAGGCCCACCGCCAAGGATTGAGAGTCGGACAAGGCCAACTGTAATTTGCTGGTTAAACGATCAATACGCATTAGTCACCTTCCTTTTGAGCAGGCCGGAGCTATGAACAAACACATCCTGAATGAAGAAACCTGCCAGATACCCTTATAGATGGGGTGGATTCTGGGCGTTTCAAGCGGCGCACGGTTGATACAGGTCAGGACAGTCTAGCGTTCAAGCCAGATAAGGGAGGCGAATCGGCCCGTACGCGGGCTGCGGCGATAAGAAAAGAAACGCGGGTCGGTCACAGTGCACAAACCGCCACCATACACAGCGCTAACACCGCGCGCTGCCAGACGCAGGCGCGCCAGCTGGTAGATGTCGGCCATGAATTTGCCGGGGTTGCGGCCGGGAACAAAGGCTTCAGCAGTGGCCGGCAGTTGCTGCATGAATGCTTCACGCACTTCCGGGCCGACCTCGAAGGTTTGTGGGCCAATGGCAGGGCCGAGCCAGACCAGAACGTCTTCGGGTGCGGTATCCAGGCTTTCGAACGCGGCCTCCAGCACGCCGGCCGCCAAACCACGCCAACCGGCATGGGCTGCGGCAACCCGGGGGCCCGCCCGATTACAGAACAGCGCCGGCAGGCAATCGGCTGTCATAGACGTGCAGGCGATACCAGCGGTGCTGGTCCAACTGCCGTCAGCCTCGACAGTAAGGGCCGGATCGGCCTCAACCACGTGAGTACCATGGACTTGGCGCAACCAGGCAGGCTGGATATCGAAGGCGTCACTCAGCCGACGGCGATTTTCAAGGACCGCCTCAAGGCTGTCCTCGACATGATCGCCCAGGTTGAGGCTGTCGAACGGCGCCAGGCTGACGCCGCCCGCACGGGTGGTAACACAGGCTTTTACCCGAGCCGGCGCGGGCCAGTCAGGTATCAGCCAGTCACTCATCCGACAAACGCCTCGCGATCCTGCTTGAGCAGCGACAGCAGCCAGACCAGATCGTCCGGCCGGGGCGATTCCCAGCTCATACGCTTACCGCTCGTCGGATGATCCAGTTCCAGGAAGCGTGCATGCAGTGCCTGGCGCGGGAACGTCTTGAGCGACTCAACCATGGTCTGGCTGGCCGCTGGCGGAATACGGAA
Organism: Pseudomonas sp. GL93; assembly: GCF_003408955.1. Taxonomy (NCBI): domain Bacteria; kingdom Pseudomonadati; phylum Pseudomonadota; class Gammaproteobacteria; order Pseudomonadales; family Pseudomonadaceae; genus Pseudomonas; species Pseudomonas sp. GL93. The sequence continues at coordinate 87,935 of NZ_NKRF01000119.1, forward strand.
GCGGCCACCGTAGGCAGGATCGCCGACCAACGGGAAGTTGATATGCGCCATGTGCACGCGAATCTGGTGGGTACGCCCGGTTTCCAGCTTGACCCGCACATGGGTGTGGGAGCGGAAACGTTCCAGCACACGGTAGTGGCTGACGGCCTGCTTGCCACCTTCCATCACCGCCATACGCTGGCGCTGCTGGCCGTGACGGCCAATGGGTGCGTTGATCTTGCCACCGGCTACAACGACGCCGATCACAATGCACTCATAGATGCGGCTGACGCTGCGGCTCTGCAATTGCGTAACCAGTTGCGTCTGCGCCTGAATGGTCTTGGCTACCACCATAAGGCCGGTGGTGTCCTTGTCCAGACGGTGCACGATGCCGCAGCGCGGCACATTGATGATGTCCGGCACGTGGTGCAACAGGGCATTGAGCAAGGTGCCATCAGCGTGCCCGGCGGCCGGGTGAACCACCAGGCCCGCGGGTTTGTTGATGACCAGGATGTCGTCGTCTTCATAGACGATATCCAGCTCGATGTCCTGGGCAACCCATTCTCCCTGGGCTTCCTGCTCGGCAGTCAGCTCAAGAATCGCACCGCCATGGACTATGTCTCGCGGGCGGATAACCGCTCCATCCACAGTCAGGCGGCCGTCTTTGATCCAGGCGGAAAGGCGCGAGCGCGAGTGCTCAGCGAATAATTGTGCGGCGACTTGATCGAGGCGTTGGCCGCCCAATTCGGACGGCACCTCTGCGCGAAGTTCAATTTTATCGGACATGCTCAGACTAGGCGTGGCGTAGCCTTTGGTTTCGGCTGCGCGCTTGTGGTTAAATACGGCGTCTTTTGCCCCGAGGCTTTCAACGGGGCGCTCATCATAACAGGACGGCCCCGCCCAAGACAGCGGCCGTCATAGGGACGCAAGCCGCCATGCAAGTGAAACACCTGCTGCTGATCGCCATCCTCGCCATGACTGCTGCTTGCTCGTCAACAAAGGACGTCGTCGACGAAAACCTGAGCGAAGTCGAGCTGTACCAGCAAGCTCAGACAGACTTGGACAATAATAGCTTCACCAGCGCCACAGCGAAGCTGAAGGCATTGGAGTCGCGTTACCCGTTCGGCCGCTATGCCGACCAGGCCCAGCTTGAGCTGATCTACGCCAACTACAAGAACGCCGAGCCGGAAGCTGCCAAGTCCGCTGCCGAGCGTTTCATCCGCCTGCACCCGCAGCACCCGAACGTGGACTACGCCTACTACATGAAGGGCCTGACCTCGTTCGACCAGGATGTTGGCCTGCTGGCGCGCTTCCTGCCGCTGGACATGACCAAGCGTGATCCGGGCGCTGCACGCGACTCCTATAACGAGTTCGCCCAGCTGACCAGCCGCTACCCCAACAGCCGCTACGCGCCGGACGCCAAGCAGCGCATGATCTACTTGCGCAACCTGCTGGCTTCGTACGAGATCCACGTGGCCCACTACTACCTGACCCGTCAGGCTTATGTGGCCGCCGCCAACCGTGGCCGCTATGTGGTGGAAAACTTCCAGGAAACCCCGTCCGTGGGTGACGGCCTGGCCGTGATGACCGAGGCTTACCAGCGTCTGCACCTGGACACCCTGGCGACTACCAGCCTGGAAACCCTGAAGCTCAACTACCCTGACCACCCTAGCCTGAAAGACGGCCAGTTCGTGCCTCAGGTTGACGAAGCAGACAACCGTTCGTGGCTGAGCAAGTACACCTTGGGCCTGATCGAGTCCCGTCCACCGCTGCCGCCGGGTGAAACTCGCGCCAACCAGGACGTGATCAAGCAGTACCAGGACGCCAAAGACGCCATTCCTTCGGAGCTCAAGCCGCACGACGAGAACGGCGATGTGATCGAAGAAGAAGAGCCGCAAGCCCTGGGCAACAACCAGGACCGCTCGTGGTTCAGCTACATGACCTTTGGTGTGTTCGACTGATTGTTCGACGCAACGCGAAAGGGAGCTCTGAAGGAGCTCCCTTTTTTATGAGCGAGTATTTATTGCCCTGTGCGCCCGTGTTCACCTTGGCTAAACTGGCGCATTCCTTGTCGAGAAACTGCCCATCATGCTTCGTCTACTGTTCTGGATTGCCGTCATTGCTGCCGCGGTATGGTTCTGGCGCAAATTCAAAAACCCTGCCGCTCGCCAGCAACGGCCTGCCGAGCCGGATGCGGCCCTGATGGTGCGTTGCGCCCACTGTGGCGTGCACCTGCCGCAGGACCGCGCACTGAGTTCACGCCAGGAATGGTACTGCACCCAGGCGCACCTGGAACAAGGGCCAAAGTCTATCCAGCGTTGAGGCGACCTGCGGGGGCGTAAGGCACTGGATCGATGATCGGAACCCGCGCCAGCAGCAAGTCGGTGAACAACTGGCAAGAGGCTGGTGCGAGTACCAGACCATTGCGGTAATGCCCGCAATTGAGCCACAACCCCTTGAACCCAGGGACCTCACCGATAAACGGTATACCTTCGGGTGAGCCAGGCCGCAAACCGGCCCAATGCCCGACCACCTCGGCGTCCGCCAAGGCGGGAATCAGCTCCACCGCAGACGCCTTGAGGCTTTCCAGCGCGGTGTCGGTTGGCGTCTTGTCGAATCCTTCATGCTCCAACGTGCTGCCGATCAGGATGTGCCCATCCCGCCGCGGGATCGCATAACGCCCCTTGGCCAGGACCATGCTGGATAAAAAGTCGGACGCGCATTTGTACAGGATCATTTGGCCTTTGACCGGCTCCACGGGTAGCCCCAGGCCCAGCGTACCCAACAATTGCCCGCTCCAGGCGCCGGCCGCGAGCACCACTTGATCCGCCAAAACCTGGCCCATAGCGGTATTCACACCCACCACCCTGCCGTCGCCGAGCACAAAGCCCGACACATCGCATTGCTCGCGAATCGTCACGTTCGGCAACGCCAGCAGCGCCGCCTTCAGTGATTTGACCAGGCGCGGGTTGCGAACATTGGCCACGTTGGCCATGTAGATCGCCTGGGAGTAGCCGCCCCCCAGCACCGGCACCGCGTCATGGGCCGCCGACACGTCCACCTTGCTTAACGGTCGCCCTTCACGGGCAGCCCAGGCCAGTGCTTGCGCCTCGTCATCCAGGTCGAGCCAATACAAACCCGTGGTATGTACCTCTGGATCGACGCCGGTAGCAGCAAACAGCCGTTGCGCCAGTTGCGGGTAAAAATCCTGGGACCAATGGGCCAAGGCAGTGACCGCCTGGCTATAGCGCCACGGGTACAACGGCGAGACAATCCCACCGCCCGCCCAGGAAGACTCTTGCCCAAGCCCACCGCGCTCCAGCAGTGTGACCGCCTGGCCCTCACTGGCGAGGTTGTACGCCGTCAACAGCCCGATTACTCCGCCGCCGACAATCACCATTTGCTGTTGCTTAGCCATCATTTGATCCAGCCGATAAACAGGGAAAGGCGCGCCCGGCGCCCATTCTTCAAGCACGCTCATCCTTGCCCCCAGCAGACCTTGGGCGACATTTCAGGCCCCGCTCCCGGGTTTCCGCGCATACCCGTGCTGGTCAAGCTGAATGCTGCGCATGCGTCGTTCGCCATGACCGAGTCCGCAGCGGGAGTGGCGAGCAGGTCAAAATCCTGAGGGTTGAGGACGGCACTGATTCTATAATGATCATTACCCGCACTGACGTCGCCTGCATCAATAAAAGTGCCATTCCTCGTATAAGAACGCTCCAGGTGCTGGGCCTGTTCGCTCAACAACGCGACGATCTGCGCCCGATACACCTTCTTCACCTGGCCGAGGTACCCGGGATACGCAATCCCAGCCAGCAACGAGATGATCGCCACGACCATCAGTAGCTCAATCAGGGTAAAACCCTGGCTCTCCTTGCCCATTCGATTGCTCCTTATTGAAGTTGCCGCCATAAGACCCGTCGAAACTTGACGCGGCCGCCCTCCTCCACCCGTGCATAGACCGTCTCCAGCACCGTGCGCGATTGCCCCGCGAGACCGACCGAAGTGACCCGAAAAAGCGTGGCTGGAGAACGGGGCGGCAAGTGAGCCAGCCCTTCACCCTCCCCAAGGGACTGAATGCCATAAAACCCATTCTTCAAGGCAAGCCAGGTGACCGCCGAGACAGGGTTCGTCCCGGCCGCCGTCAAGGAAGACGCTTCAGCAGGCGGCGCACAGCGGATGATCGAGTGACAGACAGGCATCGCCTGGCCAACCCTCTGCACGGCCGACTCTCCCAACCTCAGGCCGCTTTCGGCAGATTGAAACGATTGATTGCGATGCCACAGGCTGCTCGCGACTTTTTGCTGGGAGACCGCAGCCTGTATCGATGACAGTCCCAACTGCGACAGCACCAACAGGAACACCAGACTGATCAGCAGCACCATCCCGGTCTGCTCTACTCGAATGCCACCATGCTTGGTCATTGCACCTACCCCAGCCGATTTCGCAGTGCTGCCACGACACTGTAGGTCTGGTCCTTCACCCGCCCAGCGGGGTCTTGAAGGGTCATGAGGATGCGCACGCTGCGTATCAGCGACTCATCGGCCGGATGGCTGTCATAGCGCACCACAACCGTTGATGCCGAGGTGGCCGCCATGCCGAAGCTGACGTCGAATGCCCGCACGTTATCCATCAATACTGCCCTGGCCGGTGCTGCCGGGGTACTGATCTTCAACTGGCCCGATTCGTAGGTGTAGGTAAGTTGGCGTATGCCAAAGCGAAGCTGGCCAGGTTCGACAACGGGTGGTGTGCCGGCATAAGCCCTGGCCGCCCCCTTGCAGTCGGACAACACTGTCCAGTCCGGCTTGCCGACGCCATCGCCGACATTCGCGGTGACCAACGTGATTGACTTCGCGCCCCCCGCCGCTTCCCAGCTTATCGGCCGATCAAAGGCAGCCGGAGCATTGTCGATAGCGGCCACGGCCAAACAGCCCAGCATGCCTGCCTGGCGAATATCCTGGGTGATCTTGCTCAGCACAAACCGCGCATCATCCTGCAGCACCATGGCGGCCTGCTGGCTGGCATGGGTCAACCGTGAGCTGATCAGTATCTGGCTCGCCCCAAGTATCAGGACCAACCCGATGGCGAGCGCCAGCAACACTTCCACCAGGCTGAAACCTCGCGCAAGGCGCTTCATTGCGATACTCCCTGTTCATTGCTGATGCGGCTGGTCAGGGTGAAGGTTTCCCGCGCCCCTGGACGGTTTGCTGCCCGGGCATCTGCCCAACTGATGCTGATGGTGACCTCGTGCCCATTCACCACCACTGAACCTTTGGCATCCTCGCCGGCAAAACCCATGATATTGGCCTCGAAATCGTGCAGGTCCAGGTCACGTACGCTGGCGGCGGCAGTGTTGGGTGGCGCCAACTCCGCCCTGCCCCATGTGTAATCGGCGCCAGCATTGGTGCGAATGCGGTCGAGCATGTCGTAGGCAATAAAGCTGGCTTGGCTGGTCATCCTGGCGCTGTTGGTGTACTTGAGCGCGTTGAGTTGCAGCACCGCAGCGCCCATCAGGCCGATCGCCAAAATCAACAGCGCTACCAGCACCTCGACCAGCGTCATGCCGGATTGGCGCGAATGCGCAACGCGCAGGAATCGGTTCGGGCAGGCAGGCATTTCCGTCGTCATCCATGTCGAAGGCCGGAGAAAAAAGCAGGCAAGACCTGCTGTGCGATCCAAGACTAGCGCCGGTTTTCGAGCGGCGCTGCTCCCGGAACAAAGGGAAATACTTTGGACATAAAGGCCATCATCCAGCGTCAAGGACCAAGCGCTATACCTAGAAAACCCACTCGTGCCCAAGGAGGGAACGCACATGAAACAACGAGGATTTACCCTGATTGAAATGCTGCTGGGGCTGATCGTCACCAGTTTTCTCGCACAACTGGCCGTACCTGGTTTCAAGGGTTTACTTGAATCACAGCAACGACAAAGCGCGGCCCAATCACTCGCCTCCGGGCTGCGCTACGCACGCACCGAGGCCATCGCGCGCAACCGGGCGGTGGTCATTCATGCAAAGGGCGAGGATTGGAGCCTGGGATGGCGAGTGATACTGGATGTGAGTGGACGCGGCCACCTGGATGACGACAATCCGGTATTGCTGGAGCGCGAGGACAGTGGGCGCGTGCCGGTCGCCGGTAATGGCCCGGTTACGAGCCAGGTACGCTTCAGCAGCTTGGGGGAGCCGGTGTTCGCCGGCGGAGGATTTCGTGCCGGCACGGTGCATGTGTGTGACAAGGACCAGGCACAGAGCCTGTACCAGGTGGTGCTGGCCCCCAGCGGTCGCGTGAGCCTGCGCAGTGATAAGACCGAACAGGCGTTATGCCGAGGCTATTCCAGCACCCTTGCCGTCAGAGCAGCGAGCGGACCCGCAGCTCCTTGGGCATGGAGAACGTGATGTTCTCTTCACGGCCCGCCAGCTCATCGGCGCCGGTGGCACCCCAGGCTTGCAACTGTTGGATCACACCGCGCACCAGTACTTCCGGAGCGGAGGCGCCCGCCGTGATGCCGATACGCTCGACACCATCGAACCAGCTGCGCTGCATGTCCTCGGCGCCGTCGATCAGGTACGCCGGTGTAGCCATGCGCTCGGCCAGCTCGCGCAAGCGGTTGGAGTTGGAACTGTTAGGGCTGCCGACCACCAGCACTACATCGCATTCGTCCGCCAGTTGCTTGACCGCATCCTGGCGGTTTTGCGTGGCATAGCAGATGTCATCCTTGCGGGGGCCGCCAATAGCAGGAAATCGCGTGCGCAGGGCGTCGATGACGCGGCTGGTATCGTCCATGGACAAGGTAGTCTGGGTGACGAAAGCCAGGCGATCAGGATTGTGCACTTGCAAGTTGGCAACGTCCTTTTCGTCTTCCACCAGGTAGATGGCGCCGCCGTTGCTGGCATCGTACTGGCCCATGGTGCCTTCGACTTCCGGGTGACCGGCATGGCCGATCAGGATGCATTCGCGACCGTCGCGGCTATAACGCGCCACTTCAATGTGCACCTTGGTCACCAGCGGGCAGGTGGCATCGAACACTTTAAGGCCACGGCCGGCCGCTTCGGTACGCACGGCCTGGGACACGCCATGGGCACTGAAGATGACGATAACGTCGTCGGGTACCTGGTCGAGTTCTTCGACAAAGATCGCACCGCGTGCGCGCAGGTCTTCGACCACGAACTTGTTATGCACGACTTCGTGGCGCACATAAATCGGCGGCCCGAAGACTTCCAGGGCGCGGTTGACGATTTCGATCGCCCGGTCCACACCAGCGCAGAAGCCACGGGGGTTGGCGAGTTTGATTTGCATGCTGTGCCTCGTGCCTTGCAGGGCAAGAAATTGGACCAACTCAGCTCTATAGAATAAGCCTCTGTGGGAGCGGACTTGCCCACGATGCAAGCGACTCGATGTATCAGGTACACCGAGGTGATGCTATCGCAGGCAAGCCAGCTCCCACACAAGCCAGCCCCACAGGAACCGGTTTCGTCAGTTAGAGCGCTTTAACGTCGATGATTTCAACATCAAACGTCAAGGTTTTACCGGCCAACGGATGGTTGAAATCGATGGTCACTTGCGCATCATCGAAGGCTTTAACCACACCAGGCAATTCGGTATTCGCCGCATCATTGAAGATCACCAGCAAGCCTTCCGACAGGTCCATGCCTTCGAATTGCGAACGTGGAATGATCTGCACGTTTTGCGGGTTGGGTTGGCCGAAGGCGTTTTCCGGCAGGATCTGCAGGTTGCGCTTGTCGCCCGCCTTGAACCCGAACAACGCCGCTTCAAAACCGGGCAGCAGGTTACCGTCGCCAACCTTGAAGGTCGCCGGGGCTTTGTCGAAGGTGCTGTCGACCGTGTCGCCATTTTCCAGGCGCAATGCGAAATGCAAAGTGACTTCCGTGTTCTGGCCGATGCGTTGCTCAGCCAATACCTGATCAGTCATTGACGGTTTCTCCGGTTTTTTTGCTCTTGAACATATCCAGCGCCAGCATGATTGCACCAACGGTGATGGCGCTGTCGGCAAAGTTGAACGCCGGGAAGTAGTGGCGGTTCTGCCAATGCACCAGGATGAAGTCGATCACATGGCCCAGGGCGATGCGGTCATACAGGTTGCCCAGCGCGCCGCCCAATACCAGGGCCAGCGCGATAGCCAGCCAGGTGTCGTCGCGGCCCAGGCGCTTGAGCCACACCACCAGCACGGCACTGACCACCACGGCGATAACAGCGAACAGCCAGCGCTGCCAGCCACCGCCGTCAGCGAGGAAGCTGAAGGCGGCGCCAGTGTTGTAGGCCAGGGTCCAGCTGAAGTAATCCGGGATCACCACGATTTGCTGGAACATTTCCAGGGAGCCCTCGAAGTGAGCCTTGCTGACCTGGTCAATGACCAGCACCAGCAGGCTCAGTACGAGCCAGCCCAGACGTCCGAAACGACTGGCTGCATTAGGCATAGTGGCGAACCTCGCCTTCACCGCTGATGTTATCGACACAACGACCGCAGATTTCCGGGTGCTCAGGGTTCACACCGACATCTTCACGGCAGTGCCAGCAACGGGCGCATTTAGGGAAGGCCGACTTCACCACCTTGAGCTTCAGGCCCGGCACCTCGGTGACCACGGCATCTGCCGGGGCCTGGGCGAAAGGTGCCAGGCTCGCGGTGGAGGTGATCAGCACGAAGCGCAGTTCGTTGCTCAGCTTGGCCAGGTCGGCGGTCAGGCCATCCTCGGCAAACAGGGTGACTTCAGCTTGCAGGTTGCCACCCACGGCCTTGGCCGCACGCTGCACTTCCAGCTCCTTGTTCACCGCAACCTTGACGGCCATGACGCCTGCCCAGTACTCGCGGCCCAGTTCGAAGTCGGCCGGCAGTTCGGTCAGGCCTTCGTACCAAGTGTTGAGCATGACGGACTCGTTACGCTCGCCCGGCAGGTATTCCCACAGCTCGTCGGCGGTGAACGCCAGGATCGGTGCGATCCAGCGCACCAGCGCTTCGCTGATATGGTACAGCGCGGTCTGCGCCGAACGGCGCGCCTTGCTGTTGGCACCGGTGGTGTACTGGCGGTCCTTGATGATGTCGAGGTAGAAACCGCCCAGCTCCTGCACGCAGAAGTTGTGGATCTTGGAGTAAACATTCCAGAAGCGGTATTCGCCGTAGTGCTCTTGCAGCTCACGCTGCAGCAACAGGGTACGGTCCACGGCCCAACGGTCCAGCGCGAGCATGTCTTCAGCCGGCAGCAGGTCGGTGGCCGGGTTGAAACCGGTCAGGTTCGACAACATGAAGCGCGCGGTATTGCGGATACGACGGTAGGCGTCGGCGCTGCGCTGCAGGATCTGCTCCGAAACAGCCATCTCACCCGAATAGTCAGTCGAGGCCACCCACAGACGCATGATGTCGGCGCCCAGGGTGTCATTGACCTTTTGCGGCGCAATCACGTTGCCCAGGGATTTGGACATCTTGCGGCCGTTCTCGTCGACGGTGAAACCGTGGGTCAGCAGTTCGCGGTACGGTGCGTGGTCGTCGATGGCGCAACCGGTCAGCAGCGACGAGTGGAACCAGCCACGGTGTTGGTCCGAGCCTTCCAGATACAGGTCGGCGCGCGGACCGGTCTCGTGGCCCATCGGGTGCGAGCCACGCAGCACATGCCAGTGGGTGGTGCCCGAATCGAACCACACGTCGAGGGTGTCGCTGATCTTGTCGTACAGCGGCGCTTCGTCGCCCAGCAGCTCGGCGGCGTCCAGCTTGAACCAGGCTTCGATACCTTCCTGTTCGACGCGCTGGGCCACAAGCTCCATCAGCTCGACGGTGCGCGGGTGCAGCTCGCCGCTTTCCTTGTTCAGGAAGAACGGAATCGGCACGCCCCAGTTACGTTGGCGGGAGATGCACCAGTCCGGACGATTGGCGATCATCGAATGCAGGCGCGCCTGGCCCCAGGCCGGGACGAACGTGGTGTCTTCGATGGCCTTGATCGCGCGGTTACGCAGGGTATCGCCGCTGGTCGGCTCTTTGTCCATGCCGATAAACCACTGCGCAGTGGCGCGGTAGATCAGCGGGGTCTTGTGGCGCCAGCAGTGCATGTAGCTGTGCTTGATGGTTTCGGTGTGCAACAGCGCGCCGACTTCCGAGAGCTTATCGATGATCGGCTGGTTGGCCTTGAAGATGAACTGGCCGCCGAAGAACTCCAGGGACGGCGCGTACACGCCGTTGCTTTGCACCGGGTTCAGGATGTCGTCGTTGACCATGCCATAGGCTTTGCAGGTCACGAAGTCGTCTACGCCATAGGCAGGCGCAGAGTGAACGATGCCAGTGCCGGCGCCCAGCTCCACGTAGTCAGCCAGGTACACCGGCGACAGACGGTCATAGAAGGGGTGACGGAAGTTGATCAGCTCCAGCGCGGAACCGGTGGTGGTGGCGATCACCGAACCTTGCAGTTCGTAACGCGCCAGGCACGACTCGACCATTTCCTCAGCCAGCACCAGCAGGCGATCACCAACGTCTACCAGGGCGTAGGTGAACTCCGGGTGCACGTTCAGCGCCTGGTTGGCCGGGATGGTCCACGGGGTGGTGGTCCAGATCACGATGGCGGCCGGCTTGGCCAGGCTTGCCAGGCCGAAAGCCTCGGCCAGCTTGGCGTCGTCGGCGATCGGGAAGGCCACGTCGATGGTCGAGGACTTCTTGTCTTCGTATTCCACTTCCGCCTCGGCCAGGGCCGAGCCGCAGTCGAAGCACCAGTTCACGGGCTTGAGGCCCTTGAACACGAAACCGCCCTTGACGATTTCGGCCAAGGCGCGGATTTCACCGGCTTCGTTCTTGAAGTTCATGGTTTTGTAGGGGTTGTCCCACTCGCCCAGTACACCCAGGCGAATGAATTCGGACTTCTGCCCTTCGATCTGTTCGGCGGCGTAGGCACGGCACAGTTCGCGGGTCTTGTCCGCGCCCAGGTTCTTGCCGTAGGTCACTTCGACTTTGTGTTCGATCGGCAGGCCGTGGCAGTCCCAACCCGGGACATACGGCGCGTCAAAGCCCGACAGGGTCTTCGAACGCAGGATCATGTCCTTGAGAATCTTGTTCAGCGCATGACCGATGTGAATCGTGCCGTTGGCATAAGGAGGGCCGTCGTGCAGGACGAATTTCGGACGATCCTTGCCAATTTCGCGCAACTTTCCGTACAGGCCAATACTGTCCCAGCGCTGCAGAATCTGCGGTTCGCGCTGTGGCAGGCCGGCCTTCATTGGGAAGGCGGTGTCCGGAAGGTTTAGCGTGGCTTTATAGTCGGTCATTTAAGGCTCTTCGGTTAGCGATGGGCGCTAGGTGCGGCTAGTGCACGGGCGGCGGCGACATCCGCATTGATCGCCGTTTTCAACGCCTCCAGGGAGGCGAAACGCTGCTCTTCACGCAGCTTCTGGTGGAAAACCACCGTCAAACGCCGGTCGTATAAATCACCGGCAAAATCCAAAAGGTGAACTTCCAGGTGGGCCTTGCCATCACCTGCAACCGTGGGCCTGACGCCTATATTGGCGACTCCTGGCCACGATCGGCCGTCTATGTCGACGCTGACCAGGTATACCCCGGTCAGCGGCACACGACGGCGCTTGAGCTGCACGTTGGCGGTTGGCGTGCCCAATTGGCGCGCCAGCTTCTGGCCGTGCAGTACCCGCCCGGCAATGCGGAACGGGCGACCGAGCAAACGCTCGGCCAGGTCGAAGTCGGCGGCGGCCAGGGCGTTACGCACCTGGGTGCTGCTCACGCGCAGGCCGTCCAGTTCGACGGTTTGCGCGGCTTCGACAGTGAAACCCTGATTGACGCCGGCATGTTGCAGGAAATCGAAATCCCCGACCCGGTCACAACCGAAATGAAAGTCGTCGCCGACCTCCAGGTGTTGCACACCCAGGCCGTCCACCAGGATGCGGTCGACGAACTCGGCGGCGCTGAGGCTGCGCAAACGCTGGTTGAATGCCAGGCAGAGGACACGGTCCACGCCCTCCTCCGCCAACAGCTGCAGCTTGTCCCGCAAGCGCGCCAAGCGGGCCGGCGCCGTTTCCGGGGTAAAGAACTCCCGAGGTTGTGGCTCAAAAATCACCACGCAGCTGGGCACGCCCAACTCGACCGCACGCTCGCGCAGCCGAGCCAGGATAGCCTGGTGGCCACGGTGAACACCGTCAAAGTTGCCAATAGTGGCGACGCAGCCCCGATGCTCGGGGCGCAGGTTGTGGAGACCTCGAACCAGCTGCATAACGCGCTTCTTGCTCATAAAGTGGTCGATTATAACCATACCCAGCCGTGGACGACAGGCAACAGCGCAGGCCAAATGGGTCGAATCGATAAAACAACCGTTTTATCGCGGCAAACTCGCTACCCCAGCGACTTGCGATTGAAATCGCGCAGGCGAAAACCCTGCAACAGCAACATCCCGAAGTACACCACCACGCCCGCTATCACCAACACACCCAGGCGCATGAAGCGATCCAGCATATTGCCTTGGTCCCAGGCCGGCATGAGGTGCATCAGGGCAAAGAGCACAACCGACATCGCGGCGACCGCCACCAGCAGCTTGAGCGCAAACACGCCCCAGCCTGGCTGTGGTTGGTACATCTGCTGTTTACGCAATTGGTAAAACAGCAGGCCTGCGTTTATGCACGCACCCGCGCTGATCGCCAAGGCCAGGCCGGCGTGGGCCAGCGGGCCGATAAACACCAGGTTGAGCAATTGCGTAACGACCAGGGTGAAAATCGCGATTTTCACCGGGGTACGGATGTTTTGCTGGGCGTAGAAGCCGGGCGCCAGCACTTTGATCACGATAATGCCGAGCAGGCCGACGGAGTAGGCGACCAGCGCATGCTGGGTCATCAAGGCGTCATGGGCGTCGAACTGCCCGTATTGAAACAGCGAGACCGTCAACGGTTCGGCGAGGATGCCCAGGGCCAAGGCGCACGGCAACACCAGCAGGAAGCACAGGCGCAGGCCCCAATCGAGGATACGTGAGTATTCCTGGCGATCCTTGCTGGCGTAGGTACGCGCCAGGGTCGGCAGCAGGATCGTGCCCAACGCCACGCCCAGCACACCGGATGGCAATTCCATCAGGCGGTCGGCGTAGTACATCCACGACACCGAGCCGGACACCAGCAACGAGGCGAACGCGGTGTTGATGATCAGAGAGATCTGACTGACCGACACCCCGAGGATCGCCGGCAGCATGTTGCGCATGACGCGCCAGACGCCGGTGTCCTTGAGGTTCAGCCGGGGCAGCACGAGCATGCCGATTTTTTTCAGGTGTGGCAGCTGGTACAGCAACTGTGCCAGGCCACCGGCCAGCACCGCCCAGCCCAGGGCCATGACGGGCGGGTCGAAGTACGGTGTGAGGAACAGCGCAAAAATAATCATGCTGACGTTCAGCAAGGTCGGCACGAAGGCCGGCACCGAGAAACGGTTCCATGTATTGAGGATCGCGCCGGCCAGGGACGACAGGGAGATCAGCAATATATAAGGAAAGGTCACGCGCAGCAGATCAGTGGTCAGCGCGAACTTTTCCGGCGTATTGGCAAAACCGGGCGCCGTGGCCCAGATCACCCAGGGCGCGGCGAGCATCCCGACGATGGTTACCAGCATCAGCACCAGCGTCAGCAAACCCGAGACGTAGGCGATGAACGTACGAGTTGCCTCCTCGCCATGCTGGGTCTTGTATTCGGCCAGAATCGGCACGAACGCCTGGGAAAACGCGCCTTCGGCGAAGATTCGCCGCAACAGGTTGGGCAGTTTAAAGGCAATAAAGAACGCATCCGTGGCCATGCTGGCGCCAAAGATGCGGGCCAGCAGGGTGTCACGCACAAACCCCAATACCCGGGAGATCATCGTGATAGAGCTGACCGCAGCCAACGATTTGAGCAGATTCATTGAAAGAGTTTGCGCCTATAGATAAAGAGCAGGCGAACTACGCGCCCACTTATGCGATACTGCGCGCCTGCAACAGCACAGAGCCAAAGCTCGCGAGTTTACAGGTCAAGCGCCGGAAATAAATCACCCGCCTCTTCAGATCGACCACTCAGCAGTTCGCATCAGCCGCCCTTGACAACCCGTCAAGTCATCGGCATGATTCGCGGCCTATTTTGTTTGCTATTTCCTAAAAAGTCTTTCGAGGAGCTCGACGGTGGCCAACACACCTTCCGCCAAAAAACGTGCAAAACAGGCTGAGAAGCGTCGCAGCCACAACGCCAGCCTGCGTTCCATGGTTCGCACCTACATCAAGAATGTAGTCAAAGCCATCGACACCAAAGACGCTGAAAAAGCTCAAGCAGCTTACGTTCTGGCTGTGCCTGTTATCGACCGTATGGCCGATAAAGGCATCATCCACAAGAACAAGGCCGCTCGCCATAAGAGCCGCCTGAATGGCCACATCAAGGCTCTGAGCGTTCCTGCTGCAGCCTAAGTGGTAACAACTGCCACGTAGCCCAGGTTGCGTAACAGTTAAGAAATGCCCCGTACCGAAAGGTCCGGGGCATTTTTGTTTGCCCCTGAAAACTGTAGGAGCGAGCTTGCTCGCGAAGATCGTTAACGATGACGCGGGAAGCCTGGCGCCCAGCGGGGCTCTCAGGTTTTTCGCGAGCAAGCTCGCTCCTACGGACTATTCGGTTTTCCGAACACGCCCCTCTACCCTATTCGGTTTGCCGGACTATCAACCGAGAATATTGCCGAAACAAAAACTTAATTTTCATATAAATCATGTAGTTATCCTTTTGTTTTCGGTATGGCACGACTCATGCTCTACACTCTTCAACGATTGCCTGCGGCGCCTTAGGAGCCGTCACGGGCAGTCGCTGTACAAGAGAGCCGTTCAGCTGGCTTCATAAAAAAAACAAATGTCGAGGAAGTATTGATGCGCATCGTTCCCCATATCCTGGGCGCAGCTATCGCTGCTGCTCTGATCAGCACTCCAGTTTTTGCCGCCGAACTCACCGGCACACTGAAGAAAATCAACGACTCCGGCACCATCACTCTCGCTCACCGCGACAGCTCCATTCCGTTTTCCTACATCGCGGATGGTTCGGGCAAACCCGTGGGCTACTCCCACGACATCCAGTTGGCCGTTGTCGAGCAACTGAAAAAAGACCTGAACAAACCCGACCTCAAAGCCAAGTACAACCTGGTGACCTCGCAAACCCGTATCCCGTTGATCCAGAACGGCACCGCGGATCTGGAGTGCGGCTCCACCACCAACAACACCGAACGCGCCCAGCAAGTTGATTTCACCGTCAACATCTTCGAAATCGGCACCCGCCTGCTCGTCAAGAAAGACAAGGAAGGCAAGCCGTCCTACGCTGACTTTGCCGACCTGAAAGGCAAAAACGTCGTGACCACCGCCGGCACCACGTCCGAGCGCATCATCAAGGCGATGAACGCCGACAAGCAGATGGGCATGAACGTTATCTCCGCCAAAGACCACGGCGAATCCTTCCAGATGCTCGAAAGCGGCCGCGCCGTTGCATTCATGATGGACGACGCCCTGCTGGCCGGTGAAGAAGCCAAGGCCAAGAAGCCCGATGACTGGGTTATCACCGGCACTCCGCAGTCCTTCGAAGCCTATGCATGCATGGTTCGCAAAGGCGACCCGGACTTCAAGAAAGCCGTGGATGACGCCATTGTTGCCCTGTACAAGTCCGGCGAGATCAACAAGATCTACGCCAAATGGTTCGAAAGCCCGATCCCACCGAAAGGCCTGAACCTGAACTTCCCGATGAGCGACAAGGTCAAGGAGCTGATCGCTAACCCAAGCGACAAACCAGCGCCAGAAGTAAAAATCTGATACCTGACTAAGCTTATGTCCTGAGGGAGCCAACCCTCCCTCAGGCGTCTGTAATTACCTGCTGGTTTTAACTTGGAACACTCGACCTGGCGGTTTTCGAGCCGATCGTGTGTGCCTGGCGTTCAACGTCAGGCGGGAACGGATCTTCCCCAAGCGGGTGCTTGTACATCGATCGATCTCGAGGGGAGACCCTAATGAATTACAACTGGGACTGGGGCGTGTTCTTCAAGTCCACCGGCGTGGGCAGCGAGACTTATCTCGACTGGTACCTCTCCGGGCTGGGCTGGACCATCGCCATCGCTATCGTGGCATGGATTATCGCCTTGCTGCTGGGCTCCATTCTGGGGGTCATGCGCACTGTGCCAAACCGCCTCGTATCGGGCATCGCGACCTGCTACGTGGAACTGTTTCGTAACGTGCCGCTGCTGGTTCAGCTGTTCATCTGGTACTTCCTGGTACCGGACATGCTGCCGCAGAACCTGCAGGACTGGTACAAACAAGACCTGAACCCGACCACCTCGGCCTACCTGAGTGTCGTAGTGTGCCTGGGCCTGTTCACCGCCGCCCGTGTGTGTGAGCAAGTGCGTACCGGTATCCAGGCGCTGCCACGCGGCCAGGAAGCCGCGGCGCGCGCCATGGGCTTCAAGCTGCCGCAGATCTACTGGAACGTGCTGCTGCCCCAGGCTTACCGCATCATCATTCCGCCGCTTACCTCGGAATTCCTCAACGTGTTCAAGAACTCCTCCGTGGCGTCCTTGATCGGCTTGATGGAACTGCTGGCGCAAACCAAACAGACCGCCGAGTTCTCGGCCAACCTGTTTGAAGCCTTCACCCTGGCCACGCTGATCTACTTCACCCTGAACATGAGCCTGATGCTGCTGATGCGCGTGGTCGAGAAGAAAGTCGCAGTGCCCGGCCTGATCTCCGTGGGGGGCAAATAATGGACTTCGATTTCAGCGGCATCATCCCCGCCATTCCAGGCCTGTGGAACGGCATGGTCATGACCTTGAAGCTGATGGTCATGGGCGTGGTCGGCGGCATCATCATCGGGACCCTCCTGGCCCTGATGCGCTTGTCGTCCAACAAACTGCTGTCCCGCGTGGCCGGCGCCTACGTGAACTACTTCCGCTCGATCCCGTTGCTGCTGGTGATCACCTGGTTCTACCTGGCAGTGCCGTTCGTGCTGCGCTGGATAACCGGCGAAGACACCCCGATCGGCGCGTTCACCTCCTGCGTCGTGGCGTTCATGATGTTCGAGGCCGCGTACTTCTGCGAAATCGTACGAGCCGGCGTGCAGTCGATTCCCAAGGGCCAGATGGCGGCGGCACAAGCCATGGGCATGACCTACGGCCAGACCATGCGCCTGATCATCCTGCCCCAGGCGTTCCGCAAGATGACGCCGTTGCTGCTGCAACAGTCGATCATCCTGTTCCAGGACACCTCCCTGGTCTACACCGTGGGCCTGGTGGACTTCCTCAACTCCGCCCGCTCCAACGGCGACATCATCGGCCGCTCCAATGAGTTCCTGATCTTTGCCGGTGTCGTCTACTTCATCATCAGCTTTTCCGCCTCGCTGCTGGTCAAGCGTCTGCAAAAAAGGTTTGCCGTATGATCTCTATCAAGAACATCAACAAGTGGTATGGCGACTTCCAGGTGCTGACCGATTGCAGCACCGAGGTTAAAAAAGGCGAAGTGATCGTGGTGTGCGGGCCGTCCGGCTCGGGCAAATCCACCTTGATCAAGTGCGTGAACGCGCTGGAACCGTTCCAGAAAGGCGACATCGTCGTCGATGGCACCTCCATCGCGGACCCGAAGACCAACCTGCCAAAACTGCGTTCGCGCGTAGGCATGGTGTTCCAACACTTCGAGCTGTTCCCGCACCTGACCATCACCGAAAACCTGACCATCGCGCAGATCAAGGTATTGGGCCGCAGCAAAGAAGAAGCCACCAAGAAGGGCCTGCAACTGCTCGAACGCGTGGGCTTGTCGGCACACGCCCACAAGCACCCTGGCCAGCTCTCCGGCGGCCAGCAACAACGTGTGGCGATTGCCCGCGCCCTGGCCATGGACCCGATCGTCATGCTGTTCGACGAACCGACCTCGGCGCTGGACCCGGAAATGGTCAACGAAGTGCTCGACGTGATGGTGCAACTGGCCCACGAAGGCATGACCATGATGTGTGTGACCCACGAAATGGGCTTTGCGCGCAAAGTGGCCGACCGCGTGATCTTCATGGACGCCGGCAAGATCATCGAAGACTGCCCGAAAGAAGAGTTCTTCGGCGACATCAGCGCACGCTCCGAACGTGCGCAGCACTTCCTCGAGAAAATCCTGCAGCACTAAAAGCAACTCGCTCCTGCCCTGTAGGAGCGAGCTTGCTCGCGAAAGACGAAAACGATAACGCGTGTATCCAGGATTAACGCGCTGCCCTTGAGTTTTTCGCGAGCAAGCTCGCTCCTACAGTTGGCAGGCGAGAAGTAGCTGACCCAAGGCATCTGTGATGAAATGCGACCCCAATCAATATCGCGCCGCGCCGCCATCACTTGCAC
>NZ_NKRF01000081.1:0-104902 GCF_003408955.1 Pseudomonas sp. GL93
GTTCGGGTGAATAGTACGTCACAACCTGCCTCTTTCCGCCCTCGGTATGCTCTTTGGGGGTAAATCAGGAGAGGCGACAACTATCCTGACACCGGGGGAAGATCAAAAGCAGATCAAGAGCAAGATCAAGAGCGACTCGCTTCGCATCGTGATTACTGTCGGCTACAACTGGACAGCCGTTGAGCACCGAAAGAATCAAAAGGAGTTTCGTACAGCGGACTAGGACTTACCTTACGTTCAAGCGTTGAAACCGATTTTTTCCCACGGACCTTTAAGGTTGCTGCTAGGAACAGGTCACGAGTCTTCCCCAGTCGCTGCAAATTCAGCGACCGGACGTGAGAAATCCAAATTCACCCCAACCGTGCAGCCGCCCGCGTCACGATTTCCCCGCGCACTCTGCGTGACTCCACCGTGCGCTTGTTGGCTTCCTCCAGCACATGCCTGGGCGCCGTCTCCGGGCGGCCTGAGTCAAACGGTGGGGCCGGCGCGTATTCGATCTGCAGTTGCACCAGTTGCGCCGCCGCTTCGCTGTACAACTCCGCGGCCAAAGTCAGGGCAAAGTCGATGCCGGCGGTGATCCCTCCGCCGGTAAACAGGTTGCCGTCACGCACCACACGTTCCTGTACGGGAATAGCCCCGAGCGGGGCGAGCAGGTGGTGGTAGGCCCAATGGGTGGTGGCCTTGCGACCGCGCAGCAACCCTGCCGCGCCCAATACCAATGAGCCGGTACACACCGAGGTCATGTATCGCACTGTCTGGGCCTGGGCCTTGAGGAAATCCAGGGTTTGCGGGTCTTCCATTAACGGGCCCACACCGGCGCCGCCGGGTACGCAAAGCACATCCAGGTTCGGGCAGTCGGCATACGTGATGGTCGGCGTGAACACCAGGCCAGTGCTGGAGGTGATCGGCGCGAGGTCTTTCCACACCAGGTGCAGCTTCACGTCTGGCAGCGAACCGAGGACATCATAGGGGCCGGTCAGGTCCAGTTGCTGGATGCCGGGGAACAACAGAAAGCCGATCTGCAAGGTCATGATTCAAGCTCTGAAAAGGAATAGACGTCCTCACTGTAGAAGCCTAGGCTTTGGCGAGTACGCCATTGAGCCCACTAATCGCGCCAATCATGCCTAAAATTATTCATGTACTCGCTTTTGAAAATGCCCAGGTGCTCGATGTCACCGGGCCTCTGCAAGTGTTTGCGTCGGCTAATGACCTGTTGCGCCAACGGGGTTTACCGTTGCCCTACGCAGTGAACGTGATCGCCGCTCAGGCAGAACCGGTGAGGACGTCTGCCGGCCTGGCGCTGCTGGCTGAGCCGCTGCCTGCCATCGACGCGCCTTGCGACACCCTGGTGATCGCCGGTGGCTGGGGCGTGTACGCTGCCGCCGAAGACCCGGCTCTGGTGCAATGGGTGCGCGATAAATCCCATTACACCCGGCGCATGGCTTCGGTGTGCACCGGAGCTTTTCTGCTGGCCGCCAGTGGTTTGCTCGATGGTTGCCGCGTGGCCACGCATTGGACGCGCTGTGAAGAACTGGCGCGCAAGTTCCCCACGCTCACGGTTGAGGCCAATCCGATTTTCATCCAGCAGGGCGCGGTGTGGACGTCTGCTGGTGTGACCGCCGGGATCGACCTGTGCCTGGCCCTGGTAGAGGATGACCTGGGGCGTGCGATTGCCCTGGAGGTGGCGCGCCACTTGGTGGTGTTCCTCAAGCGCCCTGGCGGTCAGTCGCAATTTAGCGTGACGTTATCCCTGCAAAAAAGCGACAGCCGTTTTGCCGAGCTGCACGCGTGGATCGCCGATAACCTGACGCTGGATCTGAGCATCGCCACCCTGGCAGCCCAGGCTGGCATGAGCGAGCGCAGCTTTGTGCGCCACTACCGCACCGAGACCGGCCAAACCCCTGCGCGCGCCGTGGAACTGATCCGCGTCGAAAACGCACGCCGGCAATTGGCAGACAGCACAACCTCCATCAAACGTATCGCCATGCAATGCGGTTTTGGCTGTGAAGAGACTTTGCGCCGCAGCTTTCTAAGGGCGTTGTCGGTGACGCCCCAGGCTTATCGGGAGCGTTTTTCACCGCTCCAGTAGTTCCAGCAAAGCTTGAAGCGTGACCTGGGGCGCTTCCTGGAAAACGTTATGACCCACGCCGGGCAACACCTGGCGGCGATAAAAACCGCTGAAGTGCTCCACGTCATCATCCTCCAGTGACGGCGGGCCCACACCGTCGTCGGCCCCGCATAACGAAATGCTGGGCACTGTTATCGCCGGTTGCGGCACCAGCGCCTGCTCGATGTATTCCAGCGCAGGATCACCCGGCGCATACATGAAGCGATGACGATAGGAGTGAATCACCACCTCGACAAAATCCGGGTTATCAAACGACGGCGCGGTCAGGGCGTAGCGGCTTGGCCCTTCGGCCCAGGACGGTGACCACAGCGCCCACAGCAATTGGCAGAGTTCACGCCGGTTGGCCGTCAAGCCGTCGACCCCACGCTGGGTGTGGAAGTAATACTGGTACCACAATCGATGCTCGGTTTCCGGTGCCCGAGGCTCAAGGGACTTGGCGATGTCCTGGATGTTGTAACCGTCCCCCGTCACCAAGCCGCGTACCCGCTCAGGCCACAGCGCCGCAACAATACACGCCGCGCGCCCACCCCAGTCATAACCGGCGAGAGTGGCCTGCTTAATGGACAGCGCATCCATGAAATCCAGCAGGTCCTTGGCCAACGCCGCCTGTTGGCCGGAGCGCATGACCTGGTCGTTGATAAACCGCGTCGGGCCATAACCGCGCAAATACGGGACCAACACCCGATAACCACGCTCGGCCAGCACCGGCGCGATTTCGTCATAACCGCGAGGGTCATAAGGGAAGCCATGCAGCAGGATCACCGGCTCGCCTGCGATGGGGCCGTGGGTTTCATAAGCCACGTCTAGCATGGACGTGCGCACATACAATAGCGGGGCAGGGGACGTCAGGGTTGCCATACAGTCTTCTCTCCACTGAGTTTGCGGTCCAGGAAGGTTGCCGCACTGATCAATGCCAGGTGGCTCAACGCCTGAGGTGTGTTGCCCAAGTGCCGAGCCTGGCTGTCGAATTCTTCGGCGTACAGTCCCAGCGGGTTGGCGTAGCGCAGCAGCTGTTCGAATTCCAGGTGGGCCTTTTCCACTTGCCCGGCGCGGGCCAGGCATTCCACGTACCAGAACGAGCACGCGGCAAATGCGCCTTCGGTGCCTTGCAGGCCATCGATCTGGCTGTCGTCATTGCGGTAGCGGTAGACCATGCCGTCGCGCACCAGGCTTTTCTGGATCGCTTCCAGTGTCGATAGCCAGCGCGGGTCGGTGGCCGCAACGAAGCGCACCAGCGGCATCAACAGCATCGAGCCGTCCAGCGCCGTACTGCCGATATGCTGTACGAAATGCCCGCGCTCTTCGTTCCAGAAGTTGCTCCAGATGTCGGCGTAGATTGCCTGGCGTGTCTGGTCCCAGCGCGCGAACGGTGCGGGCAGCGAGCGTTTGGAGGCGAGGCGAATAGCTCGGTCCAAGGCCACCCAGCACATCAGGCGCGAGTGCAGGAAGTGGTGTTGCTCGCCGCGCATTTCCCAGATGCCTACGTCTTTGCGGTTCCAGATATCACACACTTGGTCGACCACTTCCACCGTATGTTTCCAGCCTTCGTGGGAAATGGCTTCGCCGTACTTGTTGACCAGATACACCGCATCCATCAGTTCGCCGTAGATATCCAGCTGGATCTGGTCGAACGCTTCGTTGCCCACGCGCACCGGCTGGGCGCCGCCGTGGCCGCTCAAATGATCGAGGGTGGTTTCCGGCAACTCCTGGCGACCGTCGATGCCGTAGAGAATATTGATTTTGGTTGGCTGGCCGCAGCAGTCGCTGACTCTGCCTTTGAGCCAGCGCATATAGGCGTTGGCTTCCTCGACAAACCCCAGGCGCATGAACGCGTAGACGGTAAACGACGCATCGCGTATCCAGGTATAGCGGTAATCCCAGTTGCGCTCGCCGCCGGGGCTTTCCGGCAGGCCGAAGGTGGCGGCGGCGATAATTGCGCCGTGCTTGCGCGAGGTCAAAAGCTTCAACGCCAAGGCCGAGCGGTTGACCATTTCGCGCCAGCGCCCACGGTAATTGGACTGGGAGATCCAGCCGCGCCAGAACTTGAGGGTGCGTTCCAGGTACAGGTCCGTGCAGTCGTTGACCACCCGCGGATCATCCTGGCCGCCGAGCACAAATTCGGCGCCCTCGTCCTGGGCCAGGGTGAAGCGGGATACGACTGAATTTTCTTCGAGGGTCAGCGGGTGGCTGCCTACCAGACGCAGGCCGGGCTGACCGTCGGCGCTGAACAGCACGCCGTTGTCATCGGCTGTGGTGTGGGTCTTGGCACGGGGGTAGTCGTGGCGCACGGCGCAACGCAGGTGCAGGTTGGCCTGGCCGCTGACCACCCGTACTCGGCGAATCAGCAAAGGCAGCTCGTCGACCTCTTCGCTGACCGCCAGCAGGTCGGTGACTTCTACCACCGCCGCGTCGCTGAGCCAGCGTGTTTGTAGTACGTTGGTGTCGGGCAGGTAGATCTGTTCGCGGCGGGCGTTGGGCAGGTCCGGGGTAAGCTGGAAGGTACCGGCGTCGGGGGTGTCGAGCAGTGCGCAGAAGATCGATGGGCTGTCGAATTCCGGCCAGCAGAAAAAGTCGATACTGCCACGGTCGTTTACCAGTGCGGCACTGCGCATGTCGCCGATGATGCCATGGGCATCAATGGCGCTTTGGGGCTCTGTCTTCAAATCAACCATTGCCACGAAACTCCGGATAAAGGCTCATGCCACCATCGATAAACAGCGTACTGCCGACCACATAATCAGAAGCATCGCTGGCTAGCCACACCACTGCATTGGCCACATCTTCTACATCACCGACGCGACCGTAAGGAATCAATTTGAGCAGCTCTTTTTCTGCCGCGCCTTCAGTGGCTGCGCGGTTGATCGCCGTGCGAATCGCCCCAGGCGCAATGCCGTTGATGCGGATGCGTTGCTCGCTGACTTCCTGGGCGAGGGTGCGCATCAGCATCTCCACGCCGCCCTTGGACGCCGCGTAGTTCACATGCCCGGCCCAGGGGATGACTTGATGCACCGAACTCATATGGATGATTTTGCCTGCCGCCCGTGACACACCTTCGCGAATACCCTGGCGATTGAAGATACGCACCGCCGCCCGCGCGCAGAGGAACTGCCCGGTGAGGTTGACGCCAATCACCGTGTTCCAATCCTCAAGGGTCATATCCACCAGATTGGCATCTTTTTGCAGGCCGGAGTTGGCCACCAGAATATCCAGATGGCCGAAGGCGTCGAGAGTTTGCGCGAATAGGCGTTCGACATCGGCCTCCTTGGACACATCGCCGCCGATGGCAAGCGCTCGGCCGCCGTTGGCATTGATCTGTGCGGCGAGGGCCTCAGCCGGTGCCGCCTGGGAGTTGTAGTTAAGCACCACCGCCGCGCCTGCTGCAGCCAGGGCGTTGGCCGCGCCCGCGCCAATACCGGAACTGGCCCCGGTGACCAGGGCCACTTGTTGCTGCAAGGAAATCTGCATCGCCCACCCACCGTTTTATGAGAGTCCTTCTTGCTGACTGGCGGCGGGGAGTGGAAGTTCACCCCCTGGCGCTTACGCCCAGCTCGGGCAAAAGCGCGACGTTGTCGTATGATGCTGAAAACAAAGGGCAATACAGGAAGCGATGGAATGCATGCGTGGGCCGATACCCGAGGGACGAAACTATTACTCAGCGGCGTATTAGCCGCTTTATCACTGATTCAGACAGCCTTGTGCGTCGCGGACAACAGCAATGGTAAAACGCTGTATCTACAGCGCTGCGCTGTGTGCCACGGGCCCGATATCAAAGGCACCGGGCCATTGGCTAAAAAAAGTAATCCGCCAACCCCCGACCTGACAACTGCCACCTTCAAGAAACGACTCCATGATTATCCGGGCGTTATCGTCTCCTCGGTCATCCTTCGCCCCAATGGCAACCTGATCCCCAAGACGCTGCAAGACAATGGCGTAAAGATCGCGCCACATGCCTGGAGCGTTAAAGACTTTCGCGATTTGCATCAATACATGAGTGAGGTCATTTCAAACAAATAGTGGGTGGGCGATGAGCAGCAATTGCCCCACTTAATAGGAAGCATTACTATTCACGCCCCGCCTCCCCAGTGCTCTCGCGATGACTCCTCAGCCGCCCCGCAGAACAGGCTTTTTCGAGCACTACGAAGAGTTGATCGGCACCTGGACACGCCGCCTGAGAAACCGTCAGCAAGCCGAAGACCTTGCGCATGACACCTTCTTGCGGGTGCTTGAGTCCGCTGCCTGCAAGGTTGCTCAGCCACGCGCCTACCTGCATCAAACCGCACGCAATATTGCGGTGGATGCCTACCGCCGCGAAGACCGTCGCGAGGCGTTGACGCGGCAGGCGGTTGATCACAGCACGCCTCACAGTAGCGACCCGGAGCATTACATGCACGCGATCCAGTTGGCCGACGCCATCGAGCGGGCGCTGGCCGAGTTGCCGCTCAACTGTCGCAGAATTTTCATCTGGCAAAAGATCGAAGGGCTCACCCAGCAGGAAATCGCCACACGCCTGGGGCTGTCTAAAAACATGGTGGAAAAGTATATGATCCGCACCCTGCGGCATCTGCGTGATCGTCTGGATGCGAGCGCGCCATGACCGGCTTTGAAACAGGATCTTCCACGATGGATAACCGTGTCCGTGATGAGGCCGCGCAGTGGTTTGTACGCCTGCAAGACGGCCCATTAAGCGCCCAGGAACGTCAACGTTTCGATGCCTGGCGCAGGTCGCAGCCCGCGCATCAGTACGAAATCGATGTGCTGCAAGGCCTGTGGAGCGCTACGGATTTACTGCCCAAGGCCCGCTTGCAGGCGCTGGGCGATGCCTCGACCGAGCGCCTTGGGCGGCGTGCGCTGCTGCGTTATGCCGTGGCTGCCAGTGTGGTCGCCGTTGCAGTGGGCCTGGGTGCGTACAGCGGGCTGGGGCAGCCAAAGCCCTACAATGCCGAATTCAGCACGCGGTTAGGCGAGCATCGTCAGGTGACCTTGCCCGACGGTTCCGTGATGGACCTCAACAGCCGCAGCGTGGTCGCGGTTCACTACGAAAAGGGCCGGCGGGGCGTGGAGCTCAAGCAGGGCGAGGCGATGTTCAGCGTGCAGCATGACGCCGGCCGCCCGTTTGTGGTCGCAGCCGGCGCAGGGCAGGTGACCGTTACCGGCACGCGCTTTGATGTACGTCGGGATGCGGACCAGACCCGCGTGGCGGTCGAAGCCGGCACGGTCAAGGTGCAGGGCCAGGCGTCCGATCACATCGTCACGCTCACCGCCGGCCATGGCACCCATGTCGACCGCCTCGGCCAAGTGGCAGCGGCCTACGAGGTGAACCCTGAAGCGCTGACTGCGTGGCGCAGCGGTAAACTGGTGTTTAACAACGCCACCTTGGCCGACGTGGCGCGGGAAGTGTCGCGCTACCGCGAGCAACCGCTGCGTGTCAGTACGGCAGCGGTGGGCAACCTGCGCTTGACCAGCGTCTTCAAATCCAGCGACACCGACGCCTTGCTCAAGGCCTTGCCCCACATCCTGCCGGTCGCCTTGCGCACTTTGCCGGACGGTAGTCAGGAAATTATTTCACGCTGACGTTCAGGTTTTTTTCGAGTTCTTCGTCTTCTCCTGCAACTGCAACTGGTTTGCATTAACGGCTGCGCATGCTTGCGATCACAGGACTAGGCTCGACGTGAAAAAACTTGCCCCCCACAACAACAAAATTTCCCGCTGGGCGCCCTTGGCCCTGGCCGTTGCCATCAGTACTGCACAGGCTGCCGAGGGCATCCACATTCGTGCCCAACCCCTGGGCGCAGCCCTGAGCCAGTTGGGCCAGCAGACCTCGCTGCAAGTGTTCTTCAGCCCCGATATGGTTGCCGGCAAGCAAGCCCCCGCGGTCGATGGCAACCTCTCGCCCGAACAAGCCCTGCGCCAATTGCTGCAAGGCAGTGGCCTGGATTACCAGATTGACGCCGGCTCCGTGACCTTGCGCCCGGTGAGCAACGGCACCGGTGAAGCCGGCTCGCCTCTGGAACTGGGTGTGACCGACATCAAGGTGGTAGGCGACTGGCTCGCCGATGCCGATGCCGAAGTGGTGCAGAACCACCCCGGCGCGCGCACGGTCATTCGCCGCGAGGCCATGGTAGAGCAGGGCGCGATGAACGTCGGTGATGTGCTGCGCCGTGTGCCTGGCGTGCAAGTGCAGGAATCCAACGGTACCGGCGGCAGTGATATTTCCCTCAATGTCGGTGTGCGCGGGCTGACGTCACGTCTGTCGCCGCGCTCCACCGTGCTGATCGACGGCGTACCGGCGGCGTTCGCTCCCTACGGCCAGCCACAGCTCTCGATGGCGCCGATTTCTGCCGGCAACCTGGAAAGTATCGACGTTGTCCGTGGCGCGGGTTCGGTGCGTTATGGGCCACAGAACGTTGGCGGCGTGATCAACTTCGTAACCCGTGCGATCCCGCAAGACTTCTCCGGGGAAGTCGGCACCACCCTGCAAACCTCCGCCCACGGGGGCTGGAAACATGTGGAGAACGCCTTTGTCGGCGGCACGGCCGACAACGGTATCGGCGCCGCGCTGCTGTACTCAGGGGTCAACGGCAACGGTTACCGCAACAGCAACAACGGCAACGACATCGATGACGTGATCTTCAAGACCCACTGGGCGCCGACCGATCAAGACGATTTCTCGCTGAACTTCCACTACTACGATGCCAGCGCCGATATGCCCGGCGGCCTGACCCAGAAGCAGTTCGACGCCAACCCGTACCAGTCGGTACGCGACTGGGACAACTTCAGCGGGCGCCGCAAGGACGTGTCGTTCAAGTACATCCGCCAGATCGACGACCGCACCCAGGCCGAAGTGCTGACTTACTATTCTGACAGTTTCCGTGGCAGCAACATTGCCAACCGCGACCTCAAGACCCTCAGTTCCTACCCGCGCACCTACTACACCTTCGGCATCGAGCCGCGTGTGTCCCATGTGTTTGACCTGGGGCCCAGTACCCAGGAAGT
The DNA here is from genome assembly GCF_003408955.1 of Pseudomonas sp. GL93. Classification (NCBI taxonomy): domain Bacteria; kingdom Pseudomonadati; phylum Pseudomonadota; class Gammaproteobacteria; order Pseudomonadales; family Pseudomonadaceae; genus Pseudomonas; species Pseudomonas sp. GL93. Next base: position 9,122 of record NZ_NKRF01000081.1, read on the forward strand.
CAGTGTGGGCTATCGCTACCTCAAAGAAGGCATGCACGAGGAGGCCACCAGCCTGAACCTGGTCAACAACGTGCCGACGCCGGGCGGGCAGAGCGACGGTCATGTCTATCAGGACCGCACGGGGGGCACTGAAGCCAATGCCTTCTATATCGATAACAAAATCGATATTGGCAAATGGACCATCACGCCCGGCATTCGCTTCGAAGACATCCGCACCGAATGGCATGATCGCCCGGTCGTGGCCCTGAATGGCAAGCGTACCGAGGAAAAACGCCGCGAGGTCCACAACAACGAACCGCTGCCGGCGCTGAGCGTGATGTACCACGTGTCTGACGCCTGGAAATTGTTCGCCAACTACGAAACCTCCTTCGGCAGCCTGCAGTATTTCCAACTGGGCCAGGGCGGTACCGGCGACCAGACGGCCAACGGCCTGAACCCGGAAAAGGCCAAGACCTACGAAATCGGTACGCGCTATAACGACAGCGTCTGGGGCGGCGAAGTGACGCTGTTCTACATCGACTTCTCGGATGAACTGCAATACGTCAGCAATGACGTGGGCTGGACCAACCTTGGCGCCACCAAGCACAGCGGTATCGAAGCATCGGGCCATTACGACCTGTCCAACCTCGACCCGCGCCTCGACGGCCTGACCGCTAACGCGGGCTTCACCTACACCAAGGCCACCTCCGAAGGCGATGTGCCGTTCAAGGGCCGAGACCTGCCACTGTATTCCCGCCAAGTAGCGACTCTGGGCCTGCGCTACGACATCAACCACTGGACCCACAACCTGGATGTTTATGCCCAGTCCGGCCAGCGCGCGCCAGGCACCGGAACCACCTACATCACCCAAGGCACCGCGGATGGCCAATACGGTGATATCCCAGGGTATGTCTCGGTCAACGTGCGCAGCGGTTATGACTTCGGCGCGCAGTTGTCGAACCTGAAGCTGGGTGTGGGCGTGAAAAACGTCTTCGACCAGCAGCATTACACGCGCTCCAGCGATAACAATGCCGGCTTGTACCTGGGCGAGCCTCGCACCTTCTTTGTACAGGCAAGCGTCGGGTTCTGATCTGTCGTCGCTGGGAAAAATCGCAACCTCAGGGGGGCGATTTTTTTTGCCTGGGCAAAGCGCTCCGTCCACTCATTGCTGCAAGACCACACTCTGTTTCCTACATCACCACAGCACAGATTATGGCTGGATCAGGAACTGATTCCGACGCAACACCACACATGGGAAAGCTGATGGGCTTCGACACTGCGTTGGAGCGACAAGCTGAAAATCGCCCACTGTATGGAGAAACTTATGTCGGTATCGATGTTGGATACACCCGTCTCTGCTTCATCAACGCCTGACCTTTCACAGGCCAGTGCCAAGGCCGAGGTCAAAAACACTCGCCAGGCTCCGGCGTCGCCTTCCTTCACTGGTCAGAATGCTGCCCATGTGAATTTTCAATCCGGGGCCAACAAAGCCGGGCCGGTATTCGGTAACCCCCAGGCACCCACCGCCGCGGCTGACGTACCTGGGCATCATCACCGACCACCGGCGATGCAGAATTTCCTGAACCAACTCCAGCACTGGATCAGTCATTGGTTCTCCGGGCATCGGCCGTCTATGCATCCTGGCTGTGGGCATCCGCCGCCAAAGCCGAACCCAGGTTGCAGCAACCCGCCCCCCAGGCCGAACCCCATTGGGAGTAATCCGCCACCGAGGCCGGACCCCACTGCAGGTCGGCCGTATCCGCCCGCCCCCGGCAGGCCTGATCCGCAGTACTCGCTGAAAAATAGAGAAGAGCTGGCGCAGCAGTTGCGCGATAACTTCAACGCCTTCAGAGACCCGAAGAACCCTGGTTCCATTAGCGTTGACAGCATTCTTGCAATGGCAAAAAGAGGGTGGTCGCCCAACCCGGTCATGAACGAGAACATTCGCCTGGCCAATGAGCTGCTACGACGTCCGGAACTGATGGCCGCATTGGACCGGCACGGTTCCACGGGCGCTTTGAATGGCCTGATCGACCGGCACAGCCTGAACGCGGTAATCAAAGGAGAAAACTACTTCAAGTACAAGACCGACAAAGAACTGGCCGGTGAGCTGCTTGAGCATTTCGACGAGTTGAAAAACGGGAGCGGGGGCTCAAGCCTTAAAATCCGCGACCTGAAAAAGTGGGCCCGCCAGCCGCTTACCGGCGACGCAGCCAAGGACCATCTGATCCAGTTGGCCCAGGAAATGCTCAAGCGCAGTGATCTGCTTGAGAAAATGGATAACCGCGCCAGTAAAGATGACGACGGGAAGATCAGCCGTACAGGACTGTACTTGTTGTCCCGCTGACCGCTCTTCAGGCGCCGCCTCTCGGGGGCGGCGCCAGTCCAATATGTTTCAAGGAACGAATTACGCCCATTTGCCACAGAGGTGATACTTGCGGTTGTAATTCGACCCGCCGCTTTTCAGATTCTGAATGAGGGAAAACATATGGCTTCAGCCTCGTTTAATTCTTCCCCAAATGGTCCCATCGACCTGTTGCGCAGTACCCAACGTACAAGTCCACCAGTATCCAAGGAGCGCGGCCCCTCGCGCAGCCTCCCTTTTGCGTCGACGGAATATGAAGCAGAAGCACGGCGTATGAAGGCTTATGCCGGCGAGCGTAGATTCCAGGCGCCCGTGTCGGACGACTTTTCCCGGGGCATGCTGGCAGACCCGCAGATCAGGGGGGAGGGCACCGATTCGTTGAGCGACACGGGGTTGATTAATTGCCTGGCAGGCTGGTGGCGTAGGCGCAAGCTGGGTTAACCACGGCTGACCTCGGTTTTACATATTGTCATTGGTAGGTATCGTTGACTCGGAACTGCCGAGTTCCTCCAACCACACATGAGGTGCCTGCCTGAGTAGAGTCCATTCGTTGATTTTGCCCATCAAGGTAAAAATCACCCTGCGGATATGCATCTGAAAAGTGTTGGAGAAAACCCATGACAATCGAGGGTGTATTACCTTCCGGACGGCCTCTGCCCCCCGACAAGCCTGCCGTACACTCAACTACGTCACCAGCGGCCACCCACCCTGAGGCCTGGCATCAACCCCCCTCATCGACTTCGGGCGAGGGTTCGCGCAAGCCTTTTCTTTTACGCGGAACATTGTCCGCTCTGCGCCATCGTGACTTGCAGAACTTTCCCATTGGGCGGGCCAGTGGCACCCCGCCGGGTACTACCTCAACGGACGACCAACTGGCGAAGGCCCTGGAAAAAGCCTTCGGCCTGCTGCACCCCTTTCTGAATGATGGGCGCCTGACGTGGATGTCTTTGCAGCGGATCGCCGCTCATACTATGGGTGAAAACGAGGCGTTGGACGGCGTGATTCAGGTCGTTAGGGAAATGCTCAAGCGCCCGCGGTTGAGTGACGCGATCTTCAGTCGTGACGGCGATATCACACGTGACAGCCTCAGCGCGGCGGCCCAAGCGTTGCAGGGGAACAGCTCGGCAATCGAGTTCAGTCAGGACCCGTTTCATGCGCAAGGCAATGCGCAGGTGGTGGAGGCGCTACAAAGCCAGTTTCCGCTGTTGAGAGACAAGGCCATGGACCGAACCTACCTGTTTGAAGCGCATCAGTACGTTGAAATAGCCAGGCTGCGGGAGGTCATGCAGGACCCGCATGAGGTCGATCAACAGGGCGCGCCGGTGCTGGATGCGTCCACGGGCATGCCCCAGTCCAAATACAGCGAACTCTGTGTCTACACCGCGAAGAACATTATTGAGCGTCCAGGTTTGCTGCCTTCGTTGGAGCGTGCCAATGGCACACGACTATTTGGCCCGCCTCACAAAGAGGGGTGGCTCAGCAACAAAAGCCTCGAACGGTGGCATGAGCAAGACGCCGCTCGCAAGGCACGCTGAAAGGCAGGCTACACCTTGAGGACTTTGCCGCTGATGGCCACCGCCGCCAGCAATACTGCGATCAGGATGAAGGCAGTACTCAAGCTGCTGCCGTGGGCGATAAAACCAATTACGGCGGGGCCGGCGAGAATGCCGGCGTAGCCCAATGTGGTGATGGCAGGCACTGCAATATGCTCTGGCATAACCGTTTGCTTACCCACGGCGGTGTACAGCACCGGCACGATATTCGAGCACCCGGCCCCCACCAGCGCATACCCCAGCAGCGCAGTTTCCCACGCAGGCAATAGCGTCGCGAGGAGCAAGCCGGCACAGGCCAGCGCGCCACCGATCACGATTACCCGCGTGGGGCCCAGGCGTCGAACAATCGCATCACCGGTCAGGCGTCCAGCGGTCATGGTCAAGGCAAATGCCGCGTAGCCCAGGCCGGCGTAGGCCTCATCCAGGCCGCGCTCGGCGCTGAGGAACACGGCGCTCCAATCCAGTACGGCGCCTTCAGCCAGGAACACGATGAAACACAGGCAACCGATAAACAACACCACACCATGGGGCACTGCAAATGCCGGCCCCGAACTTTCACTGCCATAAGGCAGCAAGTGCGGTGCAGCCTTCAACAGCGCCGCCAGCGTGATAACCACCACCACCAGGGTCGCCTGCAATGGCGACAGGCCCAGGCCCAGCAACCCCGCAACCCCCGCAGCGCCGACAATGCCCCCCAGGCTGAACAAACCATGGAAGCCCGACATCATGGTTTTGCCACTGGCGCGCTCAACGATCACCGCTTGCAGGTTGACGGTGGAGTCCACGGTGCCCAGGCCTGCGCCAAACAGGAACAACCCGGCAATCAACAACGGGATGGAACTGGCAGTGGCCAGCATCGGCAGAGCCAGGCAGATCATCAGTGTCCCTGCGCTCAGCACGCGTCGGCAACCGTAACGCGAGGCCAGCGCGCCCGCTGCCGGCATTGCGATGATCGATCCCACACCCAGGCACAACAACAGCAGGCCAAGGGTGCCTTCATTCAGGTTCGCGCGCGCCTTGGCATACGGCACCAGCGGCGCCCAGGCGGCGATACCAAAACCTGCGATAAAAAAAGCGATGCGGGTCGACATCTGTTCCAGTCGCCCGGGAACCACGGGGGCAGGGGTGGGAATGGCAGTCATGAAAAATCCTTGGTTTGGCGTTCAACGAACGATGTCCGGCGCGACATCCTTGCATATCAGGCCCTCTTGAGCGAATCGGGTTCCGTTGGTGTTCAGGATTAAAGGTACGGGGTGCAAGCCTTATTTTTTTACAAACACGGAACGCTTTGGCGGCCGGTCACCACGTAGAAATGATCGAGCCTGTAGGAGGTGGGCTGGAAGGTGTGTAATCCCTGCGGGGAGTGGCTGAACCCCAGGTTTCTTGCGGCGGATTACCACCTTCCAGATCACTTCCCACAGACCGGCGGTTGTGTAATACGCTGCTGTCCCGATAGTAGGTAAGTGAGCGGACGAGCCGATGAAAATTTTCCGGTTTGCGTGGCTATGACCCGGTTCTACGACGCGCGCGGCAATATTTATGGGGTGGTCAGCCCCGCCTATTTACGCCGCCAGGGTATTGTCGTGCCCGACACCGCCGGCTTGGCTGCGAGCACGCGTAGGGCGTGGGCCGCATCGGCGATTACGTCTGAATGTGGCTGGGGTACGTTGCCACGTCCGGCTGGTGCCAAGGCGCATCGCTGCGATGGTTTGTTGGTCGGGCCATTTCAGGCCCAGGCACCGTTTGATCTGCTGATCATCAATACCGACGGCTCTCTTGCCGAACGCAGTGGTAATGGCCTGACTATCTTTGCCCAGGCGTTGACCGACCAGGGTTTGCTGGTCGACGGCACTGAGTTGCGGGTGTATCACGACAAACCAGGTGCGATATCGCCCTTGACCACTTATGTCGAGTCGGCGAGATATGATCAGGTGCAAGGTTTCTGGCTGAGCTTGGGCCGACCCGAGTTCGGCCCCTTGGCGGCGGGTGCGGTTGGCGTGAGCCCTGTCGTGGTGGAACGGCATGAATTCAATCGCGTGGCGGCACTGACATCGATTAATCCGCAATGGGGGAGCAGCCAATTTGTCCGAGTGGGCAACCCCCATTGTGTGACGCTGGTTGAGCAGCTTTCGGCGTTGCCAGCCTATGACACGATGCATCAGTCGGCACTTTTCCAGCAGTTGAAAGCCATTGCTTTTGCACCGCCAGCTGGGTGCGGCCAACCCTGTGTCGCTGGGGTCAACCTCCAATGGGCTGCCCGGGACACAGACAATCGGATCATCGCGCGCGTATTTGAACGAGGGGAAGGGCCTACGGCCTCGTCGGGGACCAGTGCAAGCGCAGTGGCGTGTGCGGCATGGCGAGCAGGTTGGGTTGAGAGTGGCGACGTAGCGGTGGTAATGCCGGGTGGCACGGCGCCAGTGCGCTTGAAGACCGAGTCAGGAAACGTGCTGAGTGTCAGTCTTTTCGGGACAGCGCAATTAAAAGTCTGAACATCGGGAACGACTGATACCTTAAATAAGTGTCAGTCGTTTCCTTAAAGCTTAGTGATTCAGATATATGCCGCAGTCAGAGTTTTCTCTAATTGTTAGATGGCTTGTTGGCTGTATTTATATTCTGAAAAAGACACTTCCATTTTCGTTGTACGAAACTTCTTTATTATTTCGAAAGGGCCGAAAGTCGACTGAAATCGCTAAGCTTTAGCGTGTTCAGGTGCTTTTTTCGCAATCCAAATTGGCATTTGTGAGGAAGAGCCATTCACGCGAATTTGATGACGGGTAACAAAGGATGGTTAACGGGTTTGTTTCGTCACGTTTCAAGTTAGTCCTTGCAGGCATAAATACAGAACTTCAGGTAGTGGCGTTCAACGGCAGTGAAGCCCTCGACCAGCCCTACTTTATACAGGTGCAGTTAGTCAGCGAAGACCCCTACCTTGACCTGGAGGCATTGCTTCATCAAACCGCCTATCTGTACTTCGGCGAAGCAGGTCAGGGCTTGCATGGGCAAATCTACGCCATCGGTCGGGATGATCCCGGTACGCGGCTCACCCTTTATCACCTGACACTGGCGCCACGCCTGGCATCCCTTGCCCATCGTTGCGATCAGCGGGTTTTCCAGCAGCGCAGCGTACCGCAGATCATTGCGACGGTCCTTGAGCACCACGGCATTCTCGCCGACGCCTATGCCTTCGAGCTCGGGCCGGTGGTGTATCCACCACGCGCATTTTGCGTGCAGTACAGGGAATCCGACCTGCATTTCATCCAACGGCTGTGTGAAGAGGAGGGCATTCACTACCACTTTCGTCACAGCGCGCAGAATCATCTGCTGGTGTTTGGCGATGACCAGACGGTGTTTCGCCGGTTGCCGGTGCAGCGTTATTGTTCCTCGGCTGATCCATCGCTTGGGGCCCCGGTCGTCCAACGTTTCGACCGGCGCCTGGTAACGCGCAGCCGGCGCACCGTACGTCGTGACTATGACTTTGAGCACCCTTCGTTTCGCCTGCAAGACCAAGCCGGTGCCGAGACGGCTGATCCTCTGGAAGATTATGGCTACCCTGCCGGCTTTACGGGCCATGCACGCGGTGCGCAGCTGGCGCGACGCAGCCTGGAGCGTCACCAGCGTGATCGCCATCGAGTGCTGGGCAAGAGCGATCAATCGGCGCTATGCAGTGGCCACTTCCTTGAACTGTGCGATCACCCGGACCCAGCCTGCAACGACTTATGGTTGCTGACCTCGGTGCGTCATGAGGGTTATCAGCCGCAGGCGTTGGAGGCTTTGTTGGTTGAGGCCGGCGAGTTCCAAGGCTATCGCAACCGATTCACCGCGACACCCTGGCGCGCAGTGCATCGACCGGCCCTCAAACACCCCAAACCGACGATCAGTGGCAGCCAGACCGCGACGGTAACCGGGCCGGCAGGCGAGGACGTGCACTGCGATACCTATGGTCGTGTGAAGGTGCGCTTTCACTGGGATCGCGCGGACAAGGGCGACGAGACGAGCAGTTGTTGGCTGCGCGTGGCGTCCGGTTGGGCGGGTGATGGGTTTGGCGCCATGGTCATTCCACGGGTGGGCATGGAAGTGCTGGTGAGCTTCCTGGAGGGTGACCCGGACCAACCCCTTGTCACAAGTTGCCTGCCCAATGCATCGCACTTGCCGGCGTACGCTTTGCCGCAGCACAAGACACGCAGCGTACTGCGTAGCCGCAGCTCGCCGGGCGGCGGGGGCGCCAACGAGTTGCACTTGGAAGACCGGCGCGGCGAAGAACTCATCTACCTGCGTGCCCAGCGTGACCTGGAGCAACGGGTGGGGCATGACAGTCGCCTGGAGGTAGAGGGCGATAGCCTGACTCGCGTTGGCAGGAGCCTGGTGATCGAGGCCGGGCAGCAGGTTCATCTCAAGGCCGGTGCCAGCCTGGTGATAGAGGCCGGCGCACAACTGAGCTTGAAGGCAGGCGGGGAACACCTGGTGATGCAAGCCGGCAGTATTTCCAGCAGCCGGTCCATCACTCTGGGCGGTTCGCCGTCTGCAAGCCGTTCGGTGAGCCCATCAGGGGTTGCCGGCACGCAAATCTCTGCCGTGCAAAGCGTCATCATGGACTTGGCCAAGCAACTGGGCGCCGACTTTTGCCCTCTGTGCGAAGGCTGCCGCGAAGGCCTGTGCGATATCCCAGGGAGGGCGGCCTGATGGACAGCTTGCTCCATCGTTGGATGGCCCAACAACAGCAGAGCGGACACCCATTGTGCCTGATGCTTGATGGTCACCACGAAGCTCGCCAACGCCTGATGGCAGATCGTGCTCCGTCGCACTATTGCAACCTCTACAGCGAGACCGCTGCGGCGGAGTTGGCGAATTCAGGCCCGCTCATACTGTTACTGGAGCAACTGAATGAGCCTGCATTGGCCGACCTGTTGCTACACCCCGAGTCGAACTGGGGCTGGCTCGCCAGCCTGCCCGCCAGCGACTTGGCGGGAGTGGCGCGTCATTGGCGCGAGAGACTGCTGCGGGGGCCAGAAGGCCAACAGGCGCTTTATCGCTTTCACGACAACCGCACCCTGGCCCGTGCCTTGGCCCATCTGGCCGAGGAGCATTGGCCAGCCTACCTCGGGCCGCTGATCAGTGTGTGCTATTGGCATGAAGGCTGTTGGTGCCACCACGAAAACCCTGCACCGGGCGACTACCCTGTGCCTGAGCCCCCGCCGTGGCTCAACACACCCAACCCCCAGGCCGAAGCCATCCTGCACGCTAATATCCTGCGCTACCTGCTGGCTGAGCACAGTGAAGACCTGGCGGCATTAGTCGAATTCCAAGACCCCAGGATTTGGCTGGCCCAGTTACTGGAGCAGGCGCGCACCTGGCAATGGCGGGAGCCGGTGCAGCTCGAATTTTTGGTGGTGCGCCGGTTGGCAGAGGCGACCGGCAGCAGGGTTACTAATTGGCAACCGAGGGCAGACGAGACGCCAGGGGAGCATTTTGAACGAGTGGCGGCGCAGTGGCACAGGGAGGTGGGGAGCAGTGAATAAATTGATGGGGTGGGTGCTACTGGTGGCTGCGGGGCTTTCGGGATGTACGGGGAAGGCGGTGGAGAGTTTTACATTGGAGGTGGATTTGCCGGCGCAATTCGGCCTTGTGGGCGATGCTTCCTACACCCCCGCGCCGGGCGAAACGTGCAAGTTGCCTCGAAGACATGGCAAGCGAGCGGATCTCAAAATATTCAAGGCTGCCAGCAAACCCGTAGCGAATAGAGTGAGTTTCGAGGTGCCAATGACAGAGCGGGTGGAAGGCTGCTCGCTGATGTTACGTAAACTTGTGTTTGCGATTAACGCAAAGTGGGGGGGGCGTTGGTCGGATGTCGGACGGGATTACGCCGCTGTTTATATCCAAGATAGTTGGGAGGACGGAATGTCTTTGATGTCAGAAAGTTATGTCCAAGAGCTCCCTGGGCAATGTCAATGGTTGTTTCGTACTGTTGGCCCCCAGCATGCCCTTATTAAGGGGCTTAAATGCAATTCGCTGAACACCAGCGGACAACTTACGAAAGCTCGTGCTGGCGGTTATGTGTCCCGTGCTGGATTGCGTGGGAAGACGCTGAGAATGGTGCTGGCGTTAACGGAAGAAGAACAACCAGCAGTGCGAGACAACTGGGTAAAGGTTGTCGGTGGCTGGAAGCGTTGCAGGGGAGAAAGCCAGGAAGACATATTTGCGTTTTGTCGCGGCAATGTCGCTGACTTCAAGGCTTTCAAAATGCCAGATGGGCGTTTATGCAATATTTATCCGACCTGTGATTAATCAGGAGAAACCTCATGGAACAAGCTGCATGGAAGCAACAGTTTTTCAACGACAGGATGCCTGCTTGCTCATTGAGTGGGGATTGGTTGACCTTCTGCTTAGTCGATGAAACGGGAAATGGAAAAAGTTATGGGGGACTGCCTTACACCCTGCGTGACGTTGCTGGTCAGCAATACAACGGTCGGTTGAACGGGGAGGGTTTTGCCCGAGTGGAGGGTTTTTTCTGTGGTCCCGTAATTCTGATGATGGAGGAGCGCTATTCAGGTCGGGAAACGCCCTATCAGTCGCTCATGACACGTTCATTCTATGCATTGCCTATCACTGAGTTGCAAGTGCGTGCCGAGCAAACCCATTTTCTTGATAACCACGATCAGATTGTCGAAAAAAATCCCGCACGCCCAAATGCAGATCATTTTTATCAGGTTGAAGTGAGTGACCTAGTTCGACATAGCGCTCACTTGCCGCCCCTGTCGTCACAGGCTCACCGTCCAATGCGGCATGCACTCAAGATGATGGCAGACCTTGGTTTTGGACCTCCCGAGTCTTCCTTCAAGGGGCTGGTGCTCTTTCCGAAAAAATTCACGATGTTGCAGGTGCGACCTCTAAGAGCATTACGGCCAATCCTTTCTACACAGGATCAATTTTGCGCATTGAACCTGTACCAACTGGCGTTAATGTCAACATTAAGCTATTGCGAGTTTGGCCAAGATCCTTCAGCAGAACCTAAGGATAAAGTCAGCTTTCCTTGGCATCCAAGTATCGGGAATTTGTTTTCCGAACGCTTGTCATGTCACCGGGAGGCGTGGAGGTTTGACTCAGAGCAAGTGCAACGATTTTATCCATTGTATGAAGACGTAGCTTATTCCCGTCGTTTCGAGATTTTGCCTTTTGATCCAGAGTTGTACGGGCAGAATGCCAATGCGCATGATCTCGAGCATCCGGAGCGGATACACTTTTTTAACGATGTAGAGTTTGGAACAGATACTCAAGCATTTATTTGTCATCACGATGAAGTGGTGCTTATTGCTGTACGCGGCACCGCTAGTGGTGCCGATGTTCTACGCGATGCAAACGCCCATCAAGTCCCATTCATCGAGGGCGTTGGAAAAGCCCATCAAGGTTTTTATCAGGCATTTCAGGCCATGCATAATTTTGTATCGGGTTACCTTTTTCGATATCACAGCGGCCAACGAATTATCATTTGTGGCCATAGTCTTGGGGGGGCTATAGCACTCTTATTGGCAGAGGCCCTACGTCGCACGCCAGATCGAGATTACGACCCACTCCTCTACACCTACGGCGCCCCCCGCGCCGCCGACTCTGAATTTACCGCCGGTGCCTCTTCCCTGGTCCACCACCGCATCGTCAACCATAACGACCCTGTCCCCAGTGTCCCGGCGCCCTGGATGAACACCACCGCCAAGCTCTGGATTCCCGGGGCCATCGCGCTATTCAGCAACCCCGCACCCGGTGGCCTGCTGTTCGCGGCAGGGCTGGTGCGCGTGGGCGGCAACCCCTATCGACATCATGGTGAACAATATCACTTCATGCCGATCACGCTCCCGGATGGCAGCCACTCCTCGGTGTTATGGAAGCCTGGGTGCGAATCGCTCCAAGAGGCGGGTTGCAACCGCGCATTGCAACTGCAGGGCGACATGCCCGACCGCGATAATGTGTTGAGGCAGCTGTTCCAAGCCGACCAGCACTTCATGACCACCAGCTACATCCCCGCGGCGTGGGCGACGTTGCGCCGCTGGCAACAAACCCTGGAGAGCGAGGGCCCGCTGGTAACCCAGCAAGAGTTCGAGCTGCTCGACCGGGCCTTCGAAGACATGCGCGAGCAACTGCGGGCCAAGCGGCGTGAACTTGCGCTACGGCGCCCGGCCAATGATCGTAGCCATGAACCTACCGATGCCTTGAACGCAGAGATCGACCGTTTGCACACCAGCCGCGAGCGCTTGGCAAGCCTGCGCTGGCGACGCCTGGAAGCCCGCGATGTCTACGGCAGCCATGCCCGTTCTGCACATCTGCAATCGAGCCTCAAACGTTGGTTCAGCCACCGCGAGAATCGTGAGCCGGCCCAATTCGCCAGCATCCCGCCGCCTGCCCACGACGAACAGGCACGGGTGCAAACGCTGGACATCGACTCAATCGTCTAACCCGCGCGGTTACATAAACTCTACCTGCGCCTGTTGCCGCTTCATCAGCACCTTGCCGTTGCGAATCGAGTACAGCGGCAGGCCCTGGCTACGTATGACTTCGTAGTCGCTGTCGGCCGACAGGATCAGCAGGTTGGCCGGGCGACCTGCTTGCAACCCATAACGATCGCCCAGAGCCATGGCTTTGGCACTGTTGTCGGTGACCAGGTCCAGGGCGTTTTGCAAATTGCGGTAACCGAGCATATGACAGATGTGCAGACCGGCCTCCAGTACTCGCAGAATGTTGCCGTTACCCAGCGGGTACCAGGGATCGACGATGGAGTCCTGGCCGAAGCACACGTTCATGCCGGCCTCAAGCAGTTCGTTGACGCGGGTGACGCCGCGCCGTTTCGGGAAATTGTCGAAGCGGCCTTGCAGGTGGATGCTTTCGGTGGGGCACGAGACAAAGCTGATGCCGGAATGCCCCAACAGGCGAAACAGTTTGGCGCAGTAGGCGTTGTCGTAGGAGCCCATGGCCGTGGTATGGCTGGCGGGGACGCGGGCACCCATGTCGCGGCTGCGGGCTTCTTCCGCGAGGACTTCGAGAAAGCGCGAGTGGGGGTCGTCGGTTTCGTCACAGTGCACGTCCACCAGGCAGCCTGTGCGTTCGGCCAGGTCCATGAGGAACTTCACCGAACTCACGCCTTGGTCGCGGGTGTATTCGAAGTGGGGGATGCCACCGATCACATCGGCACCCAGGCGAATGGCTTCTTCCATCAACTCGCGACCATTGCGGAATGACTCGATGCCTTCCTGGGGGAAGGCGACGATTTGCAGGTCGATCAGGTGCGTGCTTTCTTCACGTACCTCCAGCAGGGCCTTGAGTGCGGTGAGGTCCGGGTCGGTGACGTCGACATGGGTACGCACATGCTGGATGCCATGGGCGGCGAGGGCTTGAATGGTTTTTTTGGCCCGGGCCTTGGTGTCCTCCAGAGTAATGGTGGCCTTGCGTTCGCCCCAGCATTCGATGCCTTCAAACAGCGTACCGCTCATGTTCCAGCGCGGCTCGCCGGCGGTGAGGGTGGCGTCGAGGTGGATGTGGGGTTCGACGAAGGGCGGTATCACCAGGTTACCGGCGGCGTCCAAGTCGCCGGCCATCAGCGCCGGCACCCCAGTTTGCGCAGTGATGCTGGCGATCCGGCCGTGTTCCAGGTGCAGATCATGCAGGCCTTCACGGTTGCGCAGGCGGGCATTGATGATGTGCATGGTCAAGTTCCTCTTGGCAAAAAAATCAGGCAGACAGCCGCCAGATCCTCAGGGCGATACCGATGTCCAGGCGGTCATGGCGCGTAGTATGGCGCTGAGCAGCACATAGGTCAGCGATGCGGCAAAAATTCCCACCAACGGTGCGACCCACGGCGAGTTGAACGCGACCACGGTGCCCACCCCATACGCGATCAGACCTGGCCAATTGAATGCCGGTAAGTGAGCTTCCGCCAAGCGCGGATATTGGCCGCGATAGCGATAGAAGAAGTCCGCCATGATCACGCCTCCTATCGGCGGGATGACCGTACCCAGCAGGATCAGGTACGGCACCAGCAGGTCATACATGCCGAACAAGGCGAGCAGGGTGCCGATCACCGCGCCGGCCAGGGTCACGCTCTTGCGCCGTTGGGTGCGCAGCAGGTTGCAACCGGCGACGGCGAAGTTGTAGATGGTGTTGTCCTGGGTGCTCCAGATATTGAGCAGCAGCATGGCCATCGCCGCCGTGGCGAAACCTTGCAGCAGCAAGACCTCCACCACATCCGGTTGCTGATAGACGATGGCGCCATAGGCCCCGATCAGCACCATCAAGCCGTTGCCGACAAAAAAGCCGATCAGGCTGGCCAGCACCGCAACCTTGGCCGAGCGCGAAAACCGTGTCCAGTTGGTGGCCTGGGTTGCCCCGCTGACAAAGGTCCCGAACACCAGGGTGATGGCGGTGGACAAGTCCAGCTCAGCGCTGGGCACCACCGCCAGGAGCCCTTCCAGCCCGCCGACCTTCACGGTGGCGACCCACATCGACAGCAGCAACAGAAGCCCCATGGCCGGCACCGCGATGTAGGACAGGATTTCCAAGCCGCGATACCCCACGTAGGCGGTGGCGCAGAACAGTAAACCAAATACCACCATCAGCCCCAGCACCCCGCCCTGGCTCAACTGGAAATACTTGCCCAATACCACGGCCGCCGTGGCCGTGCCCCAGGCATACCAGCCGATCTGGGTAAAGCCGAGGATCAAGTCACTGAGCTTGCTGCCCACTTCGCCAAAGCAGAAACGCCCCATCAACACCGAGTTCAAGCCGCTCTTGAACGCGATGTAACCCAAGCCTGCGGCGTAGATACCCAACAACAGGTTACCCAGGGCCACGACGCCGAGCATGTCGATGAAGCTGAACGCCACCCCCAGCTTGCCGCCGGCAAACATGGTCGCGGTAAAAAAGGTGAACCCCAGCAACACCATGGCCGTAGAGGCCAGGCCCTTGCGCGCGTGCAAGGGGACTTCGCTGAGAGGGTAGTCGTTGCCGGGGTCTTGCTGCGTCATGGGGGCTGCTCCCTGAGTGGTGACCCAGGTCGTGTGCATCCTGCGTGCCAACGCAGGTGCAGGCAGGTATGCGCTGACGGGACCAAGCCCTTTATAAGGTCTCCCGCCCAATCCAGCGCAAAAGCAGTGCAGCGGTGAGCCAAACTGGCTCAGTCGAATAGTGTCTGCGTGGTCTCACCCCGATTAAATGCGAAGGCAGCCTCAAGATCACTTTCAATCGTGCGCCCGCGAGACAGGGGCGGCAGGTCATCCAAGGTGAAAAAGCCGACTTCGGTGGTTTCAAAACCTGCCGTGGGTGCGAGTTGGTCCACCCGGTCACACAGGAAGTACAACTTGTAGAAATCCCTCACATCTGGCCGGTACGAGCCCTTGGCCTTGTGCGTCACGCTGTATAGCGCCCTTGCGGTGACAGTGAGCCCGGCTTCTTCGTGGATTTCCTTGATGATGTTCTCGGCCGCCGACAAACCTATATCGGCATAACCACCCGGCAATGCCCAGCAGCCATCGGTCGATTCCCGTACCAGCAAAATCCGCTCACCTTCGATCACTGCGCCGCGCACGTCGATCATCGGCGTCGAATAGCGCTGGGCGAAATCCGAAACCAGGCCGGTGATACGCTCCAGCGGTACGTTGCCCAATTGCGCCAGCATGGTGTGAGCGATCAGGGCAATTTCCTCCAGGCGCTCGCGCTCGAAATCATCGGTGCAGAAATGCAACCCCGTGGAAGCCAGCGCCTGCAAGCGCTTGGCTTGGGCCAGCCAGGTGTTTTCCATCACGTTCTCCTGAAAGCATTTCCAAAAAAAACCACCCGCAGGTGGTTTTCCAACACGTTATCGCTTACTCGCCGCGATAGATGCAGCCACTGGTGCAGGTCTCGTGGATACGGATCGCACTGAGTTCCGGCAGCAAGGGTTTCAGTTCATTCCAGATCCACTTGGCCAGTACTTCGCTGGTGGGGTTTTCCAGGCCGGGAATGTCATTGAGGTAGTTGTGGTCGAGGCGTTCATAGAGCGGCTTGAAAATCGCTTTGATCTCCGAGAAGTCGCGAATCCAGCCGGTATGGGGATCCAGGTCGCCGCTCAGGTGGATGGCCACCTTGAACGAATGCCCATGCAGGCGCCCGCATTTGTGGCCTTCCGGTACGTGGGGCAGGCGATGGGCGGATTCGAATGTAAATTCCTTGAAGATTTCCACAGTGTTTTCAGCTCGGTCAGGTGTCTGGCAGGCGGCGAGTTTAACAGTTTGATCAACCTCTGCGCATACCGCCCCTCGGCCGCAGGCACCCATGCGGTCAAAGGGCTAGCAATCGGTCGCCGAGCTTGCCGTTATCCGCCAATGCCAAAAACTCATCCCCCAGTCGTTGGCTCTCGCTCATGGCGGTTTGCCAATATTTGTTGCGGCCAGGGTCATCGCCCATAAAGCGCTTGAAGTCGCTGCGGTCTGGCAGCTTGCCGTGGGGCAGGCGGGCCAGGTAGTCCCTGGACGGCGCGAGCAGTAACACATCCTGCAAAAATTGCTGGTTGCTGCGCCGCCATGGCAGGCCCTTGTCGAACCAGCCGGGGATGACCCGGTCGGTAAAGTGCGGGTACAGCACGATGTCATCGCCGTGGTAGGGCAGGTCGAGGTGGTAGTCCAGCAGGCCGCCGTCGCGGTAGGTGCCGGCTCCGGCCCCGGGTAGGTCGCGCACGCCTTGCATCACCATGGGGATCGAGCCGGACGCGAGCAACGCCTGGCGCAGGTTGCCCACGTCCAGGGTGAGGAAGCGCGAGGGGAAATCCTTCAGCGGGTGTACCGGAGGCGCCTGACGCGGGTCGTGGATGATCAGCCGCTCGAAATGCCGCGACAGCCGTGCGCGGCCCCGCAGATTATCGGCAATCACCGACGACAGGCCCAGCCCCAGCCGCCCACGGTGGTCATCGGCGAGCAATCCGTGGCTCTTGACCACCATGATGTTCAGCCGATAGTCGGGGTTGTCCAGCACCCGCGCATCGCGCCCGGCCAGCAGGTCGTCGAGCATGCGTTGGCAGCTCTGGCTGACTTGCGCCATGGTCACGCCTTTGGCAAAGCGCTGCTCGTTGTAGAGCCGGCCCAGGTCGAGCAAACCTTGCACCGGGTCGGGCAGGCAGGCGCTGGCGAACCGCCACGAGCCGATGGACGCGCCGATCAGCGCACGCTCGCGCGGCGCACGGGGCAACCAGTCACCGAACAGCGCCAGGTCCAGCCCTTGGATACCCAGGGCCTTGGGGCCGCCAGCCGCACCGGGGAGGATACCGACGTCGGCAGGCGCAAGGCCCTGCTCGCGGAGGCGGGTGAAGGCACGCTTGCCGGCCTTGAGGGTCAAGGCCGGGAACTTGATATGGATGGCTGTCATACCGGTCTCTGTTGAGGCGAGCGGGGCAGTATAGGAAATCTCCCAGTCAGTGGGAAAACGGCTTGCGTGAAATTGCCATGGTGGCAATTCAGTTTCAGTTAAGTTGCGGCGCGTACCGTGGTCGGCGTAGGAAAACATCATGTAACGGAGACTTATCATGAAGCGCCTCACTGCCCTGGGCGCCGCCGCTATCATCCTCGTTACGGCGACCTCGGCCGCCGCATTGGACCCCGACAAACCACTGATCGTGCCGGCCACTGTTACTATTGTCGCTTTCGATCAATTGGAAGCCACTGCCCTGGCCCTTCACCCTGGTTCGACGCTGCTGGGCACCGACCTGGATGAGGAGTACGGCAA
Organism: Pseudomonas sp. GL93; assembly: GCF_003408955.1. Lineage (NCBI taxonomy): Bacteria > Pseudomonadati > Pseudomonadota > Gammaproteobacteria > Pseudomonadales > Pseudomonadaceae > Pseudomonas > Pseudomonas sp. GL93. Next base: position 26,753 of record NZ_NKRF01000081.1, read on the forward strand.
GTACGTCTATGAAGTTGAGCTTCAAGACACTGACGGCATTGAATGGGATGTTGAATTGGACGCGCTCACCGGGCAGGTTCTCAAGAATCATCAGGATACGTAATGAAGGTAAATTTACGCGTCGGCAGTCGCGTGGCGCTGGTGCTCATGGTGTTTTGTTCCAGTCTCGCGGCCCGCGACCTCAACCAGGACGAAGCCCTGGCCCTGCGCCAGCAAGGCGTGATCCTGCCGTTGGAACAGCTGTTGCAGCAGGCCATGGCGCGATACCCCGGCTCACGGCTGCTGGAAGCCGAACTGGAAAAGAAACACGGGCAATACGCCTATGAAGTGGAACTGGTGACCACCGAGGGTGTGGTGCGCGAGATCAAGCTGGATGCCACCAATGGCGACCTGATCAAAGATGAGGAAGACTGATGCGCCTGCTCCTGGTGGAAGACAACGTGCCCCTGGCCGACGAACTGATGGCCGGCCTGCAGCGCCAGGGCTACGCGGTCGACTGGCTGGCCGACGGCCGGGACGCCGTGTATCAAGGGCGCAGCGAGCCCTATGACCTGATCATCCTTGACCTTGGCCTGCCCGGTTTGCCCGGGCTTGACGTGCTGGCGCAATGGCGCGCCGCCGCGTTGGCCATCCCGGTGCTGATCCTCACGGCCCGCGATTCCTGGGCCGAGCGCATCGAAGGGCTCAAGGCCGGCGCCGATGATTACCTGAGCAAACCCTTTCACCCTGAAGAGCTGTACCTGCGCATCCAGTCGCTGTTGCGCCGCTCCCACGGCCAGACGAACCAGCCCACCCTGCAAGCCGCCGGCCTGCATTTGGATGAAGGGCGCCAGTGCGTGCTACGCGACGGCGCCGAGATCCAGCTGACGGCTGCCGAGTTTCGTTTGTTGCGCTATTTCATGCTGCATCCCGAACAGATCCTGTCCAAAAGCCACCTGGCCGAACACTTGTATGACGGCGAGACCGAGCGCGACTCCAATGTGCTGGAGGTGCACGTCAACCACCTGCGGCGCAAATTGGGACGCAGCGTGATCGAAACCCGACGCGGTCAGGGTTACCGATTCGGCGCCACCCCGGCATGAGGTCGATCCAGCGGCGCTTGAGCCTGGGGTTGATCAGCGTGATGGTGATCGTCGGCGTGGTGCTGGCGCAAACCAGCCTGTGGTTGTTCGAGGCGGGTTTGCAGCGCTACCTTGAAGCGGGCTTGCGCAACGACAGCGAAAACCTGCTGGTGGCGCTGGTGCGTGGGCCCAACGGCGTGCAGTTGGATGAGCAACGTCTGTCGCCGGCGTACCAACGGCCATTTTCCGGGCACTACTTTCGTATCGACTTTGCCGATGTGCATTGGCGCTCCCGTTCACTGTGGGACCAGGAACTGCCCCGGCTCCCCACGGCGGGGCTCAAGGGCAACCTGCAACTGGGGCCCGAAGGCCAGCAACTGTTGGTGTTGCGCTCGGACTACAAGCGCTTTGGCCAATCGATTTCCATCAGCGTGGCCCAGGACTACACGCCTGTGCGTGAGAGCTTTCGCCTGATGCGCCAGGTCGGCCTGGTGATGGGGCTGGCGGCGCTGCTGCTGGTGCTGGTTCTGCAACGGGTCACTGTGCGCCGTGCCTTGCGTCCGCTGGAGACCGCGCGCAACCAAATCGCCCAACTACAACAAGGCCAGCGCTCGCAACTCGACACCCAGGTGCCGCTTGAGCTGGAGCCCCTGGTGGCGCAGATCAACCACCTGCTGGCGCACACCGAAGACAGCCTCAAGCGCTCCCGCAACGCCCTCGGCAACCTGGGGCATGCGCTGAAAACCCCGCTGGCGGTGTTATTGAGCGCCGCTTCCAGTGAAGCCCTCAAGGGTCATCCGCAGTTGAGCCAGTTGTTGCGCGAGCAACTGGAGCAGGTGCAGCAGCGCCTTAACCGTGAACTCAACCGTGCGCGCCTGGCGGGTGATGCGCTGCCGGGCGCGTTATTTGACTGTGAACAAGAACTGCCCGGCTTACTGGCCACCCTGCGGATGATCCACGGCGAACACCTGGACCTCAGCTACCAGGTGACGCCAGGCCTGCAACTGCCCTGGGACCGTGAAGACCTGTTGGAACTGCTGGGCAACCTGCTGGACAACGCCTGTAAATGGGCGGACGCCGAGGTATGCCTGAGCATCAGCGAGACGCCCCACGGCTACCGGCTGGCGGTGGAAGACGACGGCCCCGGCATTCCCGAGGCCCAGCGCGACCAAGTGTTCAGCCGTGGCGCACGCCTGGATGAGCAAAGGGTTGGCCATGGCCTTGGGCTGGGAATCGTGCGCGACATCGTTGAGGTGTGGGGCGGGGTGTTGCAGCTGCAGGAGAGTGAGCTGGGTGGGCTCAAGGTGTTGATCGAGTTGCCACGCCGCTGACACTGACACACCACCGCTCAAGATGTGGGAGCTGGCTTGCCTGCGATAGCATCGACTCGGTTTGCCTGAAGTACCGAGGTGTCTGCATCGCGGGCAAGCCCGGCTCCCACAGAAAAGCCTTGCTACATTCAGACCCTGAACTGATCCATCAACCCCTGCTGCTGATTCGCCAGACTGTTCAACGCCTGGCTGACCCGCGCCGACTCATTGGCCTGCTCCGACAATGACTCGGTCACATCGCGAATGGTCGCCACGTTGCTGTTGATCTCTTCGGCCACCGCGCTTTGCTCTTCGGCGGCGCTGGCGATTTGCAGGTTCATGTCGCTGATCACCGTGACCGCATCGCCAATCTGGCGCAAGGCCGTCACGGCCTGGCCCACCTGTTCGACGCTGCCCTGGGCCTGGCGATAGCTGTTGCCCATGGAGCCGACCACGTCGCTGGTACCGGTTTGCAATTGTTCGATCACCAGGCGGGTTTCTTCCACCGATTCCTGGGTGCGCCGTGCCAGGTTGCGCACTTCGTCGGCGACCACGGCAAAACCGCGGCCGGCTTCACCGGCGCGAGCGGCTTCGATGGCGGCGTTGAGCGCCAACAGGTTGGTCTGCTCGGCGATGCCGCGAATCACTTCAAGCACCGAGCCGATCTGTTCGCTGTTGGCGGCCAAGCCTTCTACCTGGGCCATGGCAGTGCTCATGTCGGCGGCGAGCTCGCCAATGTTGGCGGTGGTGCGGTCGATAACCGTCAAGCCTTGACGAGTCGCCTGGTCGGCATCTCGGGCGGCTTGGGCCGCTTGTGCGGCGCTGCGGGCCACGTCCTGGGCGGTGGCGCCCATTTCGTGGGATGCGGTGGCCACCTGGTCCACCTGGCGGTACTGCTGCTCCATGCCGGCGCTGGTTTGCGTGGCAATGGCTGCGGATTGGTCGGCGGTGCCACGGGCGTCCTGCACCGAGCGTTTGACCTCGGCAATGATCGGCTGCAGCTTGTCGAGGAAGCGGTTGAACCAGCCGGCCAATTGGCCCAGCTCGTCCTGTTTGGCGTAAGCCAGGCGCCGGGTCAGGTCGCCTTCGCCGCTGGCGATATCTTCAAGCATGTGCGCCACGCCGAGGATTGGCCGGGTCACGCTGCGCGCCATCAGCCACACCAGGATCAAGCCGACAACGGCGGCGAGCAGGCCCAGGCCCAGTTCCAGCAGGGTGCCTTTGGCGTTGTCGGCGTCCAGCTGGTTTTTCAGCGCTTCGGCGGGGGCGACCAGGACTTTTTCCGGTACATCCAGCAATACGCCCCACGCCTTACCGCCGGGAATCGGCGCAAAAGGCGCCAGTACCTTGAGTTGATGGTCGGTGCGCAGGCTGTGGGTCTGGGTACTGCTGGCCAAGGCACTGATCAACTGAGCGCCGCTGGCCGGGTCGACCTGCTCCAGGCGTTGGCTGAGTTTGCTGGCATCCGGGCTGTAGCCGGCCAGTAAGCCGGTCGGGCTGAGGATGCTGACCTGGGTCTGGCCGTCGTACAGTTTCTGGCTGGCCTGTTGGCTGACCGCCTGCAGGCTGTTGAGGTTGATGTCCACCGACAGCGAGGCGATGACTTTGCCATTGACCATCAGCGGGAATACGATGCTGGTCATCAGCACGTTCTGGCCGTCGATCACATAGAAGTAGGGCTCGATCACGCAGGGCTTGAGGGTCGTGCGTGGGCAAGTGAACCAGGCGTTGGCCTTTTCACCGCTGGGGCCGATGGAGGTGTCGGCCATGTCGCTCTCGGGCAGCGCCATCGAGGTGATTTTCCCCGGTGTCGGTTGCGACCAGTACAGCGCGAAACGGCCTTTGTCATTGCTGCCCAGTTCCGCCTGGTTGGCGAACAGTTCGTCTTTGCCGTCCAGCGCATTGGCTTCGAACACCAGGGACAGGCCGAGCAGGTCGGGGTTGGCCTGCAGGGCGGCCTTGACCTGGCGCGTCAGGTCTTCACGGGTGTCGAAGGCATCGAGAAAGCGCTTCTCGGCCTGTTCGCGCAAAAACAGCACCTGGCGGGAAAAGCCATGGCCGTACTGGTAGGCATCCATGAACTGCTGGCGAATGCCCAGCGCTTGCACTTCGCCTTGGGCCTCGATGCGCGACTGGGCGGCTTCGTCGAGCATCTGCATGCTGGACGCCTTGACCTGCTGCGAGCTCTGCGCCATGCGATACAGCGACAGACCCACCAGCAGGGTCACGATCCCCAGCAGGCAGAGGCCCGCCAGCAGGGTGATTTTCCATTGAATGGAGAGCTGCCTGAGCGACATCGGGACATCCTTACCTGAAAGCACATAGAGACAGCGTATCGGCCAGTGCCTGTAATTCTTTATCTGTGCAGAGGGCTTTGCCTCACCACAGTTTTTGACATGACAGCCCAGCTCCTGCAAAGTGCGCGCCCTCTAATAAGACCTCTTTCAAGCCTGCACGCCGGCAGCTGTTCCCATGGGCCGCGCGCGGGCATGCCTGTCTTTTTTGTTTCTGCTTGAGGTAACCATGATTAACGCAGTCATCGCCGCGGTCGGCACCATGCTGGTACTCAGCCTGTCCCGCGTGCATGTGGTCATCGCCATTATCGTCGGCGCCCTGGTGGGTGGCTTGACCGGTGGCCTGGGTATCGAGGCCACGCTCAAGGCCTTCAACGGCGGGCTGGGCGGCGGCGCAACCGTGGCCTTGTCCTACGCATTGCTCGGGGCTTTCGCCGTGGCGATTGCCAAGTCCGGGCTGGCCCATGCCTTGGCGGACAAAGCCTTGCTGCTGGTGGACCGTCAGGACGCCAGCGGTGGCAACCACGTCAAATGGCTGCTGATCGGCCTGTTGTGGGTGGTGGCGATTGCCTCGCAGAACATCTTGCCGATCCACATTGCGTTTATTCCGCTGCTGGTACCGCCGCTGTTGTATGTGCTGACCAAGCTGCAACTGGACCGTCGCCTGATCGCCTGTGTGATGACCTTCGGCCTGATCACCCCGTACATGTTTCTGCCGGTGGGCTTTGGCAATATCTTCCTCAATCAGATCCTGCTGGCCAACGTCGCCAAGAGCGGGGTGGATATCAGCGGGGTGAATGTCACCCACGCCATGGGCCTGCCGGCGCTGGGCATGGTGGTCGGCCTGCTGGTGGCGGTGTTGATCAGCTACCGCAAAAAGCGTGTGTACGACCTGAAGAAAATCGAGCGTGTCGAGCAAGTGGCGGTGCAGTACAACCCGCTGACCCTGCTGGTGGCCGGCCTGGCGATCGCCTCGGCGTTTATCATCCAGTTGTGGCTGGACTCGATGATCATCGGCGCCCTGGCCGGGTTCCTGATCTTCTCGGTGTCGGGCATCGTGCGCTGGCGCGACACCGATGACCTGTTCACCGAAGGCATGAAAATGATGGCCATGATCGGTTTCATCATGATCGCGTCCTCAGGCTTTGCCGAAGTGCTCAAGGCTACCGGTGACGTGAACTCGCTGGTGCAAACCTCGGCGGCATTCATCGGCCATAGCCGGGGCGTCGGCGCGTTGTTGATGCTGCTGGTGGGGTTGTTGGTGACCATGGGCATCGGCTCGTCGTTTTCCACGGTGCCGATCCTCGCGGCGATTTTCGTGCCGCTGTGTGTGCAACTGGGCTTCAGCCCGTTGGCCATCGTGTGCATTGTTGGTACCGCCGGTGCCTTGGGCGACGCCGGTTCACCCGCCTCGGACTCCACCCTCGGCCCCACCTCCGGCCTGAATATCGACGGCCAGCACCACCATATCTGGGACACCGTGGTGCCGACCTTCCTGCACTACAACCTGCCGTTGCTGGCGTTCGGCTGGCTGGCTGCGATGACGCTCTGATCCAGGCGAGAACCTCTGTGGCGAGGGAGCTTGCTCCCGCTGGGCTGCGAAGCAGCGCCAAAAAAGCGTGCGGGCGCTGCGCACCCGAGCGGCAGCAAGCTGCCTCGCCACACAAGCTCGCTCCTACAGTAATCGCTCACATGGCCGTTAACCTCTCAAGTCGCCACTAACAAGAGAGAAAAGCCATGCGTCTGAGTTTGAAGGCCAAAGTTCTGGCCCTTGCTGTCGTGCCGGTGTTGTTGTTTGCCGTGGTCATCAGCCTGACTACCGTGTGGATTCTGCAGGGCCAGGCCCGCAACGAGGTGGATGAAACCCGCCAGCGCCTGCTCAACGACGCCAAGGCCACCCTGCAAAGTTATGTCGAGGTGGCCATGACCACCATCAAACCGCTCTACGACGCGGCAGCCCCCGGCGACAACGCGGCGCGGGCGCAGGTGGTCAAGTTGTTATCCAATACCCGTTACGGCAAAGACGGCTATTTCTTCGGCTACGACTCCGAGACCATCCGGCTGTTCAAGGGCAACAGCCCGGACGGCGTGGGCAAAAGCTTCAAGGACAACCGCGACCCCAACGGTGTCTACGTCAACCGCGACCTGGTCAAGGTCGGCAAGGACGGCACCCACTACCTGCAATACAGCTCGACCCAGCCCGGCCAGACCGAACTGGTGCCCAAACTCGGCTATACCGAATACCTGCCTAAGTGGGACATGGTGATCGGCACCTCGGTGAACCTCGATGGCATCGACGCCCAAGTGGCGGTGGTGCAGGCAAAAGTCGAGAAGCGCATGCAAGGCGTGCTGTTGAGCATCCTCGGCGTGGCCGTGGTGGTGTTGCTGGTGATCGCCGCCGTGGGCATGCTGCTGGCCAATACCATCCTGCGCCCGCTGCACCTGATGAAAGCCAACCTCGATGACATCGCAGCGGGTGAAGGTGACCTGACCCGCCGCCTGGCCATTACCAGCCAGGATGAACTCGGCGACCTGGCCGGTGCATTCAATCGCTTTGTCGATAAAATTCACGGCCTGGTGCGCCAGATCACCGACATGACCGCCCAACTCACCGGGCTGGTGAGCCAGGTGTCCGACCAGGCCCAGCGCTCCGAGCAGGCCATGGAGCGCCAGCGCCACGAGACCGACCAGGTGGCCACCGCGATCAACCAGATGTCCTCGGCTGCCCACGAAGTGGCACGCAGTGCCCAGGGCGCCGCCGTCGCTGCGCAGCAGACCGACGCCGAAGGCCAGGCCGCCAAGCGGGTAGTGGACGGCAGCATCGCGCAGATCCATGCGCTGGTGAACGACATCCGCAGCAGCGGCGTGTCCCTGGACAGTCTGCAGCAGGATGTGTCGTCAATCGTCAGTGTGCTCGGCGTGATCCGCTCCATCGCCGAGCAAACCAACCTGCTGGCGCTCAACGCTGCCATCGAGGCCGCACGGGCCGGGGAGGCTGGGCGTGGCTTTGCCGTGGTCGCCGATGAAGTGCGTGCCCTGGCCAGTCGCACCCAAACCAGCACTCAGGAAATCCAGGGCATGATCGATCGCCTGCAAAAAGGCACCGAGGCGGCTGTGGACGCTATGCGCCGCTCCAGCGATGCCGGCGACGGCACCTCGGCCCAGGCCAACCAAGCCGGCGCGTCCTTGGACACCATGGCGCAACTGATTGGCACCATTAACTCAATGAACGCCCAGATCGCCAGCGCCGCCGAAGAGCAGACCGCCGTCGCGGAAGAGATCAACCGCAGCGTGCATCAGATTGCGGTAGCGGTGGACAGCGTGGCGGACGAAACCCAGTTGGGTGCTCAGACGTCTCGCAGCCTGGCAGACCTGGGCCAGCGCCTCGGGCAGTTGGTGGGCCAGTTCAGGATCTGATCCATTCAACCCGTGGCAGGGTTTAAACGTCGCGCATCAGCAGGCCAAAACGCAGGTCCATCTGCGTCGGAATCGGCACATACACCGTATGCCCGTCCCCCGGCGCCACCTCAATGCTTTCGCCGTTGGCGTTATGCAGGCTCGCCAAGTCAAAGTGAAAATTGCCGGCGGGCGTCATCAACTCCAGGTGGTCGCCCAGTGCAAAGCGATTCTTCACCTTCACCTCGGCCAACGCGCCACAACGCTCGCCGGTCAGCTCCCCGACAAACTGCTGGCGCTCGGAAACCGAGCTGCCGTTCTGGTAGTTCTGGTATTCGTCGTGCACGTGGCGGCGCAGGAACCCTTCGGTATAGCCACGCTGGGCCAGGGATTCGAGGTTGGTCATCAAGCCGCGGTCAAACGCGCGCCCGGCCACTGCGTCATCGATGGCCTGGCGGTACACCTGGGTGGTGCGCGCGCAGTAGAAGTGGGACTTGGTGCGGCCTTCGATTTTCAACGAATGCACGCCCATCTGTGCCAGGCGCTCCACATGCTGCACGGCCCGCAGGTCCTTGGCGTTCATGATGTAGGTGCCATGTTCGTCTTCGAAAGCGGGCATGGGGTCATCGGGGCGATTGGCCTCTTGTAGCAGGAACACCTGATCGGTGGGCGTGCCGATGCCCAATGTGGGTTGATATTCATGGACGATATCGCCAGTGGCATTCTCCACTGCCGGCGTGGCCTGGTATTTCCAGCGGCAGGCATTGGTGCAACTGCCTTGGTTGGCATCGCGCTTGTTCATATAGCCCGACAGCAGGCACCGCCCGGAATAGGCCATGCACAAGGCGCCATGTACAAACACCTCCAACTCCATCGTCGGCACCTGCTGGCGGATTTCGCCGATCTCTTCCAGGGACAGCTCCCGCGACAGAATCACCCTGCAAATGCCTTGTTGCTGCCAGAACACCACGCTGGCCCAATTCACCGTATTGGCCTGTACCGACAGGTGGATCGGCATCTGCGGGAAGTGCTGGCGCACCAGCATGATCAACCCCGGGTCGGACATGATCAGCGCATCCGGGCCCATGGCGATCACGGGCGCTAGGTCTTTGAGGAAGGTCTTGAGCTTGGCATTGTGCGGCGCAATGTTCACCACCACGTAGAAACGCTTGCCCTGGTCATGGGCTTCCTGGATGCCGAGGGCCAGGTTGGCGTGGTCGAATTCGTTATTGCGCACCCGCAGGCTGTAGCGCGGCTGGCCGGCATAGACCGCGTCGGCACCGTAGGCGAAGGCGTAGCGCATGTTTTTCAGGGTGCCGGCGGGAGCGAGCAGTTCGGGGGCAATGATGGAGGGCATGGTTGTAGGTCGCAAAAGGCGCGAGGGTAGTGCAGGGCCGGGCGCCGCTCATTGATCCACGTCTAAAACAGGGCGATCTATGCTTGTTCGATAAACAAGGGCACTCCCACGTTTGGCTGCGGACTAAGCAACAGGGCCGCCATCGGCCTTGTTTTCTGACATGGACCGGACATGAATCAAACCAACCTGCAATTCAAAACCCTGTTGCTGCTACTGGCCTTGGTCACCGTGGCTTTTATCTGGATATTGCTGCCGTTCTACGGCGCGGTGTTCTGGGCGGTGATCCTGGGCATTATCTTTGCGCCGATGCAGCGCCGCCTGCAGCAGCGTTTTAGCTGGAACCGCAACCTGACCTCCCTGACCACCTTGATGGTGTGCCTGGTGATCGCGATTCTGCCGGTGATCATCACCAGTGCTTTGCTGGTGCAAGAGGGAGCCACGCTCTACAAAAACATCGAGAGCGGCAAACTCGACGTAGCGGGTTATATCGAGCAATTCAAGAACGTCCTACCGCCGTATTTCCAGCAGTTGCTCGACCGCTTCGGCATGGGCAACCTCGAAGGGCTGCGGGAAAAGGTAGTCAAGGGCGCGATGCAGGGCAGTCAGTTCTTTGCCTCCCAGGCGTTCAGCTTCGGCCAGGGTACGTTTGATTTCCTGGTGAGCTTTTTCATCATGCTGTACCTGCTGTTTTTCCTGCTGCGCGATGGCCCGGAACTGGTACGCAAAGTGCGCACAGCCGTGCCGTTGGCCGAGCCGCAAAAGCGCCGCCTGCAACTCAAGTTCAACCGCGTGGTGCGCGCCACGGTCAAGGGCAACGTGCTGGTGGCCGTGACCCAGGGGGCGCTGGGTGGCTTGATTTTCTGGTTCCTGGACATCCCCAGTGCCTTGCTCTGGGCCGTGCTGATGGCGTTCCTGTCGCTATTGCCAGCGGTGGGTGCCGGGCTGGTCTGGGGGCCGGTGGCGGTTTACTTCCTGTTGAGCGGTTCGATCTGGCAGGGGGTGGTGCTGGGGCTGTTCGGGGTGTTCGTGATTGGCCTGGTAGACAACGTGCTACGCCCGATCCTGGTGGGCAAGGACACCAAGATGCCGGACTACCTGATCCTGATCTCGACCTTGGGCGGCCTGTCGGTGTTCGGCCTTAACGGCTTTGTCATCGGGCCGCTGGTGGCAGCGTTGTTCATGTCGTGCTGGGCGTTGTTCGCCGAAACCAAGCCGCGGGTCAAGTTGCCGCTGCCATAGCGTTCAGGCTTCTAGCCTGAAGTCGGTTGCCATTCGGCGTTGTGTTTCGGCATCGGATAACGAGGTGAGCGGGCCGCTGATCGGCTCGCCATCGCGCACGACATACCAGCAGGCGAGCAAGCCCAGTTTGCGCAGCGGGGCGGGGACGGCGCTGCCGATGACAGACATGATTTGAACAGTGGGCATAAATACCTCCAAACGTTATGGAGGTCACCTTACGGTTTGCCGATGCCTGGGAAAAATCACCTGGCTCGATAGTCGACATCAACGCCAGGCGTTAATCCACCACTTGGTCGAGCATGTTCACCACTTCGTGCTCACTGAGCAGGCCCTTGCGCACCAGGTTTTCTGCCAGTAATGCCAGGAACTTGGCGCTGCGATGGCCTTCAAGGTGCTTGAGTTCAGTCAAGGCGCTGTAGACCTTGCTGGAGGTGCAAAGGCCGGCGGTGCGGTGCGGGTTTTGTGTGGGCATGGTCAATCGTCCTTAATTGTTATTGGCTGGACTGAGTCGATAGTGCGACTGTTTTGTGACGCAAACATGACAGCGCAGCCCGCAATCGATCAAGAGGATATTTGACGCTTATGATGTGGGATTGGCGCTCGTGCGTTGTTCTCACAGCGACACTGGCAGGATAAATCCGGACTTCCCAGGCAAAAAAAGGCCCCGCGTGTGGGCGAGGCCTGTGGATGTCAACGGGGGTTAAAACTTACCAACCATGGCGGTAGTAACCGTGGGGCGGGCCGTAGTAGCCACGAGGCGGCCCATAATAACCGCGTGGTGGGCCGTAGTAGACCGGCGCCGGACGATAGTAAACCTGCTGTTGCACATACACCGGTGGCGGTGGCGCGTAGTAGACCGGCGGCGGCGCGGCATACACCGGCTGCGGCTGCACATACACCGGTTGTTGCACATACACCTCACGCGGCTGGCTGGCAACCACAGAGCCGACTACCGCTGCGCCGACAAGCGCACCGAACACGGCCGGGCCACCCCAACCACCACCGTGGGCGGAGGCTTGGCCGGCCATCGCGAGTGCGCCGATAAGCAAGGCGATCCTGGGGAGTTTACGCATGATGGTCATTCCTCGGTTGGCCCCTGCGCTTGTGGTCTGCAATCAATAGACTCAAGGATTGTCGCGGGGATACTTTTAAGACAACGTATTTCGAGAAAACAGCACGGCCAATGGGTAAAGGTTGTGTAAGGTCTGTACCGATTTGCTTACTTCAAGGAGTTATCCATGCAGATGCACCCCAACAAGGACACCCAACTGTGCATGTCACTGTCGGCGCGCCCTGGGAACTTTGGCCTGCGTTTTCATAACCACCTGTATGAACAGCTGGGTCTGAATTTTTACTATAAAGCCTTCAGCAGCCAGGACTTGCCCGGCGCGATCGGCGGTATTCGCGCCCTGGGTGTGCGGGGTTGCGGGGGGTCCATGCCGTTCAAGGAGGCTGCCATTGCCTTGGTGGACGAACTCGACGACTCGGTTCAAGCCATCGACTCCCTGAACACCATCGTCAACACCAACGGCCACCTCAAGGCTTACAACACCGACTACATCGCCATCGAGCAATTGCTGAAAAAACACGCGGTGCCCAAGGAGTCCAGCTTCGCCCTGCGCGGCAGCGGCGGCATGGCCAAGGCGGTCGCCAGTGCCTTGCGTGACGGGGGGTACGCCAATGGCGTGATCGTGGCGCGTAATGAGGTGGCGGGCCAGGCATTGGCCAGGAACCTGGGGTACGCGTGGCAGGCGGATCTGGGCAGCCTGCGGCCACAGATGCTGATCAACGTGACGCCCATCGGCATGACTGGCGGGGCCGAGGCGGATACGTTGGCGTTTGAGGCCGAGGCAATCGATCAGGCTGAGACGGTCTTCGATGTGGTAGCGATCCCGGTGCAAACGCCGTTGATCGTGCGTGGCCGTGCCCAGGGCAAGCGGGTGATTACCGGGCTGGAAGTGATCGCTATCCAGGCGTTGGAGCAGTTTGTGCTTTATACCGGCGTGCGGCCTACGCAAGAGCAGTTCGAGGCAGCGGTGGCCTTCGCCCGCAGCTAACGATTTACCCAAATCCACTGTGGGAGTTGGCTTGTCGGGTCGCCGCATCGCTGCGATGGCGGCCTGACAGCCGCCCCATATCTACCGGACGCCCCGCGATTCAACTGTGGGAGCGGGCTTGCTCGCGAATAGGCTGTGTCAGCCAATGGATTCTTAATTGATGCACCGCTATCGCAGGCAAGCCAGCTCCCACATGTTTATCTGCGTTATCCCTGTTCCAGCTGCGCCAGCCGTTCTTCCAGTGCGGCAATCCGCGCTTCCAGCTCTTCAATGCGCTCCACCGAAACAGCCCCCGCGCTTCGCTCTACTGGATTCCCCCGTGCGGTCATAATCGCCTCGATCTCCGCTGGGTCCCCCAGCGCATGGGTGTATCGGTCTTCACGCTGCCCCGCCTGACGCGGCACCAGCAGCGCCAACCCCCGTGCAATCAGGCGATCGAGCTGATGCACAACCTGTTCGGCATCCTCAAAGTCATGCATACGCCCGCTGCGGGTGAGCAACTCGTTGACGGTCTGCGGCCCCCGCAGGAACAGCAGCCCGGTCAGGATCACCTGGGCCGGCACCAGTTCCAGGGCCTTGTCCACACGGTGCTCCCAGCGGTCGGCGCGGCTCCCCATCACCAGGCGCGTGAAGCCTTGGCCTTCGAGCGCGCGCAGGCTCTGGCCGACCTGGCCTTGGCTGAGGTTCATCACCGGCTCGCGGCTGGTCTTCTGGTTGCAGGCCAGCACCAAGGCGTTGAGGGTGAGGGGGTAGGTTTCCGGGTTGGTCGCCTGTTTTTCGATCAGGCAGCCCAGGACGCGGATTTCCGTGCTTTTCAGGCGCGGCTCAGGGGTGTCGGTGTCGTGCTCGGCGGTCATCGCGCTTTCCCTATGCAGTGAAGCCCTTTAGCCTAAGCTTGAAAAAATAAAAGACAAGCGCCAGGCATGGCTATAATGGCGGCTGGTTCCAACCCCGCCATTACCGTGAGACTGTCATGACTATTTCCCTGTACGCCGCCTCCATCCCGGTCTTCAAGCAAATGCTCAACGCCCTCAGCGATGTGCTGAACAAAGCCGAAGCCCACGCCAGCGCCAAGAACATCGATCCCAATGCCTTGTTGCAAGCGCGCCTGTTCCCGGACATGTTCCCGTTGGTGCGCCAGGTGCAGATCGCCGTGGACTTCGCCAAAGGTGTGTCGGCACGCCTGGCCGAGATCGAAGTACCGAAGTACGAAGACAGCGAAGTCACTTTTGCCGACCTGCAAGCGCTGATCGCCAAGGTCCTGGCCTTTGTCGACACCATCAAGCCCGAGCAGATCGACGGCAAGGAAAACATCGAGATCGTCACCCGCCCCGGCACCCCGAAAGAGAAGCGCTTCAGCGGCCAGTCCTACCTGCTGACCTACGGCCTGCCGCAGTTCTTCTTCCACGTCACCACCACTTATGCGCTGCTGCGTCATAACGGTGTGGAAGTGGGCAAGCGCGATTACATGGGCGCGTTCTAAACTCACGCTTCAATAAAAAACCGGGGCGTGTTCTGAAATGAACGGCCTCGGTTTTTTTTTGCAGGATCTTCTACTCGCCAATGCTTCGTTACATATCTTGATGCAACCAATATTCAGTAAATCTCACTCAGGAGTACCTATTAAACCTTCAACCGAAGAACCTGGAGACCACAAACTAAATGCAGCTTTCCTCCTCTGCGTTAACGTCGACAGCCCATAACGCTTATTTCGAATCCACACGCAATACGTCCGTCAGCCAGGATTCGTCTTCAAGCTCGCTTGCGACGAGCCGGACCCGTCGAGAGGCTTCCGGTAACGAAGCGGTTCTATCAACCTCTGACCGTGCTCAAGCTGACAGTGAATTGGCCGCCCGCTATGCAGACGCCCTAGAGGATCGGACTCGTGATGAGCACACTATTATTCCGAGTATTCCAGACACGTCGTCTCTCGGCCAATGGCGTACACAGTTGCGTAATACACTTGAAGACCCGAACCTTATATATATGCTGAAGTCTATGGGTTTTGACCCGACCACCATGGAGATCGCCTCTGACGGGACGCTGAGCGTTAATAAAAAAAATGGAGCGATAGCCCGACTTACTTTAAAAGGCCACCCTCAGTGGGCGCTATACGCAGGGCCAATTATGGCCGCATTGAAAGCCTATGCTCCCGATGGGATAAGCTACTCAGCCGTGCGCGCCGAAAGTGTACCCCTCAAGTTAATCGCACAGTTTTACGGAGAGACGATACATAACGATTCAACCGAAGATCGAAAACGAGCTCGGGAGTTGCAAGAAAACAACGCATTTGCGACGTCGGGCGTTGGTCAGGCGCGTTCTGAAGAAACCCTGATGTTGCAAAAGCAACAACTTGCCGATAGACGCGATCTGCAATCCTTCAACGCTGGCCTGATCAAAGCTCTTGTGGGAGTAGACGGTTATCTGGATCAGCAAGAATCCTGGCGTCGCCACGATCCCAGCATTCTAAGCAGTGACCGGCCTCCCTATGATCGTGATGCCGGATTTCAATCTTACCTGCAATCCCAACTGATCAAGCTTGACCCTGACTCGGGTTTCCACCTGGATAACCAACCCATGGCCGGACGACACGTGAACCTTTTGCAGTTCATGACGGCCAATGGCTGGAAGCATCCGGTTAATAAAGCCGAGATAATGGAAATGGGCAACAGTTTACAACAACTTCAGTACCCACAATCGCAGCAGGATTTTGGCGGGGGGCTAGCGTGGCCAACGCCGCTCGATACGGCCCAACAGCAGGCGATCTACGATGCTGTTTCCTTTAACGCGATGGAGCTGCCTGAATTCGATCAGTTGAAATTGAGCCAAAACGCGTTCGGGTATCTTACGCAAACCATCCAATGGTCCGAAGCAGAGTTGAAAGATCCCCGACAAGCGATCTTGAGGCTTTTGCAAAGCCCGGCTGCGCAGTCCTTGGGCGAAGCCTTGCGCGACAAGTTCGAGGGGGTCGGCAGTGTTGAAGATTGGGCACTTTCGGCTCTCCAGATAGGCCTCAATCAGGATGCGTTGTGGAAACCGGGCGAAAAGAACAAGGTGGCTGGGTTTGATTTGTCGGCGCGCGAGAACTGGGGAAAACCGCTGTCATTTGTTCTGAAAGGGCTAACTGATCATCTGAGCAAGTCATACGGCGGTAACGCTCCTGTTGCGGCCTATCTGCTGTTGTCGCACCACGCTCCGGAATTACTGGTCAAAGATGTCCCGGATCATGTGACTTACGGCTCACCGGGTTGGGTCAGTTTGAAATCGGTCGTTGCCAAAGCTGAGATGCGCGCTCCAGGTCTGGCGGCGACTAAAACGTATGAGCAGTTGCTCAAAGACGACTTGAGGCCCATAGATGCTGCCGGGATACAAGTGGAAGCGTTGGCGGCGCGAGAGGGGTTGATTCATTGGGCAGTGGCAGATGGGGCCATCGAAAAACGGGAGGATAACAATTATACGGATGAAGAAATTGAACGTGCCGGCGTCCTCGCCAACGAGCGCTTCGAGTTATTGACAACTGCTTCAGAAGCGCAACGCACGATATTACATAGTCGCTCGGAATTAGGGCTGAGTATATTGAAGGCCCGTTTTCCCGAGGCAACCTATGGGAAAATAGACTTCGAGAAAAAAACAATCTATCCAACCGAGAATCACCGCGATTTAAAAGGTCCCTATTCGATATTGGATATCTATTCGGCCCCGCAGCAACATGTCAGATGGTTTTCCAATGATCCCGCCGTTCCATTTGAAAAAATTGCGGCTGACGTTCACAAAATGGGATCTTTAAACGAAGCGTTTGAATCGCAGGTTGTGGAGTATTTCGACGGATTTAAAGACGCCATGAGCGTGAATGTTAAACATCAGATGTCTTTGCTGCCTGAGGAGGATCGTGAGGCACTGCAGCACGGGGCGTTGAAAATCTACGGGGAGGAAAAGGTCACCCAAACAATTACATCGGCAGGTTATAGGGTTCAATACGATACTTCAGAGACTGAAGAAGTTAAAAGTAGCTCTGTATTTCTTGAGACGCTGCATAAAGGCAAGAAACGGATTTACGAATTCAATCCCGCGACGGGCGGGCTGCAGCATCGCGCAGATTTAGCGGAGGGGCTGAAGACAGGGTTGCAAGGCGAGTGGAGCTCCGTTGCGACGAATAAACCCAAGGTCAGAGTTCGATCCAACACCAAAATCAGTGAAATTAATGCCAATGATTCGGCAGAACGTAAAGAGCGAGAATCAAAGCTTCAAACTTCATCTCCTACTCAAGCCTTCAATTCGCAGCGAACGCAGCATATAGCAGACGCAGTCACACGCCATTTTTTCAGGGCCGACGAACGTGAAACGGTGGTCAACGCGGCCAGAGGTGTCACCACGTTCGACACTGAAGTGACTGAATTCGAAAAAATCCAGGCGGTGACCCGTGCACTGATACCGGGCGCGTCGGCACTTCACAGTTTTCAGCAGGGGAGGATCGGTGAAGGACTCACTTTCCTGGCATTTGACGTATTTGGTTTTGTTGTCGCAGGTGCAGGCGCGGTCGGCAAAATTTCAAAGATCGCGAAGGTCGGTGGGCAGCTAGGGCGTGGGGGGGTTACAGGCAGGCTGGGGCGGGCGCTTATCAGCGCTGCCAACCCATTTGCGGGCGGGGCAGCCATTGGCACAAGGGGGCTGACAACGTTCTCGTCGATCCTGGGCAAAGGAAGCCTTGGCTGGAAGATCATTGCGGCTAACCGTAGTGTTGACAGGGTTTTTCAGCATAAGCCGAAAAATGTAACGGTGGGCACTTCTCCGGGCGAGGATGCGACGAAGATCATGGCTCAGTTAGATACCGTTACCGGTAAGTGGTACCGATTCAATCCGCAAACAAACGAGCGATACGGGATGCCCCTTCAGGGATTCACTGCGGCCACTTCGCCATCTTGATAGATATTCAGCCGTCATCGAAAATGCCCGAGTCGGTTCTGAGTGAACGGCTCGGGCTTTTCTTTTGCTCATTCAGGCGGTCTGATCTTCTTTACCCAGGCACGCCGCCGCAGTAAACAACACATCGGTAGATGAGTTGAGTGCCGTTTCGGCCGAGTCCTGCAGCACGCCGATGATGAAACCAACGGCGACACCCTGCATGGCGATTTCCCTTGAAATCCCAAACAGGCTGCACGCCGGCGGAACCAGCAGCAGCGAGCCGCCCGCCACGCCGGAAGCCCCACAGGCGCAAATGGCCGCGACCACGCTGAGCAGTACGGCGGTTGGCAGGTCCACGGCAATCCCGAGGGTGTGCACAGCCGCCAGGGTGAGCACGGTGATGGTGATTGCGGCGCCGGCCATGTTGATGGTGGCACCGAGCGGGATCGACACCGAGTAGGTGTCTTCATGCAGACCCAGGCGTTTGCTCAGCGCCAGGTTCACTGGAATATTCGCCGCTGAGCTGCGAGTGAAAAACGCGGTGATGCCGCTTTCGCGCAGGCACATCAGCACCAGCGGGTAAGGGTTGCGACGCAGTTTCCAGAACACGATGGCCGGGTTGATCACCAGCGCCACGAACAACATGCAGCCGATCAACACGACCAGCAGTTGGGCATAGCCGAGCAGGGCGCCGAAACCCGAGGTGGCCAGGGTGGAGGCCACCAGGCCAAAGATGCCCAGCGGGGCGAAGCGGATGACCACGCGTACGATCAGGGTGACGCCGTTGGACAAGTCGTCCAATACCGTACGGGTGGTTTCACCGGCATGGCGAATGGCGATGCCCATGCCGATGGCCCAGGCCAGGATGCCGATGAAGTTGGCGTTCATCAGTGCACTGACCGGGTTATCTACCACACTGAGCAGCAGGCTTTGCAGCACCTCGCCGATACCGCCGGGCGCGCTTACCGTGGCGTCATGGGTGACCAGTACCAAGGCAGACGGGAACAACATGCTGGCGACCACTGCAACCACGGCGGCGGAAAAGGTGCCGAGCAGGTACAGGAACAGGATCGGGCGGATATGGGTTTCCTGGCCATGCTTATGGTTGGCAATCGAGGCCATGACCAGCACAAACACCAGGATCGGCGCGACAGCCTTCAGCGCCGTGACAAATACCTTGCCGATAAAACCGGTGGCGCGCGCGGCCTCGGGGAACAGCAAGGCCAACACGATCCCGGCAATCAGGCCGATGACAATTTGGGTGACCAGGCTGACGCGCATTAAACGTTGCAACAGGGAAGGGGCAGCAGTCATAAAGAGTTGTCTCTAGTTTTTTTAGTAGGGCACAGCATTGCAGGCAGAAAGCACTGTAGGAAGTAGGCGCGAAGTCTAGCATGCTGTAGTACGCGTCTCGTTTGCTGCGGCATTCCGTCACCCGTTTCAGTCGGGCTTGCTCAAATCCAGACATGTTCTGTTAAGATTCGTCCCTCTCATCTTTCCTCTCCGTCAGCGGGCCCTTCGGGCTGTCGTTGATGTCGTTGTTTGTGGAGTTTTTATGTTGTTTCCTATCCTGCTGCTGTCAGCCGCCGGTTTTACCGTGCTGACCACAGAGTTCGTCATCGTCGGCCTGTTGCCGTCGATTGCTCGGGACCTGAACGTCAGCGTGTCCCAGGCCGGGCTGCTGGTGACGCTGTTCGCGTTCACCGTGGCCGCGTTCGGCCCGTTCCTCACCGCCTACTGCGCGCGCTTCCCACGCAAGTGTCTGTTTATCAGCATCCTGATCATGTTTGCAGCGGCCAATACCGTGGCGGCATTGGCGCCGAACATTTGGGTGATGGCCGTGGCCCGTTTGCTCCCAGCCCTCGGCTTGCCCGTGTTCTGGGCCCTGGCCAGCGAAACGGCGGTAGACATTGTCGGCCCTGAGTTCGCCGGGCGTGCGATTGAAAAAATCGGCTTTGGCATTGTTTGCGCCACCGTATTTGGTATTCCGGTGGGCACGCTGATTTCCGATATGTTCGGCTGGCGCAGCGCGGTTGCCGTGCTCGCGGTGATTGCCCTGGCCAAGGCGTTGCTGCTGTATCTCTACCTGCCGGTTACCCCGGCCAAGCACCAGCAGGCCACGTTGCGCTCGCAATTCAAGATCCTGCGCAGCCCCGTGATGCAGGGGCATATCCTGCTGTCGATCCTGGTGTTCAGTGGCATGTTCACCGCCTATACCTACCTGGCAGATATCCTTGAGCGCCTGGCCGGCTTCGACGGCACGTTGGTGGGCTGGTGCCTGATGGGCTTTGGCGCGGTCGGGCTGATCGGCAACTCCCTGGGCGGACGTGCCGTGGATCGTCATCCGTTGATTGCGTCCATGGTGTTCTGCGGGTTCATGATCGCGGGCATGGTGGCGGTGGTGCCGGCGATTCACTCGCCCATCGGCCTGGCCGCGGCGATGGCGGTGTGGGGCGTGACCCAGGCGGCGATGTTTCTGGTCAGCCATGTGCGCTTGATGAAGGCCGCGCCCCATGCGCCGGCGTTTGCCGCGTCGCTGAATATCGCCGGCGCCAACCTCGGCATCGGCCTGGGCGCGATGGTGGGCGGGCATGTCATCGACACCCTGGGCCTGGGCAGCCTGGGGTTTGCCGCTTCGGGGTTTATCCTGGTGTCGATCCTGCTCGCATTGTGGCTGATGACCGCCAAACCCACGGCGCTCAGTGCCTGAGCGATCAGGGCAGGGCGGTAAACAACTCCCGCCGGGCACCCTCGGTAATTGCCACAATGCCGGGGTGCTTGACCTTGCGCTCCACTGAGATCGCATAAAACGACTCGGTCACTGCATCGGTCTGGCCGATCAGCGCTACGCCGTATTGGCGCACCACCTCGTCGGCGATCACGCTGGGCGCGATAAAGATCCCGCTGCCCGACTGCCCAAACGCCTGCATCAAGGCGCTGTCGTCGAACTCGCCGATGATCCGGGGTTGAATCTGCTGTTCGGCAAACCAGCGCTGCAAACGGCTGCGCACTACGGTCTCAGCGCCAGGGATCAGCAGCGGTGCGCCCTGCAAACACTGTGGGAAATCACCCCCATGCTGGTCAGCCAACGCCTGGGTGGCGAAAAAACTGATGCCGCATTCTCCCAGCTTCTGGCTGTAGCCCTTGATGTCCAAGTGCGTGGGCATGGGGCTGTCGGAAATCACCAGGTCCAGGCGCTGGATCGCCAGGTCGGCCAGTAAACGTTCGAGTTTGTCTTCACGGCAGGTGATGCGTATCGGTTCGCTCAACTCCATGGTCGGGGCGATCAACCGGTACACGATGGACTTGGGCACCACATCCGCCACCCCGACCCGGAACGGGATCTGCTGCTCGTCAGGCTGGGCGCGCAGCATTGCCTCCAGTTCATTGCCGGTCTGGAACATCTGCTCGGCGTAGGGCAGCGCCTGACGCCCGGCTTCGGTCAGTTCAAGCTGGCGCCCGACCCGCTGAAACAGGGCAATACCGAAGGTCTGCTCCAACAGGCTGATCTGCCCGCTGATGGTCTGCGGCGTGAGGTTCAATTGCTCACAGGCGCGCACGATGCTGCCGGTTTTGGCCACCACCCAGAAGTAATGCAGCTGTCGATAATTGAGCATGGTTGCCTACACTTCGTGAAAATCGAAGTATACGCGAGAAAAATACGAATTTTACTGAACTGTTCGCCTGCATAGAATGCCTCGCTATCGAGGGGCCACTACTTGGACCCAATGGTTCTAACGAGGAAGACATCATGAAACTCAATTCCCTGGGCGCGGCGTCGTTGCTTGCGCTTTCATTGATAGTGGTCAGCGGTTGTGATCAAGTCGAGAAAAGCGCGCAACAGGTGTTGGGCAAAGCCACCGAGTCGGCCAAGCAGGCCATCGACGACACCCACAAGGCCGCCGAGCAGGCATTGAGTGAAGCAACCCAGGGCTTGATCAGCCCTGAGAAGCAGGAAAAAGACGCCGAAAACGCCGCTGAAGTCGACACCAAAGAAACCTAATTCCCCAGCACTACCACGTCAGGACTGACCTATGGATTACCTTTTACAACTGGCCGCCAGCCCCACCGCCTGGGTCGCACTGGCTACCTTGATCGTCATGGAAATCGTGCTGGGCATCGATAACCTGATCTTTATCTCGATCCTTACCAACAAACTGCCGCAGAAGCACCGGGCCAAGGCGCGGCGCATTGGTATCAGCATGGCGTTGATATTGCGCCTGGGCCTGTTGAGCACCATCGCATTCATCGTGCAATTGACGACACCGGTGTTCGAAGTGTTCGGCCAGGCGTTCTCGTGGAAGGACATGATCCTGATCGCCGGCGGCCTGTTCCTGGTGTGGAAGGCAACCACCGAGATCCATCACAGCATGGACCCGGAGCCTGAAGAGAAGGCAACCGTCAGCAACACCGTGACCATCGGCTTTGCCGCTGCCATCGGCCAGATCCTGATGCTCGACCTGGTGTTCTCCATCGACAGCATCATCACCGCCGTGGGCATGACCGAGCACTTGCCGATCATGATCATTGCCGTGGTGGTCTCGGTGATCGTGATGCTGGTGGCCGCTGAACCGTTGGCCAAGTTCATCAACGACAACCCGACCGTGGTGATGCTGGCCCTGGGCTTCTTGATCATGATCGGCATGACGCTGATCGCCGAAGGTTTCGGCGCCCACGTGCCGAAAGGCTACGTGTATGCGGCCATGGCCTTCTCGGCGGCGATCGAATGCTTGAACATCGCCCGGCGTAACCGGCACGCACGTTTGCTCGCTGCGCGCCAGTAACCGCTGAACAAACAGGCCGGCTGTGCTCACAAGAGCCCAGCCGGCCTTTTGCTGTCTGCTAGAATCGGCCCACTTGATAGCTTGAGGTCCCCCATGAACGAGCCGATTCGCCTTACCCAGTACAGCCCCGGTGCGGGTTGCGGTTGCAAGATTTCGCCCCAGGTCCTGGAAGTGATCCTTGCGGGCAGCGGTGCACAGAACCTCGACCCCAACCTGTGGGTGGGCAATGCCTCCCGCGACGATGCGGCGGTATACGCCATCGACGACGAGCGCGGCGTGGTGTCTACCACGGACTTTTTCATGCCGATTGTGGACGACCCGTTCGACTTCGGCCGCATCGCCGCCACCAATGCCATCAGCGACATCTACGCCATGGGCGGCGATCCCTTGATGGCCATCGCCATTCTCGGCTGGCCGGTCAATGTGTTGGCGCCGGAGATTGCCCGCGAAGTGATTCGCGGCGGTCGGGCGGTGTGCGACGCGGCTGGCATCCCGCTTGCGGGCGGGCATTCCATTGACGCCCCGGAGCCGATCTTTGGCCTGGCCGTTACCGGGATCGTGCAAAAGCGCCACATGAAGCGCAACGACACTGCCACTGCCGGCTGCAAGTTGTACCTGACCAAGCCTTTGGGCATCGGTATCCTCACCACCGCCGAAAAGAAGGGCAAGTTGCGCGAGGCCGACGTCGGCCTGGCCCGTGACTGGATGTGCACCCTCAACAAGCCTGGCAGCCGTTTCGGCAAGTTGGCCGGTGTCACTGCGATGACAGACGTTACCGGTTTCGGTCTGCTCGGCCACTTGGTGGAAATGGCTGACGGCAGTGGCCTGACGGCCCGCATTGAATATGCAAAAGTCCCACGCCTGCCAGGGGTTGAGTACTACCTGGACCAGGGCTGCGTACCGGGCGGTACTTTGCGCAACTTCGACAGCTACGCCAGCAAGCTCGGGCGTGTGCAGGAGCTGCACAAGCGCGTGCTGTGCGACCCCCAGACCAGCGGTGGCCTGCTGATCGCCGTTACCCCGCAAGGTGATGCCGAGTTCCACGCCGTGGCCGCCGAGCTGGGCCTGGCCCTTGAGCCTATCGGTGAGCTGCTGGAGCGACAGACCAACGCGGTTGAGGTGATTTGATGGCAACGGATATCACCGATTACCGCGACATTTTCCTCAACGACCGCCCGATGATGGATACCCGCGCGCCGGTCGAATTCACCAAGGGCGCGTTCCCCGGGGTGATCAACCTGCCGCTGATGACCGACGATGAGCGCCAGCGGGTCGGCACCTGTTACAAGCAGCAAGGCCAGCAAGCGGCGATCGTGCTGGGGCATGAACTGGTGTCGGGGGCAATCAAGGCCGAGCGCATCGAACAGTGGGCGCAGTTTGCCCAGGCTAACCCCAATGGCTACCTGTACTGCTTTCGGGGCGGCCTGCGTTCACAGATCGTGCAGCAATGGTTGAAAACCGAAGCGGGCATCGAATACCCCCGCGTCGGCGGTGGCTACAAGGCCATGCGCACCTTCCTGCTGGAGACCCTGGAGCAGGCGACTGCCCAGTGTGATTTCGTACTGCTGGGCGGCATGACCGGTACCGGCAAGACCGAAGTGCTCGGCCAACTGTGCAATGCCCTGGATTTGGAAGGGCACGCCAACCATCGCGGTTCCAGCTTCGGCAAGCGCGCCACGGCGCAACCCTCCAATATCGACTTCGAAAATCGCCTGGCGGTGGATTTGCTGAAGAAGCGCGCAGGTGGTACCGAGCAGTTTGTGGTCGAGGACGAGAGCCGCATGATCGGCAGCTGTGCGCTGCCGCTGCCATTGCACAAGGGCATGCAGACGTTTCCGATGGTGTGGCTGGAAGACAGCGTCGAGGGCCGTGTCGAGCGCATCCTGAAGGATTACATAGTGGACCTGTGCGCCGAGTTCATTGACGTGTTTGGGGAAACCGGCCAGCGATTATTTGCCGAGCGCCTGACCCAGAGCCTGGCCAATATTCACAAGCGCCTGGGCGGCGAGCGTTTCCAACGGTTGCAGGCGGTGTTGCAGGATGCTCTGGCCGAACAGGCACGCTGCGGGGCAGTGGAGCTGCATCGGGTATGGATTGAAGGTTTGCTGCGGGAGTATTACGACCCGATGTATGCGTTCCAGCGCGAGAGCAAGGGCGCGCGTATCGAGTTTGCCGGGGAGCAGGGGGCGGTGGTGGAGTATTTGCGTGAGCGCAGTGTACGGCGAGGTTGATCGGTTAATCGCTAGGGCCCCTTCGCGAGCAAGCCCGCTCCCACATTTTGATTTGTGAACAGAGTCAACATGTGGGAGCGGGCTTGCTCGCGAAAGGGCCGTCAGCCTTAGCGCATCACTAAAGAATCACCGCCCCAATCAACCCACACACCACCCCCACCAGCATGGTCAATCCGGCCACCGTCACCAGCACCCGCGCGTCGAAATCCTTGCGCAGCATCAATAGCGACGGCAGGCTCACGCTCGGCAGGGTCATCAGCAAGGCCACGGCCGGGCCGGTGCCCATGCCCAGGGCCATCATGGTTTGTACGATGGGAATCTCTGCCGCTGTCGGAATCACAAACAGCGTGCCCACAATCGCCAGCGGCACCAGCCACACCAGGCTGTCGGCCATCGCCCCGTCCACATGAGGGAACAGCCACACCCGCGCCGCGCCGAGGATCAGCACCGCCAGGATATACACCGGGATAGTGCTCCAGAACAGCTGCCACAGCGTGCGTAACCAGCGGCTCAGGAACGGTTGCGACTCCACCGTGCTGACGTCGGCAACGGCCTCCAGCGCGGCTTCCGGCACTTGGTCCGGGCGCGCAATACGCTGTGCCACCAGGGACACGCCTACCACCAGCACAATCCCCGCCACCAGCCGCAGCGCGGTGAAACCCCAGCCCAGCACAAAGCCCATGAACACCAGGGTGGCCGGGTTCAATACCGGGTTGGCAATCCAGAACGCCAGCGCCGCGCCGACCGACACCTGCTGGCGGCGCATGCCCGCCGCCACCGGGGCCGCGCAGCAGCTGCACATCATCCCCGGCAGGGCGAACAGCCCACCGCGCAGGGTCGAGCCCAGCCCGGCGCGGCCAAACAGGCGTAGCAGCCAGTCGCGGGGGATCAATACCTGCAGCAATGAACCGAGGATCACTGCCAGTACGGCGGCTTTCCAGATGGCCAGGAAATACACCTGGGCGTAGGCCAGCGCCGCTGCGAGGGGCGAGCTTTGCTGGTCATTGAGAATCGAGGCGCCAATGCTGTGGTTGTCCGCCGCTACAAACGCCTTGAGGTAGTAGGGCGACCATTTCACATAGTAGAGGCCGATGCAGGCCACCAAGAGAAACAGCGCAGGTTTGCACCAGAACGCCCAGCCGCGGTTGGGCTGGGTGGAAGCGAGGTTGGACATGGAGATGATCCGCAGGTGAGTCGATAGCCCGGCATCATACGCCCCTGCGGCCCAAGCTTCAGATATCTGCGCTGACCTGGGTCGGGTCAGGGCAGTTTTCCCCTCCGTTATTCAGCCCTTGCTTGTAGTTGCGGCTGAGCAGCGAGGCCTTGCCGTTGTGCCAGGTCAATGTCAGCACATACAGGGAGTCGTAGTCATTTCCAGACCAATCATCGGTAATGGTGTGTTTTTCGCCGGCTGCTTCGCTGGCGACTTTGTTGATCAGTTCCGGCAAGTAACCATGGGACCAGGCGGTGTAGATGGTCGCGTTGCGGTACTTGTCCTCGACCAGCTCTTCGGCCAGGGCACTGGTGTCATTCGCGGAGAACTCGATATTCACCGGCAGGCCGAGCTTGATCGCGCTGGGGCTGATGGTGATCAGTGGGCGAATGTAGCTGTAGGAGTTATCCAGTTCGCCTTCCTCGACGTTGCGCGTCGGGTTGGCAGCGAACACATAGTTGGCTTTGCCGAATTTTTCCGGCAACAGGGTTGCCAGGTTCATGGCGCGGTTCAGGCCCTGGCAATTGAGTTGGCCCAGGCCACCGGCCGGTTTTTCGCCGTGGCGCAGGAATACCAGGGTTTGCACGCCATCGACCGGTTGCGCACGGCTTTCACGGGCGTCCAGGGCGGTGACGATGGCAGCGCTGACCAGCAGCAGCGGCAATACCATGTAGGAATAACGTTTGAGTTGTGGCACAAGGCGCAGAGGCTTGATCTTCATGATAGGTTCGAGTCTTCGTGCGTCGGGTTAAGGCGGACAAGCCCGGCCCCAGTGACGCGTCAGCGTCCTGCGGTGTTCCCTGTCGATATAGCAAGCAGCCTCCATTCATTCTTCGGGCGCTCTTAAGAGTGCATTCGGGCGCTTTGGTTCGCCCACGCGGGATACTAGCCGGCAAATGTTGCGCAACGATGACCCATGCACGACGGCAGGCAGATGACTATGATGGGGCTTTCCGTCCAGGGGGTTCTCGATGAACGCACTCGCCGCTTTCCCGATCAACAGCAAATGGCCCGCCCAGCACCCGGAACGCCTGCAGCTGTATTCGCTACCCACGCCCAACGGCGTCAAGGTGTCGATCATGCTCGAAGAATTGGGCCTGCCTTACGAGGCGCACAAGGTCAACTTCGACACCCAGGACCAGTTGTCTCCCGAGTTCCTGTCCCTGAACCCCAACAACAAGATCCCCGCGATCATCGACCCCAACGGCCCAAGTGGCCAGCCGCTGGCGCTGTTCGAATCCGGCGCGATCCTCATTTACCTGGCGGAAAAGACCAGCCAGTTGCTCTCCGAAGACCCGGCCACGCGCTATGAAACCCTGCAATGGTTGATGTTCCAGATAGGCGGCATTGGCCCGATGTTTGGCCAACTGGGGTTCTTCAATAAATTCGCCGGCAAGGCGTATGAAGACAAGCGCCCGCGTGATCGCTACGCCGCCGAATCGCGGCGCTTGCTGGGCGTGCTGGAAAAGCGCCTGCTGGGCCGAACCTGGATCATGGGCGACGAGTACAGCATCGCCGACATTGCGACCTTTCCTTGGGTTCGCAACCTGATCGGGTTCTACGAGTCCGGTGACGCGGTAGGCATTACCGATTTCCCTAACGTACTGCGCGCGTTGGACGGCTTTGTCGCACGTCCGGCGGTGATCCGTGGCCTGAACATTCCGAGCTGAAGCATGCCGACTTTCGATTTTCAACAACTGGATGTATTCAGCAGCGTGCCGCTCAAAGGCAACCCCTTGGCCGTGGTGCTGGGGGCCGATAGCTTCACCGACCAGCAGATGGCGGACTTTGCCAATTGGACCAACCTCAGCGAAACCACGTTTTTACTGACGCCGCGCGATCCACGTGCTGACTATCGGGTAAGAATCTTCACCACCCTCAAAGAGCTGCCGTTCGCCGGGCATCCGACCTTGGGCAGTTGCCATGCCTGGTTGCAGGCTGGCGGCGTGCCACGAGGGGAGGAGATTATCCAGGAGTGCGAAATCGGCTTGGTGCGTATTCGTCGCCAAGGTGACCAACTGGCGTTTATCGCGCCGCCATTGTTGCGTGCAGGTCCCGTGGAGGCGCCATTGCTGGAGCGCGTGCGCCTGGCATTGAAGCTGGCGCCCGAGGCGATTGTGCGCAGCCAGTGGGTCGACAATGGTGCGGGTTGGCTGGCGCTGATGCTGGCTGATCGTGACGCGGTGCTTGCGTTGCAACCGGACTATGCGCAACTGCTGGGTCTGGCAGTAGGGGTGATCGCCCCCTGTGATCCCACGCGTGATGCGGTGGACGCGCAATTTGAAGTGCGCGCTTTTGTCGCTGGCGATGGCGCCGCCGAAGACCCGGCCACCGGCAGCTTGAATGCCGGCGTGGCCCAATGGCTGCTCGCCGAGGGCCTGGCGCCCAGCCGTTACGTGGTCAGCCAAGGCACGGCGATTGGGCGAGCGGGGCGTATTTATATCGAGCGCCAGGGCGATGAAATCTGGGTGGGCGGCGCTGTAGCGTTGTGCATCGAAGGGCGTCTACAGCTGTAGATCAATGAATTGTTACGCACCCGGCAATACACTATTGGCCCCTCGGCATTTGTGTTGCCGGGACTTGGGGGCATAAGCTTTCGCCCCAAAGTGTTCAGCCATTTTTCAGGATTGCCATGACCAGCCAGTTCCCCCAAGCCCGCCCACGTCGCCTGCGCCGCTCCCCGGAGCTGCGTGGCCTGTTCCAGGAAAGTGAGTTCACCCTCAACGACCTGGTACTGCCGATTTTTGTCGAAGAAGAAATCGACGACTTCGTGCCCATCACCAGCATGCCGGGTGTGTTGCGCATTCCTGAGAAAAAACTCGCCGGTGAGATCGAGCGTTACGCCCGCGCCGGCATCAAGTCGGTGATGACCTTCGGTGTGTCCCACCACCTCGACGCCAGCGGCAGCGACACGTGGAAAGAACGCGGCCTGGTTTCGCGCATGTCCTCGATCATCAAGGACGCCGTGCCGGAAATGATCGTGATGTCCGACACCTGCTTCTGCGAATACACCGACCACGGCCACTGCGGTGTGATGCACGGTGCCCATGTCGACAACGACGCGACCCTGGTTAACCTCGGCAAACAAGCCGTGGCCGCCGCCCGCGCCGGCGCCGACGTGATCGCTCCGTCAGCGGCGATGGACGGCCAGGTCCAGGCCATCCGCCGCGCCCTGGATGACGCCGGCTTCACCCACATCCCGATCATGGCCTACTCCACCAAATTCGCCTCGGCCCTCTACGGCCCCTTCCGCGAAGCCGGCGGCGGCGCGCTCAAGGGCGACCGCAAAAGCTACCAGATGAACCCGATGAACCGCCGCGAAGCCGTGCGCGAATCCCTGCTGGACGAACAGGAAGGCGCCGACGCGTTGATGGTCAAGCCAGCCGGTGCCTACCTCGACATCATCCGCGACATCCGCGAGGCGTCACGCCTGCCGGTGGCTGCGTATCAGGTGAGTGGTGAGTACGCAATGATCAAGTTTGGCGCGCAGGCCGGGGCGATTGATGAGGACCGGGTGGTGCGCGAGACGTTGGGATCGATCAAGCGGGCGGGGGCGGATTTGATATTTACGTATTTTGCGATGGATTTGGCGGTGGCGGGGATTTAAAGGCGTCGTTTAGCCCTGTGGCAAAGGAGGTTAGTTGCCACGGGGCATCCGCTAGACCTGCGCCGATTCAGCCCATCGCTGGCAGAAATCATGCTGCTGTTGTATATCACTGGTGAGATCGTTTTCCTCGTGAGCGAATATATGTACAACTTCCCCATCTGGTCGCCCCAGTGTTAGCTCGTAAGCAATAAGACCATTCGACATATGTGAGGACATACCTGATGTATGAACGTTAATTTTTGCGCCTTTGCAAAGAAAAACGGTGTCTTTCATATCCGCTCTCAATACACCGAAGCAGTCGTATAAATCCATCGCTGTATAGGTTTTTTTTGTCCCATTGCTTAGCGAAAGATAAAGGGTGGGCTTGCCTCCTTCGTATTCGATCACTGCGCTGTCACGTATACCGTTTTTAATGATGGTGATTTCACGCGATTTCATGGGTATTTCCTATTAGGGTTCAATATCGTGTATCCCTTGAAGGTACCGTCTTCGTTGACTGGCGATGCACCTAAAATATCCTTGGTATCTATTCGTCCAGGGATTGCGATTTCTACCTCGTTTCTATGTTTGGAACGTGTGCCCAACGCTTTATTTACGTCTATTCCAGGGATTTTTCTTAGGGTGTAAAGAAAGCCTTCCTCGAAGCCAAAATTTGAAGCGAATACCAAGGCTTGTTTCCTTGAGGTCGAAGTAGGGACGAAATTGCTGGGAGGGCTGGCATTATTCAACGTGTGCAGGAAAAGGTCTGTGCTGGCTCCTCTACTTTCAAAACCGCTTTCAAAAATTTCATCTGGCTCTCTTAAATCCCCGCGAAATAGATATTCTCTTTTTTTATCTGAGCTGGGGAGCGAGGGAGCCCCCTCATCTACCTTTGCCTGGCCGTGGGAGGTTTCAGTATGTTGATGTGGCTTACATCCATCTGCACCTGGACACGTACTTAAGCCTAGCTGATCCACCCACCCCGTAGGGTTGGGTACATACCGGTACCCATTGATCCCACCCGCCAACTTCACCGGGTCCGGTGTCAGATAACGACCAATATCCGGATTATAGTAGCGATGGCGGTTGTAGTGCAGCCCGCTTTCCGCATCGAAATACTGACCCTGAAAGCGCAGCGGGTTGTCGATGTTGCTCACGTCGAGACGGGCGATCTGGCCGTAGGCGCGGTAGTGGGCGGACCAGACGATTTCGCCTTCGGTGTCGGTCAGTTCTTGCGGAGTGCCGAGGTGGTCGAGTTGGTAGTGGTAGGGCTTGGTTTCTTTTGGGCCGAAACCTTCCAACAGTGCCAGTGGGCGGAAGCTGTCCGGTTCATAAATGTAACTGCGGTGACGTTCCGCGTGATGCTCGGCAACCAGCTTGTCGCCTTGCCAGAAAAACTCGGTGGTTTTGCCCTCCACGGTTTTGCTGATGCGCCGCCCAAACGGGTCATAGCGATAACTGGCGGTTTCGCCGTTGGGCGTTGTAACCCCGACCAACCGATGCTGGCAGTCGTAGCGGTACTCAGTGACAAGTTGCTGGCCCTTGCCGCGTCGTTCGCGGATCAGGTTGCCGAAGGCGTCGTAGTCGTAATGGCGGTCGCCCTGGATCATCAGACGATTGGCCGCGACGATGTCCGGGCCGGGGCGGTCTTGCATCAGCAGGTTGCCCGCCGGGTTGTGGGCAAAGCGTTCCTGGACGTCTTGGGAGTGATCGGCGCGGGTCAGACGGGCGAGGGGGTCGTAGTGGTAGCGGTGTTCGCCTTTGCGGGTGTCGAGCAGGCGGGTGAGGTTGCCGGATTTGTCGTAGTCGTATTGGCGTTGGTAAAAATGGTTTTGCTGTTGGGTTACCGCGTGGGCGTGTAGGCGGCTCTGGTCGTCGTAGTGGTAGTGGCTGAGCAGTTGGCCTTGCTGGCGTTGATGCTCTCGGCCGCTCTTGAATAGATGCGAGGTAAGCACTTCACCGTTGAGTTCGACGGTGGCGAGGTGGCCGCCTTTGTCGTGGTTGAAGGTGACGCGGTTGTTGTCCGGCAGGCACAGGTTTTTCAGCTGGCCGCAGGCGTCGTAGCCGTAGCGCAGGGTGCCCCAGCCTTGGTGTTCGGCGGTGAGGCGGTTTTGGCGGTCGTATTCGTAGGCCAACGCCCAGTGGCCGTCTTCGACGCTGAGGAGGTTGCCTTGGCGGTCGTAGGCATAGTCGACAACGCTGGCATCGGGCAGGGTTTTTCGTACGAGGCGCCCGGCGTGGTCGCGCTCGTAGCGGGTGATTAGCTGACTGTTATCGTCGCCGTATTCGGTCTTCTCCAGCAGGTTGCCGTTGAGGTCGTAGGCGTAGGCGGTGCGTTGGCCGTCGAAGTCGGTTTCCTGGCGGATCAGGCCGTTGGGGTTGTAGTCGAGTTGGTAGGTTTCGCCGGCTTCGTTTTCGATCTCGGTGAGCAGCAGCCGGGCGTTGTCGTAGCGGTACTTGACCTGGGTGCCATCGGCGTTGAGACGGCGGCTGATCAGGTGCAGGCCACCTTCGTATTCGTAGCGGGTGACGTGGCCGAGTTCGTCACGTTCGGCGATGATTTTGCCGTAGGGGTTGTAGCTGAATTCCCTACAACCACCGCCTGGCAATACAAGGCGAATCAGCCTACCGACGCTGTCCCATTCATAAACGGTCTGTGCGCCGTGCTCATCCTCTCGGGCGATTTGCCTTTCGAGTTCGTCATAGCGATAGCGCTTGATCCCACCACTGGGCAATTGCTCTTCAAGCAACTGACCACGCTCGTTCCACACCAGCCGATGACAACTGCTGTCGGGATACCAAACCCCAGCCAGTTGCCCGTGCTTGTTGTAGCTGTAGTCAGTCACCTCACCATCGGGATCGGTCCTACGCGTAACATCGCCTTGCTCATTACGCTCGTATTTCCAGACCGCCTCACCACGCCTGACAACCCGTACAAAGCCGTTGTCATGTTCGTAGGATGTCGGCTCATCCTCCCCCGGAAACAGCGCGACCAAGCGTCCGGCGTCGTCATACTGATAGGCCGTCACCGCGCCCATCGGGCCTTGCTCTACCGTCAGCCGCCCCTGGTCATCGTAGGACTTAAAGTGGGTGGCGCCGTCTGGATCGATGCGCTGCACCAGCCGCGCCCGATGATCATGGACATACACCTCCTGGCTACCATCGGCGTTATGCACCGTGACACGCCCGTCATCGCCCCAGGCATAGCGCGTGTCCATCTGCGAAAAACTCGCCCAATGCCGGACGCAGCGCGCCGCCTTGCCTGCGTGTTCCCATTCCCAGAAGAAACTCGCGCCACCGGCCAACTGCCGCTCAAGAATGACGTGCTGATCGTCGTACCGATAACGCTCGCTTTCACCGACGGCATTGGTCGCGCAAACCAGTCGTCCAGCTTCGTCATAGGCGTAGGAAACAACGTTCTGTTCGGTTTCCCAGACGTAGGGCTCACGCCCTGTGGCGCGATGCACCTGATAGTCCACCGCCACGATGCGATCCAGCTCATAACGCAGCAGCAGCGAGCGGCCAGCACCGTTATCCAGCCGCTCGATCCGCCCGGAACGATCGCGGCAAATGCGTAGACGGTTGTCATACGCATCGCTGATGGTTGTCAGCACACCGTCGCGAAAGTGATAGAACCGTGACGCCTGGGCCAGCACTAACTCATCAGGAGCCGAACCCAAGTAGATCGCCGCTTCCGCCAGGCTATTGGTGATCGCCGGCCGAGAATCGTTGGGCAAGGGCAGGGTGGTCGAGCGGTTCTCATGGTCAGTCCACACCACCGAATCGCCCGACACCACCAGCCGATGGGCCAGCGCATGACTCCAGCCAAACCCCAACCCACAATCGACTTCCACCGCGCTGGTGCGGTACAGCCGCGTCCACTCAAACGGCAAGATCCCATCCAGCGCGCCATCGGTGAGGGTCAGCAACTCCTCGCCGGTAACCATCGACACCGGGCAGCCGTTGGTAACGGTCTTGTCCGCTGGCGCCGCCGCATCGCCTTTAGGATTTGAAGCCACAGCCGGCACATCATCGACAGGCTCCTGACGGACCAACGTGGTGCGCTGGGTCTTGCCGCGCACCATCGGCACCGAGTTCGAAACCAGCGTGTCGCCTGCCTTCAACGGCACCACTGGCACCGCCTTGACCGGCGTCGCCGCACTGCTCAGCAACACCGGCTTGGCGGCCTCCACATGGGTCTCCAGCCGAGGGCCCGCCACCTGCTTGGCCAGCAATTCCAACAACGCCCGTGCCCGCCCGGATTTGACGTGACTGAGCACACGAGCCCCCAATCGCACCACCACGCCCATCGCACCCAAGACGCGAATCAGCAGCAGATTGATCAGCACTTCACCGGTAATTTCGCCCCACAGTTCAGCCATCTCCGGTGGCGGGAGCATGCGCATCCAGCTGACCAGCGCCGATAGGTAGACAAACAGCAGCGGCTCATCACTGAGCACCAACAAGCCCTGGGCGATCGCATCACTGCCCAGGGTCAGCAGTTCATCGAGCTCGGCTTGAGAAAGGTATTGCAGCAGCTTTTCGCTGTTGGGCTTGAGGTCTGCCAGCAGCGCAGACAGCTCGCCAATGTTGTCCCACAGGCTGTAAAGCGCCTTGCCCAACCCGCTGGCAAAGGCCGCTTCCAGCAGGCGGCGCCGCTCAAGCGGGCGGGCGTCTGTGTAATTTTTCCACTGGGCTTGTAAGGTGTCGGTCCACTCTTTGCGCAGCCGGTCTTCCAGCGCGGCGATCAACGACTGGTAGGACGCATACAGCGCCTTCAGGTGATCCTGGGAAACGTTGGGGTAAAAGCTCACCCGATATTGCTGGTTGCGATCACACTCGGTGATCTCAAGGATGCCGCTCGGACCGATGGTCTTGTGGATGGGCTCGCCCAACGGGCCGCCGTTTGGATCAACGCGTTGCAGCATCACCGCCGTGTCGCCGATCGGCACGAACCGCGTGCTCTGGAACATATGCACCAGGGTCAACGTACCGTTGGCCTGGCAGGTGGCGACCGTGCGGCTGGGAAACAGGGAGCGATTGATCGGGGCAACGAGCGCTACCTCATCGCCGACCTTGAACACTTGCTCAAGCTCCAGCGCCGAGAAGCTCCAGAAGCTTTTAGCCCAATCGTCAAAGGTGTTCAGGCAATCGCGAAAGTCACGGAAGACGCCTTCGACGTCGACCGCTTTCACGTTCATTGGGGTTAGGGCCAGCCTGCCAATGACCGGGTTCAAGCGCCAACCCCGTCAACCGGGGGCGTAACGAAAACAACCATCTGCAATCCCTCGCACTGTTTGATCAGGCGAGGGACTTTGCAGCGGTTCACAGGGCAGGGGAGTAGAGCTTATCCGGCAGTTATGTGGGATGTTTCAGCTAAGGCCAGGCATCCGCTTCGGCTCACCGACGAACCCCGGTTAGACTTACCTGTCGATATCTGCACTGCCCGGTCTGTCGTTAACCAAGGAAGCCTCATGTATCCAAGTCGTCTGCTCTTTTGCCTCATGCCTTTGCTGGTGCTGGCCGGTTGCTCCACCTCCCGTGGCCCGCAGCAGCCCGAACGCAGTGAGGCCGAGGTGAAGGCGCAGATCGTGCGCCTGCTGCCGGCCAAGGTGTCGGACCGCAACGGTTGGGCCCAGGACATCTACACCGCCTTCGACACCCAGAAAATCTACCCCAGCACCGAAAACATCTGCGCCGTGCTGGCGGTGACCGAGCAGGAGTCCACCTATCAGGTCGACCCGCCTGTGCCGGGCATGGGCAAGATCGCCCAGGACGAAATCCTGCGCCGCGCCGGCAAGGTGCATGTGCCCGCGTTCGTGGTGCGCAGCGCCCTGCAATTGCGTTCGCCCACCGGCAAAACTTACGCCGACCGCTTGAATGCCGCACGCACGGAGAAGGACTTGAGCGCGATCTTCGACGACTTCATCAGCATGGTGCCCCTGGGCAATACCCTGTTTGGCGGGTTCAACCCGGTACACACCGCAGGCCCCATGCAGGTCAGTATCGACTTTGCGCAGAAACAGGCGCGGGGTTATCCCTACACGGTGGACGGTACGATTCGCCGCGAAGTGTTCACCCGTCGCGGCGGCATGTACTTCGGCATCGCCCACTTGCTCGGTTACCCGGTGAGCTACGACCAGCCGCTGTACCGCTTTGCCGATTTCAACGCCGGTTGGTACGCCAGCCGCAATGCCGCGTTCCAGGCCGCAGTCAGCCGTGCTTCAGGCAAAGAGCTGGCGCTGGATGGGGATTTGATCCGCTATGGCTCATTGTTGCCCGGCACCACCGAGCTGGCGGTGCGTTCACTGGGGGCGAAGCTGGACATGCGCAACCCTAGCATCCGCAGCCAGCTGGAGCAGGGCGAGCAGTTGGATTTCGAGGACACCACTTTGTACAAGCGCGTCTTCGCCTTGGCTGACCAGGCGGCCGGCAAGCCGTTGCCACGGGCGATCCTGCCGGGCATTGTGCTCAAGAGCCCGAAGATCACCCGCAACCTGACCACGGCCTGGTTTGCCAAGCGCGTGGACGAGCGCTACCAGCGCTGCATGAAGCGCTGATCAACTGCGGCGCTTGACGAACCGGCGCCACAAGCCCACCCACAACCACACTACCGGGAACGCCAGGATCACGAAGGGCAGCACATAGCTGGCACGTTCCAGGGCGTCTGCGGTGCCGTTCACCAGGTTGTCTCCCAGGTTGCTGAACATCCGGGTGAACCTTGACACCTGGTTGGCGCCGTCGGAGGAGCGGAAGTTCAAGGTCACGCGGTTGGTGTCGAGGCGGCGTTGCTGGCCGGCGGCAACCTGAGCCAGTTCCTGCAGCTCGTTTTCAATGCCGGCTTGCTCTTTGCTCAGGACGATCAGGTCGCTGACGGTGATGTCCTTGCGCTTGGCCAGTTCATCGAGGCGTTGCTGCTGGGCTTGCAGGCGGTCCTGGCGACGGCGCACATCCGCCACGGCATCGGCCAGGTCTTCGGCAGTGGTGATGCGCTGGCCGAGCTTACCGCCTTCGGCCGCCAGGGCGACCATCGGCTCCACACCCGTGGGCGCAATCCGCAGGATGACCTGGCCACCCTGGCCGTCTTCGGTAATGCCAAGGATATTGCAGGCACCAAAGCGCGCCGTTTCACACGCCTCACGAGTGGCCTGCATACGCGGCGCGAGCAGAGCGCCGGGCAGGGCCAGGGTCAAGTCATGCTCATAGGCCAGTTGCGCCCCGGCCTTGCCCTGTTCGCCATTGATGACGGTGGCGCGAGAGTGGTCCTTGGGGGAACAACCGGCCAAGGCCAGGCCGGCCAGCAAGATCAACAGCGGCGCGCGAAGCGGGTGGGAGTTGCCGTCCAGGTGGCGCATGGCGTTTCCTTGAAGTGTGCAGGAGAAATTGGCCGAGATTAAAGCGGGTCTGGCCCATTAACGCAAAGCATTGCCCGGGATTTGTCCGGCTGATGGTGGTGGCTGCCGGGTCGGGGCTGGCGTACACCTCAAGCCTCACACTAGGGAAGCTCCGCCATGAACGCTCAGACTGTCCCCCAAGGCTTTGTCCCATTGCCGCGCAGCAGCCCGTTGCTGGAACTGCTCGGCCCGGCGTATTGCCGTGGCGAAGGTTTGCAATTGGAAGTTGGCCTGCGCGCCGATCATCGTCACGCCAATGGGCGCGGCACGGTGCACGGCGGGGTCTTGGCTACGCTGGCGGATATCGGCATGGGGTACGCCATGGCGTTTTCCAGTGAGCCGCCGTTGCCGTTGATTACCGCCAGCATGACCTTGGATTACTTGGGCGCCGTGCAGGTAGGGGAGTGGATGGTGGTGCGTTTGGAAAGCCACAAGCGCGGACGGCAGATGGCGTTCGCCACGTTGAGTTTGCGGGTGGAGGAGCGCGTGGTGCTGCGGGCGAGCGCGGTGTTCGCGGTGCCGCAAGCTGACAGGCAATGAGATCAAATGTGGGAGTTCATTCAGGGGTATCGATAAAAGAAAAGGCCTGGCTTTTCGTGGAGCCGGGCCTTTTCTGTGTTGCTCTTATTGGCATGGGGCTGCTACGCAGCCCAACGGGAGCAAGCTCCCTCGCCACAATAGCGATCCGATTCAGTTGCGTTCGAGCGCCAGGGCGACACCTTGGCCGCCACCGATGCACAGCGTTGCCAAACCTTTCTTGGCATCGCGCTTGATCATTTCGTGCAGCAGGGTCACCAGTACGCGGCAGCCTGAAGCACCGATCGGGTGGCCGATGGCGATGGCGCCGCCGTTGACGTTGACCTTCTGCGCGTCCCACTCCAGCTCTTTGCCCACTGCCAGGGATTGTGCGGCGAAGGCTTCGTTGGCTTCGATCAGGTCCAGGTCAGCCAACTGCCAACCGGCCTTGTCCAGGCAGCGGCGGGTGGCCGAGACCGGGCCGATGCCCATGATGGCCGGGTCGACGCCCGCGTTGGCGTAGCTGGCGATACGCGCCAGTACGGGCAGGCCGAGAGCCTTGGCTTTGTCGGCGCTCATCAGCAGCACTGCGGCGGCGCCGTCGTTGAGGCTCGAGGCGTTGCCGGCGGTGACGCTGCCGTCTTTCTTGAACGCAGGCTTGAGCTTGGCCAGGGATTCGGCGGTGGGGCCGGCGCGGGGTTGTTCGTCCACCGCAAAGGCCACCGGGTCGCCTTTGCGCTGGGGAATCAGGATCGGTGTGATCTCATCGGCAAAGCGTCCGGCTTCGATAGCGGCGGCAGCTTTCTGCTGGGAGGCGGCGGCAAAGGCGTCCTGGGCTTCGCGGCTGATGCCGTACTTGTCCACCAGGTTCTCGGCGGTGATGCCCATGTGGTAATCGTTGAACGCATCCCACAGGCCGTCGGTGATCATGCTGTCGATCATCTTCGCGTGGCCCATGCGCAAGCCGGTGCGCGCGGCAGGCAATACGTACGGGGCCAGGCTCATGTTCTCCATGCCTCCGGCAATGATCACCTCGGCGTCGCCGCAACGAATGGCCTGGGCGCCCAAGTGCAAAGCCTTGAGGCCCGAACCGCAGACTTTGTTCAGGGTCAGGCTCGGCACGGCGTGGGGCAGGCCGGCAAGGATCGAAGCCTGGCGCGCCGGGTTCTGGCCGCTGCCTGCGGTGAGTACCTGGCCGAGGATCACTTCATCCACTTGCGCTGGGTCCAGGCCGGTCTGCTCCAGCAGGCGACGGATGACGGCGGCGCCCAGTTCCGGGGCCGGAATGTTCGCCAGCGAACCTTGGAAGCTGCCCACGGCGGTGCGGGTGGCAGCAACAATCACGACGTCTTGCATGGAATCTGTCCTCACTGGAAGTGCATTTCTGGAACGTGGTCCGGGACGATCAGTTTACCGGCGGTCTTGCTCACAATCTCTTCAACGCTGACGCCAGGTGCGCGTTCCTTGAGGACAAAAGCGCCATTTTCGATTTCCAGGTACGCCAGGTCCGTGAGCACACGCTTGATGCAGTTGGCACCGGTCAGCGGCAGGCTGCATTGGCTGAGCAACTTGGACTCACCGTCCTTGGATGCGTGGGTCATGATCACAATGATGTTTTCCGCGCCGGCCACCAGGTCCATGGCACCGCCCATGCCCTTGACCAGCTTGCCGGGGATCATCCACGAAGCGATGTTGCCCTGTACGTCCACTTCGAATGCGCCCAGTACGGTGAGGTCGACATGCCCACCGCGAATCATCGCGAACGACTCGGCGGAGGAGAAGATCGAGGCACCGATGCGCGCGGTGACGGTTTGCTTGCCGGCGTTAATCATGTCGGCGTCAATGGTTTCTTCGGTCGGGAACGGGCCCATGCCAAGCAGGCCGTTTTCCGATTGCAGCATCACTTCCATGCCGTCGGGGATGTAGTTGGCCACCAGGGTCGGAATGCCGATACCGAGGTTCACGTAGTAACCGTCCTGCATCTCGCGGGCAACGCGTTGAGCCATTTGTTCGCGGGTAAGCGCCATGATTGTTTCCTCTTATTGTTCTGGACGGGGATTATTTGCGGACGGTGCGCTGTTCAATGCGCTTTTCGAAGGTGCCGCAGATGATCCGGTCGACGTAGATGCCAGGGGTGTGGATCTGCGCCGGGTCCAGCTCGCCCGGTTCGACGATTTCCTCGACTTCGACCACGGTGATCTTGCCGGCGGTGGCGGCCAGCGGGTTGAAGTTCTGGGCGGTGTGACGGTAGATGACGTTACCGAAGTGGTCGGCTTTCCAGCCTTTGACGATGGCAAAGTCGCCGGTGATGGATTCTTCCATCAGATACGGGCGACCCTTGAATTCGCGGGTTTCCTTGCCTTCGGCAACGGGGGTGCCGACGCCGGTGGCGGTGAAGAAGGCCGGGATGCCGGCGCCGCCTGCGCGCATTTTTTCTGCCAGGGTGCCTTGAGGGGTAAGCACCACCTCAATCTCGCCGCTGAGCAGTTGCTTCTCAAACAGCGCGTTTTCACCCACGTAGGAAGCGATCACTTTGCTGATCTGCTTCTGTTCCAGCAGCACGCCCAGGCCGAAGCCATCGACACCACAATTGTTGGAAACCACCGTCAGGTCGCGGGTGCCTTTGCGCTTGATTTCGGCAATGAGGTTTTCCGGAATGCCACACAGGCCAAAACCACCGGAGAGCACGGTCATGCCGTCTTCCAGGCCTGCCAGCGCTTCTTCATAGGACGCCACGCGTTTATCGAAACCTGCCATATGCACCTCTTTTATTGTTTGTGGTCCAGCCAGTGAGTTGAGTGTTGCGCCAGCGGATTGATTTGTTAAGTTGTTTTTTAAGGTTGATTGATTTAGAAAACAGCATAGTTCAATCGTCGTCCGGAGCTGCGTCATGACCGTTAAACAGATGCGTGCCTTTCTCGCTGTTGCGCAGAGTCTGAGTTTTGCCGCTGCCTGCGAGCGTTTGCACCTCTCCCAGTCGGCGTTGAGCTTGACCATCAAGGGCCTGGAAGAAGGCTTGGGCGGGCGCCTGTTCAGCCGTAATACCCGTAACGTCGCGCTGACCCCTGAAGGTGAGTCCCTGTTGCCCCTGGCCCGCCGGTTGATTGCCGACTGGGACAACGCCGAGGACGAACTGCGCCAGCGTTTTACCTTGCAACGGGGGCGTGTCACGGTGGCAGCGATGCCATCGTTTGCTGGCAACCTGCTGCCGCCCATCCTGAAGATATTCCGCGCACGTTACCCCCAGGTGAACGTGACAGTACATGACCTGATCAATGAGCAAGTGCTGGAGATGGTGCGCGACCGTCAGGTGGAGCTGGGGGTGGCGTTCGAGCCGTCTGAGGGCTCGTCATTGGCATTTACCCCGTTGTACCTGGACCGTTTTATCGCCGTGGTACCGGGAGACTCACCTTTGGCACAGCGCGCTGAAATCGACTGGAAAGCCTTGCTTGAACAGCCGTTCATTACCTTGCAGCGGCCTTCCACCGTGCGAGTGATGCTGGAAGAACACCTTGGTGCCTTGCAGATGAAATTGCCCGTTGCCTTGGAAAGCCATCAATTGGCGACGGTGGGCAAGATGGTTGCCAGCGGTTTGGGGGTTAGCGCGGTGCCAGCGTTATGCGCCAGGCAGATGGAGGAGGCGGGAGCCCATTGCATTACCTTGACCGGCCCGGTGATCGAGCGGCCGATTGGGGTGCTGACTAAACCGGGGCATGAGCTGTCAGCGGCGGCGCAGGTGTTGTTTGATATCTTTCGAGATGAAGCGGGGAAGGGCAGGTTTCCAACTTTCTAAACCGGTAAATACAAATGTGGGAGCTGGCAAGCCAACGCCCACATTGATTGAGTACTACTTAGTAGTAACGGTCGATCACTTTAACTTGCGAGCTGTCTTTGAAAGACGCCCAGGCATTGTTAAGTGTGTCGAACACTTGCTCGATAAAGTTGCGATCAGCGGCGGCCTTCTTGCCGACATAACCCTGGCCACGGCGGTACATCTTCAGGCGTGCCGCCAGCTCACGGTTGTTACGGTCAAACTCGGCTTCTTCGGTATGGGGCGCCAGGCAGTCAATTTGCACTTCGCCGGATTTGCCAATCCACAGGATATGGTCGTCGAGTGTGTCTTTCTGCGCTGCGAACATCTCAGCCAATTCATCGATAGTGGGTTGGTTGTTCAGATTCATGTGTAAGCCCCTTGACCAGTTGGCGATCTATCAATTGATTCGTTAATACCAGTAAGTTGTCTCCGGTCACTAAAACCGGGCGTCAGCGACGGG
This sequence comes from Pseudomonas sp. GL93, assembly GCF_003408955.1. NCBI lineage: Bacteria > Pseudomonadati > Pseudomonadota > Gammaproteobacteria > Pseudomonadales > Pseudomonadaceae > Pseudomonas > Pseudomonas sp. GL93. The sequence continues at coordinate 68,367 of NZ_NKRF01000081.1, forward strand.
CTGCCGAATACGGGCAGGGTCTTGAAGCTGATGCATGTAGTCTTGCTGATGGGCTGCTACGCAATGCTCTGATCACGAAGACAAGCCGCGTTTGAGCGCCTTGTACCTGTCCCCTTCGGGACCGGTCAGCTTCATCAATCTGCCTTGTGGGCAGTGCACATCCGGAAAAACAGCTCGGCGGTCAGACGAGCCTGTTCAAAACGCTTGTTACCAACGCTCTCGATCCGAGAGACGTCTAGATCATGCAAGGACAAAAAGGTTACGTCAACGATTATGTAGTGATTATTTTTGCTCACTACATAAATTGCCGCGGGGACGGGGGAATGCGGGAAAACGTGACTTGGGCGTCATTTTCTGTGCGGTGGGTCGCACAGCTACGGTGGTCAATTCGCCGCAAGATCCATGTGGGAGCGGGCTTGCTCGCTCCCACAGTTGATCTGTGTTGCTGTGCTATCCGAGTTGAGCAGCCAGCAACGGCAATAACTGCTCGCAGGACGCCTGGATCTTCACCTGCAACAGCTCATCACCCCGAGTCTTGCCCAGGTTGATGGCAATCACCGGCTTACCCTGTTCAACCATCGCCTTGCACAGGCGAAACGCCGAATAGGCCATCAGTGACGACCCCACCACTAACAGTCCTTCGGCATGTTCTACCGCCGTCATCGCCTTGAGCGCCGTCGCCGGTGCGACGTTCTCGCCAAAGAACACCACATCCGGTTTCAGCCTTTCGCCGTTGCAATGTGGGCAGTGGGGTATCTGGAAGCGCTGTTCAAACACCGGATCGAGCAAGGTATCGCCATCTGGCGCTTGCACCGCATGAACCTGTGCCATGTGCGGGTTATCGACCTCCATCTGCCGCTGGATCACGTCGCGCTCGCTACGCAATTGGCAATCCAGGCACAGCACCCGATGCAAGCTGCCATGCAGCTCGATCACATCCCGGCTGCCGGCCTGGTCATGCAGGGTGTCGATGTTCTGCGTAATCAACCCACTGATGCGCCCTCGTTGTTGCAGTGTCGCGAGCGCCAGGTGGGCCTTGTTCGGCTGGGCAATGCGCACCCGTGGCCAACCCAGCATCGCCCGCGCCCAGTAACGGCGCCGCGCCTCGGGGGTGGCGAGGAATTCCTGGTACATCATCGGTGGCTTGCCCCGGCGTACACCTTCACCGTCCCGGTAATCCGGGATACCCGAAGATGTACTGATCCCTGCGCCGGTCAGCACCAGGAAACGCCGGCCGGTCATGGCCCGGTGCAGGGTGTCGAGGTGGTCTTCCTGATGGTCCAGCGTGTCGAGCATGGGTTCCCCCTATTCGCCGCGGATGTACTGTTCCAGCTGCTGGATCAAGGCCGCTTGTTCGGCAATCGCTTCCTTGACCAGGTCACCGATGGACAGCAGGCCCAGCAGTTTGCCGTCTTCGACCACGGGCAGGTGGCGCAGGTGACTGTCGGTCATGATGTTCATGCATTCCTCGACACTCTTGTGAGTATCCACCGTGATCACCGGCGAACTCATCACCTCATGGACCTTGGTGGTGACCGACGAGAGGCCCTTGAGCATGATCTTGCGTGCGTAATCCCGTTCACTGATGATGCCGACCACAACGTCATCCTTGACCACTGGCAAGGCACCGACGTTTTTCTCGGACATCCGCACCAGTGCTTCAAACACGGTGTGGTCCCATTTGATCGTGTGGACGTCCTGGTTTTTCTGGTCCTTGGCTTTCAGCAGTTGTGCAACGGTCTTCATGGCGGCCACTCCGGTGTTGTTGTTGGTAGTCCAGATCCCCTACAGAATCCTAGACCGAACTCGCCGGAGCAAGGGCCAATGCGGCGTTAAACCTGTCGAAAAACGTCATGTGCCGGTTTTTTTCGGTATTTATCCCGCATTTGCCGGCTTTTTCCCTCGTTTGGGGCTGGCGCCGGCCTTGCGCGGGGCGGCCTTGCGTTTCTTTTTCCACTGCGTTGCACCTCGGCCAGCGGGGCTGGCGGGGCCAGTGATGGTCATGCGCATGCCGTTACAGCGTGCCACCTGCTTGCTCATCCACGCCGCTTGCTTGGCGACGAATTCTTCCAGGCTCATTTCGCCGCTTTGCACCATGTCTAGTGCCTGTTCCCAGATGGCGGTGGTGCCGGGGTCGGCGATGGCGCGGGGCACCGCGTCAATGAGGCTGAACGCGGCGGGGGTTGCCGACAGGGCCTTGCCGTTTTTTACCAGGTAGCCGCGGTCCAGCAAGCCCTGGATGATCCCGGCGCGGGTGGCCTCGGTGCCGATGCCAGTGGTGTCCTTGAGTTTTTGCTTGAGCAACGGGTCCTCCACCAGCTTGGCGACGTTTTTCATTGCCTTGATCAGGTCGCCCTCGGTAAAGGGCTTGGGCGGCTGGCTCCACAGGTCCTTGAGGTTGACCTTGGCCACGGCGTAGTCGTGGCCCTGCACCAGCGTCGGCAACGCTTGGGGCGCTGGGGCTTCGCGACCTTTGGCGGGGGCCAGCGCTTCGGGCAAGGCGCGTTTCCAGCCCGGTTCGATGACCACTTTGCCCACTGCGCGCAACGCCTGGCCGGCACAGTCGAAATCGGCCTGGGTGCGGTCGTATTCATGGTTGGGCAGGAACTGCGCCAGGTAGCGCGCTCGAATCAGCGTATAGACCGCACGGTGCTTGCCGGTCAGTTGGCTGATCTCCTTGCCGGCTCCGGTGGGGATGATGCCGTGGTGGGCGCTGACCTTGGCGTCGTTCCAGGCCCGCGAACGGCGCTGGGGGTCGATGTGCGACATCAGCTCGTTCACCGCCGTGTCTGCACGGCCCAGCGCCGCAAGAATCTTCGGCGCTTCACTGTGCTGGCTCAACGGCAGGTAGCCGCAATCGCTGCGCGGGTAGGTGATGGCCTTATGGGTTTCGTAGAGGGATTGGGCGATGTCCAGGGTTTCCTGGGCGCCCAGGCCGAGCTTCTTCGAACAGATCTCCTGCAAGGTGCCGAGGTCGAAGGGCAGGGGCGCCACCTCGCGCATGCGTTCGGTACGCAGCTTCACCAGCCGCGCCGTGGCGGCGTTGAGCATGGCGTCGGCGGCGTCCCGCGCCAGTTGCGGGTTGAGGCAGCGGCCCTGGTCGTCACAGACATCCTCAGGGGCGCGCCATTGGGCGGTGAAGGTCATGTGCTCGTGGCGCAGGTCGACATCAATGGCCCAATAGGCCATCGGCACGAAGTCGGCGATGCTGCGATCACGGTCCACCACCAGGCGCAGGGTCGGGGTTTGTACTCGGCCTACCGGTAGTACGCCTTGGTAACCGGATTGGCGCCCCAGCAGGGTAAACAGGCGGCTCATGTTCATGCCGATCAGCCAGTCGGCACGCGAGCGCCCCAGGGCCGAGTGATACAGGCTGAAGGTTTCTGCACCGGGTTTGAGCGCCGCCAGGGCCTTGCGAATGGAGGCGTCGTCGAGCGCCGACAACCACAGCCGCTGGATCGGCCCGCGGTAGCGGCAGTGTTCCACCAGTTCACGGGCGATCATCTCGCCTTCACGGTCGGCGTCGGTGGCAATCACCAGTTCCTGGGCTTCGCCCAGCAAGCGCTTGACGGTCTTGTATTGGCTGGCGGTCTTGGGCTTGACCAGCATCTTCCACTTTTCCGGGACGATCGGCAGGTCGGCCAGTACCCAGCGTTTATATTTAGCGTCGTAGGCATCGGGCGGGGCGGTTTCCAGCAGGTGGCCGATGCACCAGGTGACCGTGATGCCATTACCCAGCCAGCACCCATCGCCGCGGCGGCTGGCACCGAGCACGGCCGCGATATCCTTGGCCTGGGAGGGTTTTTCACAGAGGTACAGCCGCATGGTCATCACATCAGATCGGGTTGATGCCTTGCAGGATGCTTACTTGAAGGGGTTTGAGCAACCATTATCTGTATGGATGTACAGCAATTTGTGTGGGTGCCATACGCCGTTGTAGGAGCGAGCTTGCTCGCGAAGGTCGTTAACGATGACGCGGGGCGCCTGGTGCCCCGCGTTGCTCTCAGGTTCTTCGCGAGCGAGCTCGCTCCTACAGGGGAGAGGTATCAGTTGTTTTCGATATCCACATGCCGGGTTTCCTTAAGGCAGAACAGGCCGACGATCAGGCTCACGCCCGTCACCACCACCGGGTACCACAAGCCATAGAAGATATCGCCGGTATACACCACCAAGGCAAACGATACGGTCGGCAGGAACCCGCCAAACCAGCCGTTACCGATGTGGTAGGGCAGGGACATCGAGGTGTAGCGGATGCGCGTCGGAAACAGCTCCACCATCAGCGCCGCCAACGGCCCGTAGCACATGGCGGCGATGAAGATCAGCACCACGATCAGCACCACCACCATCAGCTTGTTGACCTGGGCCGCATCCGCCGATGACGGATAACCGGCCAGGGCCACGGCGCCACGCAGGGCCGCTTCATCAAAACCGTCGATGCGCACATCGCCGACGCTCACTTGCACCGGGCTGCCCGCAGGGGCGGCGACGCTGCTGTAGGGCAGTCCCTGTTTGACCAGGAAGGTCTTGACCTTGTCGCAGGGGCTGTCAAAACGGGCCTTGCCCACTGGGTCGAACTGGAAGGTGCAGGTGGCCGGGTCGGCCAGTACGGTGATCGGCGCCTGTTGGCTGGCCTGGTCCATTGCGGGGTTGGTGTAGTGCGCAAGGCCCTTGAAGATCGGGAAGTACAGCGCGGTCGCCAGCAGCAGGCCGAGCATCAGCACCGGCTTGCGCCCGACCTTGTCCGATAGCCAGCCAAACAGGATAAAGAACGGCGCGCCAATCACCACGCTGATAATCAACAGCATATTGGCCAGGGCCGGGTCCATGCGCAGGAACTGGGTGAGGAAGAACAGCACATAAAACTGCGCCGCGTAGAAGGTCACAGCTTGCCCGCCGTTGATGCTGAACAGGGCGATCAGCACCACCTTGAGGTTTTCCCATTTGCCGAAGGACTCGCGAATCGGCGCCTTGCAGGCCTTGCCTTCCTCTTTCATCTTTAAGAAGGCGGGCGATTCGTGCAGGCTCATGCGGATCCAGGTCGAGATGCCCAGCAGCACGATGGAAAACAGGAACGGAATGCGCCAGCCCCACACTTCGAACTGATCGCCGGTGAAGTAACGGCAAGCCAGCACCACCAGCAGCGACAGCAGCAGGCCGAGGGTGGCGGTGGATTGAATCCAGCTGGTGTGCAGCCCGCGCTTGCCCGGTGGCGCATGCTCGGCCACATAGGTGGCAGCGCCACCGTATTCGCCGCCCAGCGCCAGGCCCTGCAGCATGCGCAGCACGATCAGGATAATCGGTGCGGCAATGCCGATGCTGGCGTAGGTCGGCAGCAACCCGACGCAGAAGGTTGCCACGCCCATCAGGATGATGGTCACGAGGAAGGTGTACTTGCGCCCGATCATATCGCCCAGGCGGCCGAACACCAGGGCACCGAATGGCCGCACTACAAACCCTGCGGCGAAGGCCATCAAGGCAAAGATAAACGCCGTGGTGTCGTTGACCCCGGCAAAGAACTGCTTGCTGATCACCGCCGCCAGGGCGCCGTAGAGGAAAAAGTCATACCACTCGAACACCGTCCCCAAGGAGGAGGCGAAGATGACCTTTCTTGATTCGTTGGCGGTACTTGCACTGGCCGCCGAGCCCAGGGGTTGAGCATGTTCTGACATCGGGTGTCCCTCACAGTGATTATTTATTGTTTTTCCACTGTCGGCGCTGACCTCGGCGCCGGTGTTTTTCAACTTCATATAGCGTTAATGATTACGCGGGGTGCCCTGTGGTGCGCGGTGCTGGTGGGTTTTTCGCGAGCAAGCTCGCGCCTACAGTGTTGGGTGACAGGATTAGCTGCGCGGCCTTCTCCGCGATCATCAGCGTGGGTGAGCAGGTATTGCCGGAGGTGATGCGCGGCATGATCGAGGCATCGGCAATGCGCAGGCCGGGAATGCCGTGTACGCGCAGCTGGCTGTCGACCACGGCGTCTTTGTCATCGCCCATGCGGCAGGTGCCCACCGGATGGAAAATCGTGGTGCCGATCCGTGCGGCTGCCTCGTGCAGTTGTTCTTCAGTTTGCAGGGCTTCGCCGGGCAGGTATTCCACCGGTTTGAACTGGCTCAGGGCCGGAGCGGCGACGATGCGCCGGGTCAGGCGAATGGCGTCGGCGGCTATGCGCAAGTCTTCGGGGTGGCTGAGGTAATTGGGTTGTATCAAGGGGGCGTCCGCCGGGTTGGCCGAACGAATATCCACCCGGCCGCGACTTTGCGGGCGCAGGTCGCAGACCGACGCGGTAAATGCCGGGAAGCCGTGCAATGGTTCGCCAAAGCGCTCCAGGGACAATGGCTGCACATGGTATTGCAGGTTGGCCGAGGCTTGCTCCGGGCCGGAGCGGGCAAATGCGCCGAGCTGGCTGGGCGCCATCGACAGCGGGCCGCTGCGGTCGTACAGGTAGCGCAGGCCCATGCCCATCTTGCCCCACAATGTGCCGGCGATCTGGTTCAGGGTACGGGCATTTTCCAGCTTGTAGATCAGGCGCAGTTGCAGGTGATCTTGCAGGTTGCCACCAACGCCTGGCAGCTCGTGCACCACGTCGATACCCAGCGGCTTGAGCACCTGGGAAGGGCCGATCCCTGAGCGTTGCAGAATGCCCGGCGACCCCACGGAGCCCGCGCATAGCACAATCTCCTTGCGCGCCTTCCAACTCATCGGCTGGCCATGTTGACGCCCCAGTACTTGGCAAGCACGCCCGTTCTCCAGTAGCACACGCTCAACCTCTACCTCAGTCAGCACGGTGAGGTTGGGGCGCTGGCGGATCGGCTTGAGAAACGCCTTGGCCGCATTCCAGCGCACACCGGCTTTCTGGTTGACCTGGAAGTAACCGCAGCCCTCGTTATCACCCTGGTTGAAGTCATTGATATTAGCGATGCCACTTTGAGCCGCCGCCTCACGAAACGCATCGAGGATCGGCCACGACAGGCGCTGTTGCTCGACGCGCCACTCACCGCCCTCGCTGTGGAATTCAGAGCCGCCGGCAAAATGGTTTTCGCTCTGTTTGAACAGCGGCAGTACGTCTTTCCAGGCCCAGCCCGCGTTGCCCGCCGCCGCCCAGCCATCGTAATCCTGGGCCTGGCCGCGCATGTAGATCATGCCGTTGATGGACGAGCAGCCGCCCAGCACTTTGCCCCGAGGGTAACTCAAGGCGCGCCCCTGGAGGCCGGCTTGGGGTTGGGTCTTGAAGCACCAATCGGTGCGTGGGTTGCCGATGCAGAACAGGTAGCCGACGGGGATATGGATCCAGGGGTAGTTGTCGCGGCCACCGGCTTCCAGCAGCAGGACACGGTGAGCCGGGTTGGCGGACAGACGATTGGCGAGCAGGCATCCGGCAGGGCCGGCGCCGACGACGATGTAATCGTATTCAGCAGTTGCATTGGGCATCTGGGGTCTCGCTTGTTTTTCTTATTGGGCCCATCCTAGTTGTTAGTTTTCGTCTTAAAAATGTTAGTTTTTACCCACCCGCTGTGCGTTTTTAAACAACGCCGGTTGGCCCAGGCTCTGGAGGCGATATGTTCGACTGGAATGACCTGCGGTTTTTTCTCGAGTTGCAGCGCAGTGGCCGCCTGCTCACCGCCGCCCAACGCCTGAAAACCACGCATGCCACCGTGGCGCGGCATATCGACGCCATCGAGAAAAGCCTCGGCACGGCGCTGTTCGTGCAGCACGCCCAGGGCTATGAACTGACGCCTGCCGGCGAAGCATTGCTCAAGCATGCCGAGGCTATGGAAAATGTGGCACTGCTGGCCGAAGATGAACTCACCCATTCTGCTGCGCCCCTGGGCAAGATCCGCCTCGGCGTGGCCGAAGGCCTGGGCGTGATGTTTCTGGCCGCACGCATGGGCGGGCTATTTGAACGCTACCCAGGGTTGGAGGTGGAGCTGGTCGCGGTGCCGCGCTTTGTCAGCATCCTCAACCGCGAGGCGGAGATCAGCATTCACTTGGAACGCCCCAGCGCCGACCAACTGGTGACGCGCAAACTCACCGACTACCGCCTGGCGCTGTATGCCAGCCGCGCCTATCTGGCGCGCAACCCACCCATCGAAAAACGTGAAGACCTCGCTGCCCATGCCTGGATCGATTATGTCGATGACCTGCTGTTCAGCCAGGAACTGAAGTTCCTCAACAGCTTCTGCCGTAACCCCCGAGTGGTGTTCCACAGCACCAGTGTGATCGCCCAGCACCAGGCGGCGCGTTCGGGGTTGGGCATTGCGGTGTTGCCGTGTTTCATGGCAGCTGGCGATGGGGAGTTGGTGCCGTTGTTGCCGGCGGAGGGCATTCAGCGCAGCTATTGGATCAGCTCGCGCCGGGAGCTGCACAAGTCGGTGCGGTTGCGGGTGTTGTGGGATTATGTGGTGGAGTTATGCGCGCGGGAGCAGGGCTTGTTGCTCGGCGAATCCCGCTGACGCACGCGGATTAAAAGGTGGGAGCTGGCTTGCCTGCGATGGCGGTGTGTCAGTCACTGATGTGCAAGCTGACCGGCCGTCATCGCAGGCAAGCCAGCTCCCACATTTGGATCGTGGTGTGTCAGGGACAGTCTAGAGCTTTACTACCTGATGTACCTGCTCGGCACAGGTCCGAGCCTCGTCAATCATGTTGCCGAACGCATCGCTGGTGACTTCGGCATGGGTCAACCAACGCTTCTTCTGGCTCAGGCGATAGTGATAGCGCAGCGAGCCGTTCTCCAGTTTGCCGTCCAGGTCGAGGTCGTACCAGGGCGAGCGCACCTTGCAGCCGGGGATGGCTTTTTCCATCTTCCCGCCAGCCAGGGTGTAGGTGTAGTCATAGGTTTCAGGATTGCCCAGGTAAAGGTCGGCCTGTTGCCCCTGGCGACGATAGTTGATGTAGCCCTCCCAGCGGTCTTTCAAGGATGGGTCGGTGTAGACATAGTCATTGGCCAGCTTTTCCAGGGCACGCTGATCGTTCATGTGGGCAGTGACGCTGTAGCCGTCATGCACCACAAAACGGGTGGGTTCGCGGGTGATCTGGCAGTCGCTGATGTCGTTGCCGAAGTTGGCGCAGATGTTCTGGTCGGTGGCGGTGGTGCCTTGCTGGCGGTCGGCGACGCTCAGTTGCATCAGCGGCAGGCGGCTGAAGGGAATAGTCGCCTTCACCGCGCCATCTCCCTCTTTGCCGTATTGCACCTGTTTGTCCAGGCGTATCGAGACTTCGGGGCGCTCCAGTGGGATGTGTTCTTCGCGCACCTGGCCCTGGGCGTCGTTGACCAAAACCCAGCGGTCCTGAATATCGGGCATGGTCTGGCCAGGGGCGAAGACCGGGTTGGTCGGGTCAAGCCACCACACCTGGCCATTTACTTCGGCACGTACGATGGCGTGGTTCGGCGCCTGGGTGCCGGGGATCAGCAAGGCATCGACCACGTCGCCACGGCTGACCCACGCGGTCTCAGCCTTGATGCCACTGGCTTTGAGCATGGCCGTCAGCAGCGTCGCCAGGTCCTTGCAGTCGCCGTAGCCGTGCTGCTCGATTTCCGCGAGGCTGAACGGCACATAGCCGCGCTCGGTCGCCCGCCAGTCACCCAGGTAGCGGTAGTGATCATTGATGTGCTGCATCATTGCCGCGACTTGCTCAGATGGCGCCAGGCTGCGTGCGGCGGCCACGGCGGCGGCGGCTTGCGCCGGCAGGGTGGCGCCGAGGATCTGGTTGTAACGCTGGGCGAAATCACCGAAGTACGCCTGGCGGTCCACGGCGCTCCCCACTTCCAGGCGTGGGACGCGCAGCAGTGCGGCGGCGGAGGATTCATTGATGTAGTTGAGGTAGGTCGGGGCTTTTTGCACCACGTCCAGGGTCTTGCCGTTGCTCGAAGGGGTTACCTTGAAACCGTCGAACAGTTCACTGCGCCATTGCATCGGCCGTTCGGCGGTAAAGCGCGCCTTGAAGCGATCGCGGCGGGCTGAGCTGGGCCCGAACTTGAGCACATAGTGGAACTGGGTCATCAGCGGTTTGGCCGGGTAATGCTGGCGTACCGTGTAGCGGATCTGCGTGCCCACGCGCAGGTTGGGGAAGGCCAGGGAGGTTTGCTTGTCGCGGCTGAAGCCTTGGTCCGGGTTGGGCGCGCTACGGGTATCGATTTGCGTGGCGGCCAGGGCGACCGGCTTGGCGCCAGGCTGGGTGGACTGGGCACTGACCACTTCAAAGGTGTCGGCTTCGGAGTAGTCGAAGTCGATGCGCGAAAGCATTTCGCGGCCGTTGGCCTTGAGGATCGTGTAGCGGTAGGTGGTGGTGCAATCGGTGCTGGCGTCGCGGTTGAAGTGGCAGTGCAGCTCGGTGTCACTGGCCAGCGGGGCTTCGGCTATGGGTTGCAGGGCCGCGCTGACGGAATGGGAAACCAGCCCCAGGCTGATGGCAATCAAAGGGCGGTGAAACGAAAAACGGTACATGGGCGCCTCGGGTGACACATTGAAACAGCTACCCGGCGGGTAGCGAGAAGGCGACGGATGATAATGGATCTCAACGGCAAAGGCCAGGATTGTTCGACAATTTATCGGCCTGAAAGGCCCGTGTTAGAGCCTTTCGTTGATTTATGTCATGGTTTTTATGCCACCAGCGCGGCACGCGATTAGAGGAACCAGCGATATTCCCGCGCCTGGATTTCCTGCTGGAAAGCCAGGTGGTCCTGGCGTTTGTTCTCGCAATACACGTCGACAAATTCCGCGCCCAGCTTGTCGCGCAGTACGGGTTGCTGCTGCATGGCACGCACGGCGTCGAGCATTTCGAGGGGGAAGTCGGCGCCGCTGTTGCGGTCTTCGTTCAGTGGCGCGATGGGTTCGCGCTTGGCCTCAAGCCCATGCTCCAAACCAGCGAGGATCGCCGCCAGCACCAGGTAAGGGTTGGCATCGGCGCTGGCCAGGCGGTGCTCGATCCGCAGGTTGCGTGGGTCGGAGTCGGGGATGCGCACGCAGGCGTCGCGGTCTTCAAAGCCCCAGCTCGCCCGCGTCGCAGCGTTGACCGTGCCGCCCAGGCGGCGGAAGGCGTTGTGATTGGGCGAGAAGATCGGCATGCAGTGCGGTAGCAACTCCAGGCACCCGGCCACGGCGTGGCGCAGCGGTTGCTGCTGATGGGCCGCGAGCAGGTTATTGCCCGCTGCATCGTAAAGGCTGACATGCACATGCATGCCGCTGCCGGGAAATTGCAGGTAGGGCTTGGCCATGAAGCTGGCGCGGTAACCATGTTTGAGCGCGACGCCACGAGTGCTGCGGCAGAACAGGGCGGCCCAGTCGGCGGCGCGCAGGCCGTCATCGCAGTGGCCGAAGTTGATCTCGAACTGGCCGGGGCCGATTTCGGCGGTGATCACCGTAATGTCGAGGCCTTGGTCCTTGGCGGTTTGCGCCATATCGTCGAGCACGTCGTTGAAACGCGACAGCCGTTCGATATGCAGGTTGGGCTGGTCGTCGGCATCTCCACTGAGCGGGTCGCGGGCAAATTGCGGCAAGCCGTTGTCCAGTTGTTTATCGAACAGGTAGAACTCCAGCTCAAACGCCACCACCGGGTGAATGCCCTGGTGCTGCAAGCGTTCCAGCACCTTGGCCAGGACTTCGCGGGGTTCGAATTCGATTGGCGCTTGGGTGCCGTCCGAGGTGATGAGCATTTGCCCCAATGGCTGCGACTCCCAGGTGACTGGTTTGAGCGTGCCGGGCACCAATCGGCGATTGGCGTCCGGGTCGCCATCGTTGAAGCAGTAATCGCCAATCTTGAACAGCCCACCCTGGGCCCCCAGCAGCACCGCATTCTGCGGCAGCTTCAGCGGGCTGCCGGCGGCGACTTTCTCAAGCATCTCCACCGGGTAGCGCTTGCCGTAGAAATGCCCGGGAATGTCCAGGGCGATCAGGTCGACATAGCGTACGTCGGGGTGGTTCTGGCGAAAGCTCCTTACTTCGGCCAGCAACGTGGAGGAATGGCTTTTCACGGGTGCAGCTCCTAGTTGTAAACCCACAGGACGCGGGCGGGCAGGTCGGTCAGGTTGGCGTAGCGGCAGTGGGCGAAACTGGCGAGATGGAAACTGTCGCCGGGGCTCAGGGTGACTGGCTCGGCTTCGTCATCCACCCACAGGGTCAACTCGCCTTCGAGCACAAATCCGGCCTGTTCGGCGCGGTCGCTTATGCTCTGTTCGCCGCTGTTGGCACCGGGGGCCAACAAACTGTCGAGCATCGAGAACGCGCCGTTCATGCTCGGCGACACCAGGATGTCGGTGATGCCATTGGCGTAATACACCGTGCGCCGCTCGTTGGGACGGGTGACCCAGTCCACCGCCTTGGGTTTGGGCAGGCTGTAGAAATAGGTGGTGGGCACGTCGAGGGCGTGACTGATGGCGGTTAAATCGGCCACGGTCGGGCGCGACAGGCCACGTTCGACCTGGGACAGAAACCCCACCGACCGTTCGATTTTTTGCGCAAGTTGGGCCAGGGTGAGCTTCTTGTGCTTGCGCAGGTCGTGGATCAGTGCCGCGAGGGTGGCGAGTTCTTCTTGTGGGTTCATGAAATTTATATCGAATAATTTCATGAAAAATTACACGATAAATTTCACGAAGGCAATCTCTGGCCACAGGGAAACCCGGCTGAATGATTGCGCGCCGCCGCGGTCGGAACCTGGGTATGCACCATTAATTGAAGGAGCACCCATGAAGTCGAAAACCTTAGCCGCTTGCCTGCTGGTCGCTGCCAGCTTTTCCACCGTCAGCGCTGTAGTGCAGGCCGGCGATACCCCTCAGGAAACCGTGCAACCTTCAAACATCAACGCGCGCAACTTGAAAGAGGGCGACCGTGCGCCGGATATCCTGATGCGCAAGGAGTCGGCCATCAGCGATTGGAAAAAGCGCGGCCTCAAACAGCCCGAAGAAGAAAGCCAATGGGCGCGCGTAGGCGACAAGTACGTCCTGCTCAAGACCACCAACGGCACCATCCTCGAGATTACTCCAGTCAAGAAATAATCCCGCCGGGGCACCTGCTCGTTTCATGTTTCTTGCGTTAAGGTAACCGACCCCAATGGTCGCGTTACCTTTGAAGAACGAGAGCAGGATGCTTGCCACCATAAGAAACTACCCGCGTACCGTGAACCTGTTGCTGTGCGCCACGTTGCTGCTGACGCTGGCCAAGGCCATCACCTTTCCTTATCTCGTGATCTACCTCACCAGCCATTTCGCCTTGGACATTACCCAGGTCGGCCTGGTGATCGGCAGTTCGTTGATCGTCGGCTCGCTGCTGAGCGTATACGGCGGTTTTCTGGTCGACCGCATCAATAGTTATCGCCTGCTGCTCGGGTTGAGCCTGGTGTTTGTGCTGGGGTTTATCGGCACGGTGCTGGCGCAGAATATCTGGGCGTTCTATGGCTGTCTGATCCTGATCAACCTGTCCTACGCCGTCATCGATATTGCGGTGAAAGCCGGCTTCGCCAGCCTGCTGCCTGAAGAAGCGCGCAGCGAAGTGTTTTCCATCAAGTACACGCTTACCAATATCGGCTATGCCGTAGGGCCGTTCTTTGGCGCGATGGTGGCCAAGCTGGATATCAGCCTGCCGTTTATTCTGTCGGCACTGTTGGGGCTGGGTTTTTTTCTGCTGTATGGGCGCTGGGGTGACCGTAACTTGGCCACTGTGGACACCACGCAAAAGCCGGTGCCGTTCCTTGCCGTCGCCCGCGTTTTGCTGCAGGACCGTCGCCTGGTGTGCTTCACCCTCGGCGGTTTACTCAGCGCGGTGGTGTTCGGCCAGTTCACGGCCTACCTGTCGCAGTACCTGGTGACCACCACGACCGCCGAATACACCTACACCGTGATCAGCGCGGTGCTGACCACCAACGCCGTGCTAGTGATCGCCTTGCAGTACTTGATTGGCCGGCGCATCTCGCACCGTTACCTGAGCCAGTGGCTGATCGCTGGCTTGAGCATGTTCATGCTGGGGTTGATCGGCTTCGGGCTGTCCACCAGCGTGATGGGCTGGGTGCTGGCGATGGCGGTGTTCACCGTCGGGGAGATCATCGTGTTCCCGGCCGAATACATGTTTATCGACCGAATTGCCCCGGACCACCTGCGGGGCATGTATTACGGGGCGCAAAACCTGTCCAACCTCGGTGCCGCGCTGGGGCCGGTGCTGTGTGGGCTGGTGTTGGCCAGCCTGCCGGCCCATTACATGTTCTACATGCTGGGGGCGTTTATCGTTGCCGGCGGGGGGTTTTATTTCATGGGGGCGGCGATAAAGGCAAATCATCCAGCGTGAGCTTGCCGACGTTGTTGCTTTGCAGCTCGTAGCGCAACTCATCCACCATTTTTGCCACTTCCTGCGAGGTCTGCAGGCGGTTGGTGCTGATGCCGGTAACCACCAGGTCGACACGGCCGGTCTCTGCGTCGTAGACCTTGAGGGTCAAGGACGCATCCCGGCACAGGGTGAATTCGCACGTCAGCGGTGACAGGCCTTCTTCGATGCAGTTGCGCAGTTGAGAGAGGGTAAACATGCGGGTTCCTTCAAGGCATAAATACGATCCCTTGAAGGTTATTGCTTGCACCGCCTCTCAATAAGGCGAATTCGCACTAGGCGCACTAGTGCATTTGCAGGGTCAGGGCTTGTTTTTCAGGCGCAAATCACCGGCAAACAGCCCGCGTTCACGGGCCCAGACGATCGCTGCACTACGGCTGTGCACCCCCAGCTTGGAATACACGGTGGCCACATGGTTACGCACGGTGTTGGGCGCCAGTTTCAGGCGCGAGGCAATCTCTTTGTCCGCCAGGCCCTCGCAGATCAGGCCCAATACATCGCGCTCGCGGGCGGTGAGGTCGGTGAAGGAAACATTCGGCAGGTTGGGGCTGTTGACGCTCTTGGCGTTGGCCAGCTTCTCGATCAGGGTCTGGCTGAACCAGGACGCGTCTTGCATGACTTCCTCGATGGCCGCCACCAGTTCCAGCTCCGAGCGTTTGCGCTCGGTGATGTTCATCAGCACCATCAGGTAGCAGGGCACGTCCTGGATAATCACGGTGTCGGCGGACACCACGCAGTCGATCACCTCGTTGCCTTTCTTGCGCACCTTGAGGTCCTGGCCTTCAAGGTTGCCGGCTTTTTCCAGGGTGGCGAACAACTGCGCGCCGGCCTGCGGGCTGTCGATAAAGTTGATGTCTTCGATGGATTTGCCGATCAACTCCTCGCTGATGTAGCCGGTGATGCTCATGAAGGCTTCGTTGATGTCTACCACCTGGCGGTTGTCGGCACTGCACACCAGGGTCGGCACGGGCGTCAGGCGAAAGGATTTGGCGAACCGCTCTTCGCTCTGGCGCAGGGCGATCTCGGCTTTGCGCCGTGGCTCAAGGTCTGTGAAGGAAAACAGCATGCAGTCTTCCTCGTTCATGTCCAACGGTTGGCCGGCGACGATCACCAGTTTGCTGCCACCTTCGGGCAGCCTCAGTTCGGCCTGCATCTGCGGGATGGTCGCGCCTTCGCCCAGGCGCTGGATCGCCAGGTCCTTGCGCTCGGCCTGTTCCAGCACATCCAACTCATAGACCGATTTGCCGATGACCTGGTCGCGGTTGTAGCCGGTCATCTCCAGGAAACCCTGGTTGACCTTGATGTAGCGCAGGTCGCTGAGGCGACAGATCACGGCGGGCGCCGGGTTGGCGTTGAAGGTTTTCTCGAAGCGTTGTTCGGCGCTGGCCCATTCGGTGGCGTCGCTGAGGATCAGCACCAGCAACTCCGGCTCACCCTGGGCATCGGTCAGCACCAGGCTGCGCAGGCGATGCACCCAACTGCGATGTTCGTCGTCGGCGGGCGTGACTTCCACCACCACATCGCTGAACTCTTCACCTGCAGCCACGCGGCTGAGGGGGTAGCTGTCCAGTGGCAAGGGATGGTTGTTGCGATAGCGCAGGGCAAAGCGCTTGGCGTACGCCTCGGTATTGGCGCCCAGTTCCTTGACCTCGCTGACCCCATGCATGGTCAACGCCGCTTCATTGGCCCACAGAATGGTCTGGTCGACCTCAGCCAGGATCACACCGTCGGACAGTCCCGAGATGATGGTTTGCAGTTGGCGGCGGTTGGGTTCTTTGGCGAGAACATCCTGGGTCATAACGTCTCCGATTAGGGCAGGGCAAGGCACATTGGGTTACGACATCCTGGCTTGAGGATAGTGCAGAGTAATTGCCCACGGGGCAGTGCGAATGCACCAGAGCGCCTGGTGCATATGGGCCAGGACTGAACGTATGTCGTTTCGCCACACTCACACCCATCAAGGCGCATTGCCTTGCTCCTCAATTTGAAAAGGACCTTTGTATGACCACTGTCTATGAAACCAATCGATCGCTGTTTCGAGTGTCGTGGAGCTCGGTATTGGCCGGTAGTGCAATCGCACTGGTCACCTACCTGGTCTTGAGTGTATTGGGCACCGCCATTGGCGCCAGTGCCGTTGACCCGATGGAAGCGGGTAACCCGTTGAGCGGTTTTGGCACGGGTGCGGGTATCTGGTTGTTTGTATCGACTCTGGTTTCCATTGCATTGGGCGCATTCGTGGCCGGTCGTACGGCGCCGGATCGCGGCGGCTTGCACGGGGTGCTGACCTGGACCCTGACCACTTTGCTCACCACTTGGCTGCTGGCAGGCCTGGCCGCAAGCGTCGTCGGCACTGCCGGCAACGTCGTGGGCAAAGGTTTGTCCGCAGCCGGCAGTGGCATTGCTGCCGCAGCGCCGGGGATTGGCAATAGCATCAAGCAACAGTTGAACGAGCAGGGCATCGAGCTGGACTGGAACAGCCTGCAAGGCCAACTGGATACTTTGCTCAAGCAGAGCGGCAAAGCTGAGCTGGACCCTGCCAATGTTGAGCAAAAAGCCGATCAGGCAGCTGCCGATGGCAAGCAGTCGGCTACCGATGCAGCGACCAACCCTGCCCAGGCCGGTGATGAGCTCAAGCAGTGGTTCGAACGTGTGAAAGCGTCCGGCGAGCCAGCACTGAATGCAGCGGATAAAGAGGCGCTGGTCAACATCGTCGCGGCCCGCACTGGCAAGAGCAAAGAAGAAGCCACCCAGATTGTCGACAACTATGCCCAGGCTTATCAGCAAGCCGTGCAAAAGGTCGATGAGCTGAAAAAACAGGCTGAACAGAAAGCCCGTGAAGCCGGTGAAGTCGCTGCCAAGCAACTGTCCCGCGCGGCCTGGAGCACCTTGGCCATGCTGCTGTTGGGCGCAGCCTTGAGCTTCTTTATCGGTCGTATCGCGCTGACTACCCGTCGCGTGCCCTTGGCTTAAAAATGTCTGCGGCAAGGACGCCGCCTGTGTGAAGGGGTAAAATGCTGGCATTTTACCCTTATCTCACAAAGGTGCCCCTTGAGCGCAGGCAAAGCCGTCGGACTGTTAGTACTCACTTCCCTGTTGGCGGCGTGCGGCACCTCGCCGCCACGCACGCCCAACGACCTCTGCGGTATCTTGCGCGAAAAAGATGACTGGTACGACGCCGCCAAGGTCACGCAAAAGCGCTGGGGCGTACCGATCCAGGTGCCGTTCGCCATCATGTATCAGGAGTCGGGCTTTCGCCACGACGCCAAAACTCCGCGCAAATACCTGCTGTGGATCATCCCATGGGGCCGCGTCTCCACGGCTTCCGGCTATGCCCAGGCCAAGGATGAAGTGTGGAACGACTACCGCAAAGCCACCGGCCGCAGTGGCGCTGATCGCGAAGACTTCGACGACGCCATCGACTTTATCGGCTGGTACATGGACAAGACCTACACCATCAACGGCGTCTACAAATACGATGCCTATGGCCAGTACCTTAACTACCACGAAGGCTGGGGCGGCTATCGCCAGCGCACCTACGCCAGCAAAGCCTGGCTGCCGCCGGTAGCGAGCAAGGTACAGGCGCGTTCGCAGATGTATGCGCGCCAATATGCCGGGTGCAAGGATGAGTTGGGGCGCGGGTTCTGGAGCCGGTTCTGGCATTGGTTATAAAAAGCTTTTGAATGCGCGCAGATCCAATTGTGGGAGCTGGCTTGCCTGCGATAGCGGTAGTGCAGACACAGATGCAGTGACTGACACACCGCCTTCGCGGGCAAGCCCGCTCCCACATTGGATCTGTATGCATTCCAGCGAGCGGTCCACCATGTGGGCCATTCCCCTGCACTTGCCAAACCCATCCGATTCTGGGAAAACCCCAGCCTTTTCACGCCTTCAATGAGAACCCCATGAGCAACGATGAACTGCAGGTCACCGACATCCGCCTGGGCGACGGCAAAGCCGTGGTCAAGGGCGCGCTGATCACCACCCAATACACCGGCACCCTGGAAGATGGCACGGTGTTCGACTCCTCTTGGGAGCGGGGCAAACCGTTCCAGTGCGTGATCGGCACTGGCCGCGTGATCAAGGGTTGGGACCAGGGCTTGATGGGCATGCAGGTTGGCGGCGTGCGCACCTTGTATGTACCGGCGCACCTGGCCTATGGCGAGCGCTCGATGGGCGCGTATATCAAGCCCAACAGTAACCTGCGTTTCGAGATTGAATTGCTGGAAGTGCTGACGCGGGATGATTGAAGAGGTTGAACATGGACGTTGATCCACAGGTGTTACCTGGCTGCTCCCTCGAAGGCATTCGGGTGGTTGAGCTGCTTGGCTGCGATGAGGCTGAGCTACAGCAGTTTTTTGAACAGGCGCCGGCTTACTTCATCGCGGTGAATGGCGAGCCGGCTACCCCGAGCGAAGCACGGGAAGAATTACACGGTCAGTTACCCGCCGGCTGGCAGTGCAGCCGCATGTACTGGCTGGGCTACCGCGATACGCAAGACCAACTGGTCGCCGTGGTGAATATCGCCTTGGATTTGCTCGCCGCCGGGGTGTGGCACATCGGGTTGTTGCTGGTGCATACGCGCTGGCACGGCAGCGGGCTGGCGCAGCGCTTGCACGCGGACCTTGAGGCATGGGCGGTGGCTAAGGGCGCGCAGTGGCTACGGTTGACGGTGGTGGTGGGCAATATCAGGGCGGAGCGCTTTTGGCCCAGGCTTGGGTATGTACAGGTGCGAACTCGTGAGGGCATCAGGATGGGACGTCAGGTGAACAGGGTGTCCATCCAGATCAAACCTCTCGGCAACAAGACCATTGCGGGCTACCTGGCGCTGGTTGAACGGGACCGCCCCATCACCCTGTAGCACGTACCGCGCTCATGGGCGCGCGGTGCCTGATTTCTCCAGCTCCTTGCTGTCAACCGTGATCCCAAATCTGCCGTACAGCTCCTTTCGCCCCTTGGGCGTCAAGGCCAATGCTCGACTATCAAGGTCCTGGATGACCCAGTTTCGGCTTATAACGGCCTGTAGAACAGCGGCCCCCAGTGCGCCGGCGAGGTGAGGGCGGCGCATGCTCCAATCCAGGCATGAGCAAGCGAAACGACGTCGCTGTGCCCTTACGGTTTCTATTTTGACACCGAGCCCCGTCATCGCTTTTTCGCCCTCCACGCTGAGCTGATACGTACCGTCACCAGCGACCGGCATGCTCAACCAGCCGGCGTCGATGAAATAGTCGTGCAGTTGTACAGCCAGGGATCCTGCCATGTGGTCATAACAGGTCCGCGCCAACTGCAATCGACTGGGGGCCGTCGAAACGAACTGGGTCTGCGCGTTTCGGCTGATCACCATGAGAGCTTCGATAGCTTGGGCCACGTGCGCGTCTGCCAGGCTGAAGTAGCGGTGCCTGCCCTGCGTGTGCAGTTTTATCAGACCGTCCTCTTTGAGCCTTGCCAAGTGCGCGCTCGCCGTGGATGCACTGACGTCGGCGATGACAGCCAATTCGGTGCTGGTACGGGCGTGACCGTCCATCAGCGAACAAAGCATTTTCGTCCTCGCGGGCTCCGCAATGGCGCCTGCGACACGGGAAATAGCTGTGTCATTGCTTTGGGAATCCATATTTCGTTCCTGAGCGAATCGTGAGGGTGACGATTGCTCGATATTAGCCGTTCTTTGTGAAAAGGACTGCCAAAATGACGCCGTTTGAAGCCGCTACTCATGTCGATCCCTACGTTTATTACTCATGCCTCAGGCAGCAAAGGGAACTGTTATTCGATGCAGATCTTGGGGTATGGATTGCCAGTGGCGCCGGCGTTGTCGAGGCCATTCTGGAACATCCCGACTGCCTTGTACGTCCACTGCACGAGCCGATTCCAGCTGCCCTTGCGCAAGGCGCCGCAGGCGATATTTTCGGTCGTTTGATGCGCATGAACGAGGGGACGCAACACCAGTGCCCGCGCAGGGTTATCGAGCCCACAGTGGCCTTGATGGGCACGCAAAACATCGCAGGCCTCGTGGCGCAGGTCGTCGAGACATTTGATATCTCGGGCGATAACCCGAATGAGTGGATGTTCACGTTACCGGTTTCGGTCATTGCGACCTTGATAGGTTTCACATCCATCCAGCTACAGGAGGTCGCGCAGCTGACACGGGATTTTGTTGCCTGTCTGTCGCCGTTAAGTGACGAGGCTCAACTCGGTAAAGCCCATTGCGCGGCTGCACGGCTGAGCCAGATGTTCCAGGCGCTGCTGAATAACGATGATAAAGGTAGTGGTGTATTGGGCCGTCTTTATAGCGATTACGACGCTTCAGCCTGGGAAGATGATGATGCATTGATAGCGAATCTGATCGGGCTATTGTCACAGACCTGCGAAGCCACCGCCGGACTGATCGGCAACACCCTCATAGCGCTCCAACGTAATCCTGAGCTGTTTGAAGGCATGCAAGCCACACCCACGCTTGTCGCTGAGTGGGTGGCAGAGGTAGCGCGCCACGATTCACCGGTACAAAACACTCGGCGGTTTGTTGCCAGGCGATGCACGATTGGCGATAGCGTTTTAGAGGCGGGCGATACCATTCTATTATTGCTCGCTGCTGCCAACCGAGACCCTTGCGCCAACGCAGACCCCGACAGCTTCTTGCTCAAACGAGCGCTACGACGAACCTTCAGCTTCGGCTCAGGAAGACATCAATGTCCAGGCCAGCCATTAGCATTGGCTATTGCTTCAGAGGTGATTTCGGCATTCTTGCATCGACAGCCCAACGCATCTGCCCGTGATTATCGCTGGCGTTATTTGCCTTCCCTGAATGGCCGTATCCCGCGGTTCTACCGTGATGAGGAGACTCAACAATGATCGCTGTTATTTTTGAAGCCTGGCCGCACGAGGAGCACTACCAGCGTTATCTCGACCTCGCTGCCGAACTCAAGCCCCTGCTTGCTCAAATCGATGGTTTCATTTCAGTTGAGCGTTTCCAGAGCCTGAGTGAATCTGGAAAGCTGCTCTCGCTATCATTCTGGCGTGATGAGGAAGCAATCCAGCAGTGGCGCAGCCTTGAGCTACATCGAGCAGCTCAATCAGCAGGCCGTCGGCAGGTTTTTGCTGACTACCACCTGCGTATTGCTCAGGTAGTGCGCGATTACAGTCTCGAGGATCGTGTTCAAGCGCCGGCCGATAGCAGGCAAGCTCATGAATGAAAGCACTGCACCTGGCCCCTGGCTGGGGCTTGCCTGCGAATGCGGTGTGTCAGGCAGTGAATGCGTAGCTGATACACCGTCTTCGGGAGCAAGCCCCCTCCCACATTTGCTGGCAGGTGGGGTTGAGAAAGGCGTTCCTGAACCCATCCTGAAGAAATTTCGTATTCTCTACGCGGGCACTTTCCTACAGTTTACTCCGCCAACATCGGGGCGTAAGCTTCGCGCGTTTTCATCAATAGCGGAGACCCTCAGTGGGTACTTGTTCGAGTGACAGTCGTCGGCCGGTTTCGGTAACCGGCCTCTTGGCAAGGTAACGCGCATTTTCCAGATGCCGTTGTCTCGCCTCATAAAGCGAGAAGCGGCATCTCGGCGGTGGCCAGCCCTGGCACCTGCCTGATCCTCTCTCATCGACGCTGACCAGCACCTGGGTAACGCCTGGATGCTACGGACGCGCCTGCCTGTTACGGCGGGCGGGCCAGGTTCGGCTGTGCCTGTGTGACGGGCGCGGTGTGGACGGGCAGTACCTGCACGACGGTTTTTCCTCGCGCAGGAGTTACACCATGAATCTCACTTTGCTCAAAGAGTTCTTCGCCGGTTTCCTGCGGACCCGGCATATCGCCCGGCATTTTCGCCGCCTGGCGATGCTGGAGACCGTGACCGATGCCAGCGTCAGCCGCGAAGTACCGCCCAGCCTGGCGCAGACACTGGTGGCGTGTGCCAACCGCAGCACTGTGCAATTGCTGGGCGTGCTGGGCAGCCACGCCGAAGGCCTGAGCACCCAGGAAGCCGACGCCCTGCGCGTGCAATACGGCCTCAATGAAGTCGAGCATGAGCAGCCGCTGCCGTGGTGGGTGCACCTGTGGCATTGCTACAAGAACCCATTCAACCTGCTGTTGACCCTGCTGGCGGTGATCTCCTGGCTGACCGAAGACATGAAGGCCGCCACGGTGATTTTTTCCATGGTGGTGCTCTCGACCCTGTTGCGCTTCTGGCAGGAGGCCAAGTCGAACAAGGCCGCCGACGCCTTGAAGGCCATGGTAAGCAATACCGCGACGGTGCTGCGCCGCGATGCTGCCAAGCGCATTGAACTGCCGATCAAGCAACTGGTGCCAGGCGATCTGATTGTATTGTCGGCCGGCGACATGATCCCCGCTGACTGCCGCGTGCTCAGCGCCAAGGACTTGTTCGTCAGCCAGGCGGCGATGACCGGTGAATCCATGCCGGTGGAGAAGTTCGCCCACCAGCAGGACGCCCACACGCGCAACCCGCTGGAGCTGGAGAATATTCTGTTCATGGGCACTAACGTGGTATCTGGCGCCGCTACGGCGGTGATCCTGGCCACCGGCAACAGCACGTATTTTGGTGCCTTGGCGCAACGCGTCACGGCGACGGACCGGGCGACTACCTCGTTCCAGCAGGGGGTCAACAAGGTCAGTTGGTTGCTGATTCGCTTTATGTTCGTGATGGCGCCGCTGGTGCTGTTCATCAACGGTTTCACCAAGGGTGACTGGACCGAAGCGTTGCTGTTCGCGCTGTCGATTGCGGTGGGCCTGACCCCGGAAATGCTGCCCATGATCGTCACCTCGACCCTGGCCAAGGGCGCGGTGTTTCTGTCGCGCAAGAAGGTGATCATCAAGCGCCTGGACGCGATCCAGAACTTCGGCGCCATGGACGTACTGTGCACCGACAAGACCGGCACGCTCACCCAGGACAAGATTTTCCTGGCGCGCCATGTGGACGTGTGGGGCCAGGAGTCGGACGACGTGCTGGAAATGGCCTACCTCAACAGCTACTACCAGACCGGCTTGAAAAACCTGTTGGATGTGGCCGTGCTCGAGCATGTGGACATCCATCGCGCGCTGAAAGTCGGCACCGCGTTCCACAAGGTTGACGAGATTCCCTTCGACTTCAACCGCCGCCGCATGTCGGTGGTGGTGGCCGAGCAGCACCAACCGCACCTGTTGATCTGCAAAGGGGCGGTGGAAGAAATTTTGTCGGTGTGCAACCGCGTGCGCCATGGCGACGTCGATGAAGCGCTGACCGACGAACTGCTGGCGCGCATTCGCCAGGTGACGGCGGCCTTTAACGAAGAAGGGCTGCGGGTGGTGGCGGTAGCGGCGCAGCCGATGCCGGCGGGGCGCGACACCTACACCCTGGCCGATGAAAACAACCTGACGCTGATCGGCTATGTGGCATTTCTCGACCCGCCCAAGGAAAGCACCGCGCCCGCCCTCAAGGCCCTGAAGGCCCATGGCGTGGCGGTGAAAGTGTTGACCGGCGACAACGAACTGGTCACGGCGAAGATCTGCCGTGAAGTGGGTCTTGCGCAACAAGGCTTGCTGATGGGCAACGATATCGAGGCGATGAGCGACGCCGAACTGGCCCTGGCCGTGGAAACCACCAATGTGTTTGCCAAGCTCACCCCCAGCCACAAGGAACGCATCGTGCGTCTGCTCAAGGCCAACGGACATGTGGTGGGCTTTATGGGCGATGGCATCAACGACGCTCCGGCGTTGCGCACGGCGGATATCGGGATTTCGGTGGACAGTGCGGTGGACATCGCCAAGGAAGCGGCTGACATCATCCTGCTGGAGAAGAGCCTGATGATCCTGGAGGAGGGCGTGCTGGAAGGCCGGCGTACCTTCGCCAACATGCTCAAGTACATCAAGATGACCGCCAGTTCCAACTTCGGCAACGTGTTTTCGGTGTTGGTAGCCAGTGCCTTCATTCCGTTTCTGCCGATGCTGCCGATGCCCCTGCTGGTGCAAAACCTGCTGTATGACATCTCGCAAATTGCGATTCCGTTCGACAACGTCGATGACGAGATGCTTGCCACGCCGCAACGCTGGCAGCCGGGGGAAGTGGGACGCTTCATGTTGTTCTTCGGGCCGATCAGTTCGATCTTCGACATCACCACGTTCGCACTCATGTGGTATGTGTTCGATGCCAACACTCCAGACCACCAGACGCTGTTCCAGTCCGGCTGGTTCGTGGTGGGGCTGCTGACCCAGACCCTGATCGTGCACATGATCCGCACGCCGAAAATCCCGTTCCTGCAAAGCCGTGCAGCGCTGCCGTTGATGCTGATGACCGGCGTGATCATGGCCGTGGGGATATTCCTGCCGATGGGGCCTTTGGCGCACTACTTCAAATTGCAGGCGCTGCCGTCGCTGTACTTCGTGTTCCTGCCGGTGATCTTGCTGGCGTACATGGCGCTGACTCAGGCGGTGAAGGGCTACTACATCCGCAGGTTTGGCTGGCAGTAACAGGTTCCATACAACACCGCAGGTTCCTGTGGGAGCCGGGCTTGCCCGCGATGACGGTGTATCAGTCGCCAGATTCATTGGTCGGTGTACCGCTATCGCAGGCAAGCCAGCTCCCACAGGAACCTGCGGTGTTTTCCAATTTGTCGCTGCAATCATGGAGATTTTTATGCAGGCAATCAACAACATCAACCTCAACTCCCTGGTCGACACCGTGGTCAGCCTCAGCGCTGCGTTTATTCTCGGTGGCCTGATCGGGTTCGAGCGCCAGTACCGCCAGCGCACCGCCGGCTTACGTACCAATGTGCTAGTGGCGGTAGGCGCGGCGATCTTTGTCGACATGGCCAACCGCCTGGGCGGTGCGGAAGGCGCGGTGCGCGTGGTCGCTTACGTGGTGTCGGGCATCGGCTTTTTGGGGGCGGGTGTGATCATGCGGGAGGAGGGCAATGTACGCGGGCTTAACACTGCCGCCACCCTCTGGGCTTCGGCGGCGGTAGGCGCCTGCGCCGGGGCCGACCTGATCCTCGAGGCCTTGCTGGGTACGCTGTTTGTGCTGGCGGCCAACACCTTGCTGCGGCCGATCGTCAATAACATCAACCGCCAACCCTTGGACGTGGTGTCGGCAGAGGTCACCAATATTCTCTATGTCATTGCGCGCCGCAGTCAGCAACAGGCCGTGATGGTGTTACTGGAAGCCGAGCTGGCACGCTGCAACTACCCGGCCAGCGATGTCGACGTGCGGCCGTTCGGCAGCGACGAAGTGGAAATCGAGGCCATCCTGGCCGCTACGTCGGTGGATGGCGACGAGTTGGATGCACTGGTGGCGCGTCTCTCAACATCAACCCTGGTGGTACAGGCTTTCTGGAGCCCGAGTACCACCGATTGACCCTATGGGCTGGCCAGGATTGGCTAAGCTTGCTTGTGGAAAAATCCTACACCTAGTCCGGATTATCCCTTCAGTTGAAACATCATTGCGTTGCTAAGGTTGGGCACTTGCGGCTGTTGGGCCATTGAGGTCCGGCGTCCGTGGTTATGCTGAGTTAATTGAAGGGGCCAGACACCGCCTCGTTACCGTCCTGAAAGGGCAGTGCCGCTTGTCGGAACTGTCAGTTCTCACAGGTACCCGGGTGCGGTGTGATGTGTAAGGGTATTTTGTCCACATAGGGAAGTTTTATGAGCAAAGCATTAATTGTGGATGACCATCCGTTTATCCGGGCGACGGTCAAACACCTCCTGCAATTGGAGGGGTTTGATGAGATTTTTCAGGCAGGGGATGGCGCGGATGCCATGCAGCTGGCGAGGGAGCAACGTCCCGAGCTGATTATCCTTGACCTGGCGATGCCTAAATTAGGCGGGTTGGAGGTCATCAGCCGCATCAAGGCGTTGGGCTTGCCATGCAAGATTCTGGTGCTGACCTCCTACCTGGCGGTGTTTTTTTCTACCCGCTGCATGCGTTCCGGCGCCATGGGGTTCGTCGCCAAGACCGGTGAACTGGATGAGCTGCAAAAGGCTATCAAAGCCATCATGTCGGGCTACAGTTGCTTCCCCAGTTTGCCGACCAGTTCGGTGCGTCGCGACGATCTGCAAGAAACGGAACGGCAGATGATCGAGTGCTTGTCTGACCGTGAACTCACCGTGTTGCAAATGTTGGCCCTGGGGCTGGGCAACAAGGAAATCGCCGAGCAGATGCTGTTGAGCCACAAGACCATCAGTACCTACAAGACTCGGCTCAAGGAGAAGTTGCGTATGTCCTCGGTAGTGCACTTATCCAAGTTTGCCCAGCGCAACCATCTGATCTGAACTGAAATGATCACCACCGCGTTAATGAGGTTCGCCACGATCCTTTGGATGAGCCTGTTACCCCTGATCGCGGTGGCCCTTGAAAAGCCTCACGTTTTACGGCTGTTGGGGCACTCTCATATCGAAATCCCGCACGTGGCGCTGGACGAGGCCGATTGGCGTTGGCTGCGTGAGCGGCGCTCATTGCTGATGGGTGTTTCGGCGCCCGATTACGCACCTTTTGACTTGACCAATAACAATGACGAACTCGAAGGTATCACGGCCGATTTTGCCGCATTGGCCGGCCAGGCCCTGCATATCTCCATCGAGGTTCGGCGTTACGACACCCGCGACGAAGTGATCGAGGCCCTGAAACAGGGGGCGGTGGATTTCCTAGGTTCCGCCAATGGCTATGAAGCGGCCGACCCGCAACTGCTGTTGTCTCGCTCTTATGCCAACGATCAACCGACCCTGGTAACCCGCAGCGGTGACAGCCAGGGGTTAAATGACGACCTGGCCGGCAAGCGCGTGGCGATGCTGTATCACTATATGCAGCCCGACGCCGTACGGGCGTTTTACCCCCAGGCTCAGTTGGAACTGTTTGCCTCGACCTTCGAAGCCATTGGTGCCGTGGCGTTTGGTCGTGCCGACGTTTACCTGGGGGATGCCATCAGTAGCAACTACCTGATCAATCGCAACCACCTCAACAATGTGCGCATGGCGGATTTTTCCGGCCTGGAAGTCAATCCGTTTGCGTTTGCCGTCACCCGGGAAAATACGCGTTTACTGCCCATCCTCAATGCTGCGCTGGGGGCGATTCCCGCCAGCGAGCAGATGGAAATCCTACGCCGCTGGAGTGGGGGTAACCTGGGCATAATCGGCGTTGACCGGCTGCACTTGAGCGCCAGTGAACAACGCTGGGTGCAGAAAAATCCACGGGTCAGGGTCGCGGTGCTCAATGATTTCCTTCCCTTATCGTTTATCGGCGATCAAGGCCAATTCGAAGGGCTGAGTGCCGAGGTGCTGTCGCGCATCAGCTTGCGTACCGGCTTGAAGTTCGATGTGGTGCCAGGCAGTTCGTTGCCGCGCCAGATCAACATTGTCAGCGCGGGCACGGCGGACATGCTGGCGGTCGTCACGCCTAGCGTGGAGCGGGCTGAAAAAGTGCGCTTTACCCGGCCCTACTTGACCAACCCCTTTGTGCTGGTTACCCGCGACAGTCCGCACAGCCTGCTCACGCTGGAGGACATGGTCGGCAAACGCCTGGCCATGGTGGTTGGCAATGGGCTGCACGATGAGATAGCGCAGAATTTTCCAGGCGTGATGTTTGTCGACGTGGAGACCCCCCAGCAAGCCATGGCGCTGGTGGCCAAGGGTGACGCCGATGGCGCGGTCAACTCATTGATCAGCGCACGTTATCTGATCAACCGGTATTACCGCGACCGCTTGCGTGTCACCAGTACGGTCGGCACTGAGCCTGCACGCGTGACCTTTGGGGTCAACCGCAGTCAATTGGAGTTGTATTCGATCCTCGACAAGGCACTGCTGAGTATCACCCCGCAGGAAATGGACGAGTTGATTGGCCAGTGGCGCAGCGAGGTCATCATCGAGGACAGTTACTGGTTGCGCTATCGCAACGTGATTCTTCAGGGCTTTGGGTTGGCGGCGCTGTTGTTGGCCGTCACGCTGGGGTGGGCCATTTACCTGCGCAGCCTGATTCGTAAGCGCCTGCAAGCCGAGCGGGCGCTGAGCGATCAGATGCGGTTCATGAGCGTATTGATTGATGGCACGCCGCACCCGATTTACGTGCGTGATCGCCAAGGGCGCCTGATGGCCTGCAATAACGCCTACCTTGACGTGTTTGGCTACAAACTTGAAGACGTGATCGGCAGGACGGTGGTGGAAACCGACGTCGAAAACCCGCCACAGGCCCAGTCATTTCATGAGGATTACCTGCGCTTAATGGCTGGGGGCGAGCCGCAGATTCATGATCGAATACTCAAGGTGCCCAATGGCGATGTGCTGACCATTTACCAGTGGATGCTGCCGTACCGTGACGGCGACGACAAGGTGGTGGGCATGATTGCCGGTTGGGTCGACGTGAGCGAGCGGCACCGGTTGCTCGGCCAGCTACAGGAAGCCAAGGACGATGCCGACGCCGCCAATCGCGCCAAGACGACCTTCCTGGCGACCATGAGCCACGAGATCCGCACGCCCATGAACGCCGTGATCGGCATGATTGAGCTGGCGTTGAAAAATGCCGAACAGGGGCGGGTCGACCGCGACGCCCTGGAGGTGGCCTCGGTGGCTTCGCGGGGGATGCTGGAGTTGATCGGCGATATTCTCGATATCGCACGGATCGAGTCCGGGCACTTGTCGCTGACCCTGGAGCCCGCCAACCTGCATGAGTTGTTGGCGTCGGTCGCGCGCGTGTTCGAGGGGCTGGCCCGAGCCAAGGGGCTGGCGCTGCAGGTTGAGCTGGACCCGTTGATTGACCAGGCGGTGCTGGTCGACCCGCTGCGATTCAAGCAAGTGGTGTCGAACCTGCTGAGCAATGCCATCAAGTTCACTCCCCATGGGCAGGTCAGCCTGGTCGCGCAGGCGGTGGTCGAGGACGATCGCTTGGCCGTGCAGTTATGGGTGCAAGACACTGGCATTGGAATCAGCGTCGCCGACCAGCAGCGGTTGTTCAGCGTGTTTATCCAGGGCAGCAACAATCAGCAGTCGGCACGCAGCGGGTCTGGGCTGGGGTTGGTGATCAGCCGCAGCCTGTGCGAAATGATGGGCGGCCAATTGCACTTGAGTAGCGTGCTGGGGCACGGCACTCGGGTGGACGTGACGTTGGCCCTGGCCATCAGCGCCACGCTGCCGGCCCCGATTGAGCCTGTGCAAGAGGCGGCGCCTGAGGGCCGTGCGCTGAACATTCTGGTGGTGGACGACTACCCGGCCAACCGCTTGCTGCTGGCTCGACAGTTGAGCTTTCTGGGCCACCGTATCGTCACTGCCGAAGACGGTGTCCAAGGGCTGGAGCAGTGGCGAGCGGGGCAGTTCGATGGCGTCATTACCGATTGCAACATGCCCTTCAAGAATGGCTATCAGCTGGCACAGGACATTCGCGCGCAAGAGCGTGAACAGGGTCTTGAGCCCTGCCTGTTGCTGGGGTTCACCGCCAACGCCCAGCCGGAGGAAGCTGAGCGCTGCCGGCAGGCGGGCATGGATGGGTGCCTGTTCAAGCCAACCGGGCTTGACGACTTGCGGTCGGCGCTGGCCTCGC
The DNA here is from genome assembly GCF_003408955.1 of Pseudomonas sp. GL93. Classification (NCBI taxonomy): domain Bacteria; kingdom Pseudomonadati; phylum Pseudomonadota; class Gammaproteobacteria; order Pseudomonadales; family Pseudomonadaceae; genus Pseudomonas; species Pseudomonas sp. GL93. The sequence continues at coordinate 98,173 of NZ_NKRF01000081.1, forward strand.
GTTTGGCCGACGCGGGCCCGCAGCCGGTGACGACATTCGACTTGAGCACACTGGTCGCGCTGACCGGCGATGATCACGCTGCGCTTGTCGAATTGTTGGCGCCGTTGCTTGAAAGCCTGGAGGCGGACCGTGCCCTGCTGCCACGTCTGGCAAGCCAGGCCGACTTTGCCAAGCTGCACGACCTTGCGCACCGTGCCAAGGGCGGCGCGCGGATGGTCAAGGCAGACCCATTGATCCGGGGGTGTGAAGCGTTGGAGGCAGCGTGTGAACAGCGCGACCGTCAAGCATTGGCGGCAGCGGCCGAGGGCGTGGGTGAAGCGATCGATGTTTTGCATCGTGGCTTGAGCGCTTATTGCAATCAGCCCTGACTGTGGTTGATCGCCATTCGGGAAATTTGGGAAAACTCTTACGCGAACCGGGAACATGCCTGATTTTGTCGTCGGCATATGTCTGGAGAATGGACGACGCTCACTGCCGAGCACTGCCTGCCCAGGGGTTTGCCATGCCGAACAAAGCACTGACCATCCTGATTGCCGATGAACAGCATCTGCAACGCTTGTACATCGAGAAAATGCTCAACCAGTTGGGTTATTACCGGATCGTGCCGGTGCAAACATTCGAAGAGGTGCGGATTCTCACCGCCATTCCTGCCGAACCCTTCGACGTGCTGATAATCAATGCGGGGCTGATGGCCCATGCTCATGAGCCTCAGCCCCAGGTGCGTCATGTGCTCGTCTACGAGCATCTGGACCTGGGCGCCCCTTGCGGCGTAACGCCGGCCGTGCGAGTGCGATTGCCGGGCGTGCCGGACCACGTCAACCTCGAACACTTCATGGACATGGTCGACCCCTGCGAGACTGCCCACGGCCTGCGGGTGTTGCCGTGGCTGCGGGAGCTGTCCCGCATGCCGGTGGCCCGGGCCTAGTCCACAGTCATTGCTTGTAGGAGCGAGCTTGCTCGCGAAAAACTCGCAGGCGCTGCGTTTATTCAGGAAGCACGCGTTATCGTTGACGTTTTTCGCGAGCAAGCTCGCTCCTACAGGAAAGCGACTCAAGGGAGCATCGTGTTTACCGTATGCCACGAAATTTACGGGCCAGTTCAATCGCCACCTTGCCGCTGCCGACGCCGGGTACTAAATGGGTAAACGGAATATCGATCATCCGGTTCTCACGCACTGCTCGCAGCGTCGACAGCACCGGGTCGGTGGTCAGCAATTGGCGCTTGCGGCTGCTGGGGGACCACAGGGCGTCGGCCAATAAAATGATGTCAGGGTCCTTCATCAGCAAGGTTTCACTGTTCACGGTCACTCGTGAAAGGGGGATGTCAGCCAGCACATTGCGAGCACCCGATGCGGCCAGCAGCGCTGTGACAAACCCCCGTTGGCCTTCACTGGCGAGGCCGTTGACCTCACTGTCCAGGTAAAACACCGACACAGGGCGGGCGTTGTCCGCCAATGCCTGGGCACGTTGCAGATCGGCGTCCAGTGCGTCGCTCAGGGCCTGGGCGCGTTGCGATTTGTGCAGCAGGGCGCCAAGGGTGAGCAGGTCCTGGCGGATGTGCGCGAAGTAATCCAGGTTGTGCCCGGCGCACGCGGACTCCAGCAGGTAGGACGCCACGCCGTTATCGGCCAGGCCAGTGCGTGAGCTCACGCCCTTGCCGAACGCGCTGGCGAACCCGCCCACCACCAAGTCGGGGCGCTGTGCATAGAGCACCTCGCTGGAGGGATATTGGGCGGCAATCACCGGCACTTCGAAATACCGCCCCTGTCGATGCGCGTTGTCGCTGTCATCCAGATAGGCCACGCCCACTATTGAAGGCCTGGCATCCAGCGCCAGCAAGAGGTCGGCCGCGTGTTGATTGAGGGCGACGATGCGCGAGGGTGGCGCGTGTGGCAGTGCCCAGGCCTGGGCGCAATTGGTGTAATTGTCTGCCAGCACCGGTGTTGCGCAGAGCAGGGCAATCAAACATACGCACCACGTTTTCATGCGCGCTCCTTGAGCAGTAGATCGTCAACCACTTCACCGCCTGCCAGGTGCATATCCACCAGGCGTATCACATCCGCCTTGCTGTGCACGCCGTACCAGCAGCGCTGCGGGTAAACCGTGAGTACCGGCCCGAGGTTGCAGGGGAACTGGCAATGGGTGCGGGTCAGCAGCACGCCGTCGGGCACTTCGATGCGTTGCAGCTCCAGCAACCGGCGGCGCAGGGTTTTCCACAGTTGCAAGGCTCCACGCTGGGTGCAGCGCGGGCCGGTGCACAGGAACACATGGTGGCTGTGGTCAGGAATTCGCGACCAGTCGGGGTGGGTGTCGACCCCGTCGATTGGCGTGATGTCAGCCATCAGAAGCGATACCTGTAACGCACCTCTGCGGTGAGCGGTCGGCCCAAGTTGTCGACGTTGTTGGCGCGACTGGTGACGTAGTCGCGGTCGAAGAGGTTTTCCACCAGCAGGCTCAAACGATGCCGGTGGGCACTGTCCAGATAGCGATAGGCGTCGGCGTCCACCACAGAATAATGACCGTACTCGACCTGCTTGGCGCTGACGACGTCGCGGATATAACGCAGGGCCGCGCCTGCCCCCCATAGTCGGTTTTGCGATTCAAAACCGATACGTGAGCGGGCGAAAAAGCTTGGTATATCGTTGAGGGTAACGCCGGCGCGGGATTCGGTAAGGTTGCGGGTCATGTCGGCCTGCACGCTCCATTGGTCGTTGAGCGCCAACCTGGCGTCGGCCTCGAAACCGCGCATTTGGATCTGGCCCTGACCATTGACCCACTGCACATCGTCCAGAGTGATCAGGTCGGTGATCTTGCGTTTAAACAAGGTGACGCTGGCGCTGAAATTGCGTTCTGCAAGTTGCCCTGTGTAATCAAGGCCCAGCTCGGCGTTGCGGCTTTTCTCCGGCTTGAGGTGGCGGTTGCCCTGTTCGTCCGCTTCGTTGACGAACAGCTGTTCGGCATTGGGCAGCTTGTAGGCGGTGCCGTATTGGCCGCGCAAGGCCCAGTGATCGTTGAGGTTATAGAGGGAGGTGAGCATACCGACGGTGGCACTGTCACCGCCGCTCATGGCCTCGTGGCGTACGCCGAGGCTGGGATGCCAGTCGGGCAGGGCGTCGATCTGCGGGCGCAGTTGGCTATACAGCGCGTGGGCCTGGGCTTTGTTGTCGTCGATCACCAGCACATCGTCCTGGCCCTTGAACCATTGGTTGTCGCTGCCGACGATCACTACATGGCCGCCCGGCAACTCGGCTTTGCCTTCGGCTTGCACGCCCCAGTCGGTGAAGCCCCAGTAGTCGTTATGATTGATGACCTGGGTACCACCACCGTCTAGGTTGTTGATGCGGGTATAGCGGGTATCCCAATCGTTGATGTGGCCCTTGACGAAATAACTCAGGCGTTCGTCGAGGCTCTGCTCGAACGTGGCTGTGGCGATTTGCTGTACACGGTCGTTGGTAGTTTTGTGGGAGGCTACCGGACGGGCGAAATCCAGGTTGGCGTCGGCGTATTGGTAGAACAGTTCCAGGCGCGAATCATCGCCAAAAGATTGAACGGCCTTGGTACCGAAGGTAGTGACTTCGTAAGAGCGTTTCTTGTCCGTGACATTTTTCATATCGCGATTGCGAAACGGCTGGTAGCCCTCGGACGCATTGCGGCTGACGTAGGCCAACACGCCCAGGTCGCCCCAGCCGTTGCTGAAAATCTTCTCGACCCGTGCGTCACCCGTGGTGCCGCCGAAGGTGTCGAGGCCCATATTCACTTCGCCGGCAGCCGCCCGCGTCTGTGGGCTGCGGGTCACGATGTTGATCACGCCCGATACCGCCTGGGTACCGAACAGCAGGCTCTGGCCGCCCTTGAGCACTTCGATGCGTTCAATGGCATTGGCCGGCAGGGTGTCGAGGTACAGGCCACCGTACAGGCGGTTGTTCAAGCGCACGCCATCGAGCAGGATCAGGGTGTCATCATTGCGCCCGCCGAGCAGGGAATAGGTGCCATAGTCGAACGGACCGTTCTTCGGCGCCACATACAGCCCGGGAATGAACATTTGCATCACCCGCGACACGTCGGCTGAAGGGCCGGCCCGCTCAATCTGTTCGCGGCTGACCACGTTGACGTTGCTGCCGTACTGGGCCATGGCCGCAACAGTGCCGGACTCCACTGAGGGCGCCGAGACGATTTGCGGGTCGAGCACCAGGGGAGTGTTGTCGGCCAGCAGCAACGGGCTGAACAGGCAACTGATCAAGGGAGTGAATGAATGTCGGATCATAGTCTTCTCGAAAGTATCTTCGCAGAAGCACGCAAGAGAAGGCATCGAGCACACGCCAATACCGGCCCATGCCCGCCCACCGCAGGAGTTTGCCAAACAGAAATTCCAGGCCGGTCTCCGGGCTCATGCGTATGGATACCTTCACCTTCCCATGGCGCGAGGGCCACAGTGGTGTGTCGAAGGGATCACGCATATACCGTTGCGGGGGCAGCACCGGACTTGCTCAACATGAGCGTACCGGTTTCCCGTTTCACCCCAAGCACGGCGGCAGGGGGCACCTGAAACAGGCGGGCATCTGAACACTCGCACGAGTGCTCGTCAACTTTCCCGCCTCTCCCAGATGTATGTTTTTCACCGATCAGTCGGCTTTGCCGTGTTCCCGCAACTGCTCAGCGGCACTGCGTAACAACTGCTCGGTCCCGTCCCAACCCAGGCAACCATCGGTCACCGAAACGCCGTATTTCATCGACGCGCTCAGCGGCTGGCAGCCTTCGAATAGGTGACTCTCAAGCATCATGCCGACCAGCGAGGTATCACCTTGCAAGCGCTGCTCCAGCACGTCATTGAATACCGCCGGTTGGCGCAGCGGGTTCTTGCCGCTGTTGGCATGGCTGCAATCGACCATGATCCTTGCCGCCACCTTGGACTTGGCCAGGTCATGCTTTACGTCGGCCACGCTTTGCGCATCGTAGTTGGGCCCACGGTGGCCGCCGCGCAGCACCAAATGAGTGTCGGGGTTGCCGGGCGTCTGGATGATCGCCGGGTGGCCCTGGCTGTCGACGCCGAAATGACGATGCGGGTGAGAGGCTGAGCGCATTGCATCGCAGGCAATGGCGACGCCACCGTCGGTGCCGTTCTTGAAGCCCACGGGCATGCCCAGGCCGCTGGCCATTTCGCGGTGAATCTGCGACTCGGTCGTGCGTGCGCCAATGGCGACCCACGTGAGCAAATCATCGAAGTAGCCGGCGGCCATGGGTTGCAGCAACTCGGTGGCCACCGGCAGGCCCAGGCGCAGCATTTCACGCATCAGTTCGCGGGACAGGGTCAGGCCGGCGGCCATGTCATCGCTGCCGTCCAAGTGCGGATCGTAGGCCAAGCCTTTCCAGCCCACAGTGGTGCGCGGTTTCTCGACGTAGGCACGGATCACCAGCAGCATCTGGTCGCTGACTTCAAGCGAAAGCTTCTTCAGATTGCGCGCGTATTCCATGGCCGATTCCGGGTCGTGGATCGAGCACGGGCCGACAATCACCAGCAAGCGTGAATCTTCGCCATTGAGGATGGCGCGCACGGCTTGGCGATGGGCGTGGACTTGTTCGTTGAGGAACGGGCTGAGCGGGAGTTGGTGCTTGAGTTCAAGAGCGCTGGGCAAACGCTGGGTCAGGGCTTCATTGGCGCTATTGAGGGCAGAGACGGGCAAAGCGGCGACGGAGGAGTTCATATTCAAGGCTTCCTGGGCAAGCGGCGGGCGATTCCCGCACGCTTGGCCTACTGGGGTGTTCGACAATTGGCCGTATCGGCTACGTGTGTTGGCTTGCCACCACGGGGTGACCGGTCGGAGGCGGCAGGCTGTCCCGAACGGAGCTGGCTAAATCGCCATGCAGTGCAAGTGTCGTAGCGGTAATAGGTGGCGTAGTTCATGGTGTGATTCCTTTAAGTAAGCGTGAAAAACAAGTTGTCAGGCGCTGAAAAAACAAAACCCCCGGTCGGGGAGCCGACCGGGGGTTTAGATTTCTCTGGTAGGCGACCCCTTGAGTAGTGGGCGCCGATTTCAGGTATCAGGCGCGCCAGTGGCTAAACCAATACCCAAAATAAAAGCCAGCCAGTGCGCTCGAACCGTTCACACGGGTAGCCGACACCGAGCGCAAGGCGCTGGCAGCAGGGCAAACCTGAGTGTGGGTGAGTGGCAACATGGGGCTCTCCAAATGATGGGGGGAGCTTACTAGAGGCGTGCGGGTGGATTCAATCAGTAATTTCTATCGTGTGGCAGTCCTTACCGCTATGGGCATAGGTATCTACACAACTTTGGGGCGACGCTGGACCTGTGGCGAGGGAGCTTGCTCCCGTGACGGCCTGACAGCCGACGCATCTCTACCTGACACCCAGGCTCCAAATGTGGGAGCTGGCTTGCCTGCGATGACGGCCTTCCAGCCGACACAGCTATACCGAGTACATATCCATTCCTGCGGTAACGGCCACTTAGGGTTCCGCCCTGACGTGAACTGCCCCCCAAAAGTTGGACAGGAGACGCTATTGATTTAGTGCCTGGGTCCGAAACTGTACCGGACTCAAGCCATTCAGTCTGAGGCTTATGCGGTCTTGGTTGTAGTAGGTGATGTAATCCTCTAAGCCTGATGCCAGTTGCTCCACACTCTCAAATGATTCCAGATAGAAAAACTCGCTCTTGAGCGTGCCGAAAAAGCTCTCCATGGCGGCATTGTCCAAGCAATTACCCTTGCGCGACATGCTC
>NZ_NKRF01000071.1:0-103450 GCF_003408955.1 Pseudomonas sp. GL93
GTGTATCAGACAGCATGTTTGGTGACTGACCTGCCGCTTTCGCGAGCAAGCCCGCTCCCACACGAACCGCGCACCAGACGGTTCACCTTGTAGTCCTTTTTCCCTGTACTGGATTTTCCCATGAGTTCTGTTGCTGTGTTCAGCAAGGCCTCGCCATTCGATGTGCTGCAGCGCTGGCTCCCTAAACTGGTGCTGGCGCCGAGCATGTTCATCGTGCTGGTGGGCTTTTATGGCTATATCCTGTGGACGTTCGTGCTGTCGTTCACCACCTCGACCTTCCTGCCCAGCTACAAATGGGCGGGCCTGGCACAGTATCAGCGGCTGTTCGACAACGACCGCTGGTGGGTAGCGAGCAAGAACCTGGCCGTGTTCGGCGGCATGTTCATCGGTATCACCCTGGTGATCGGCGTGCTGCTGGCGATTTTCCTCGACCAGAAAATCCGCCGCGAAGGCTTTATCCGCACCATTTACCTGTACCCGATGGCGCTCTCCATGATCGTCACCGGTACCGCCTGGAAATGGCTGCTCAACCCGGGCATGGGCCTGGACAAACTCCTGCGGGACTGGGGCTGGGAAGGCTTCCGTCTTGATTGGCTGATCGACCCCGACCGCGTGGTCTACTGCCTGGTGATCGCCGCTGTGTGGCAAGCCTCTGGCTTTATCATGGCGATGTTCCTCGCCGGCCTGCGCGGTGTTGATCAGTCGATTATCCGTGCTGCGCAGATCGACGGCGCGAGCCTGCCGCGTATCTACTGGAGCGTGGTGCTGCCCAGCCTGCGTCCGGTGTTCTTCAGTGCGGTGATGATCCTGGCGCACATTGCGATCAAGAGCTTCGACCTGGTGGCGGCAATGACCGCAGGCGGCCCGGGCTACTCCTCCGACCTGCCAGCGATGTTCATGTACTCGTTCACCTTCAGTCGCGGCCAGATGGGCATGGGCTCGGCCAGTGCAATCCTGATGCTCGGTGCGATCCTCGCGATCATCGTGCCGTACCTGTATTCCGAGCTGAGGACCAAGCGCAATGACTAGTCTCGCCGCCAAACCTGCCATCAGCCTGAGCCGCATCGCGATCTACGCGGTGTTGATCCTGGCGGTGCTGCTGTACCTGGTGCCGCTGGTGGTGATGCTGCTCACCAGCTTCAAGACCCCGGAAGACATCAGCACCGGTAACCTGCTGAGCTGGCCCACCGTGGTCAGCGGCATCGGCTGGGTCAAGGCCTGGGCCACCGTGGATGGCTACTTCTGGAACTCGATCAAGATCACTGTTCCTGCTGTGCTGATCTCTACCGCCATCGGCGCCTTGAACGGCTACGTGCTGTCGTTCTGGCGCTTCCGCGGTTCGCAGCTGTTCTTCGGCCTGTTGTTGTTCGGTTGCTTCCTGCCGTTCCAGACCGTGCTGCTGCCCGCGTCGTTCACCCTCGGCAAGATGGGCCTGGCCAGCACCACTACCGGCCTGGTGTTTATCCACGTGGTCTACGGCCTGGCGTTCACCACGCTGTTCTTCCGTAACTACTACGTGAGCATCCCGGATGCGCTGATCAAGGCAGCACGCCTGGACGGAGCGGGGTTCTTCACCATCTTCCGCCGGATCATCCTGCCGATGTCGACGCCGATCATCATGGTCTGCCTGATCTGGCAGTTCACCCAGATCTGGAACGACTTCCTGTTCGGTGTGGTGTTCTCCAGCGGCGACTCCCAGCCCATCACGGTGGCGCTGAACAACCTGGTCAACACCAGCACCGGGGCCAAGGAATATAACGTGGATATGGCGGCGGCGATGATCGCCGGGCTGCCGACCCTGCTGGTCTATGTGATCGCAGGCAAGTATTTCGTGCGCGGCCTCACGGCCGGCGCGGTCAAGGGGTAATCATGGCTACGCTTGAACTTCGCAATGTAAACAAGACCTATGGCGCCGGCCTGCCCGACACCTTGAAGAACATCGAACTGTCGATCAAGGAAGGCGAGTTCCTCATCCTGGTCGGCCCGTCGGGCTGTGGTAAATCCACGCTGATGAACTGCATCGCCGGCCTTGAGACCATCACCGGCGGCGCGATCATGATCGGTGATCAAGACGTGAGCGGCATGAGCCCCAAGGACCGCGACATCGCCATGGTGTTCCAGTCCTACGCGCTGTACCCGACCATGAGCGTGCGCGAGAACATCGAGTTCGGCCTCAAGATCCGCAAGATGCCGCAAGCCGACATCGACGCCGAAGTGGCGCGCGTAGCCAAGTTGCTGCAGATCGAACACCTGCTCAACCGCAAGCCGGGCCAGTTGTCCGGTGGCCAGCAACAGCGCGTGGCCATGGGCCGTGCCCTGGCGCGTCGGCCGAAGATCTACCTGTTCGACGAACCGCTGTCCAACCTCGACGCCAAGCTGCGCGTCGAGATGCGCACCGAAATGAAGCTGATGCACCAGCGTCTGAAAACCACCACCGTCTACGTGACCCACGACCAGATCGAAGCGATGACCCTGGGCGACAAAGTGGCGGTGATGAAGGACGGCATCATCCAGCAATTCGGCACCCCGAAGGAAATTTACAACGACCCGGCCAACCTGTTTGTGGCAAGCTTTATCGGTTCACCACCGATGAACTTCGTTCCCATGCGCCTAAAACGCCAGAACGGTGGTCTGGTCGCGCTGCTTGACAGCGGCCAGGCCCGTTGCGAGTTGCCGCTGGGCATGAACGACGCCGGGCTTGAAGACCGCGATGTGATCCTGGGCCTGCGCCCGGAGCAGATCGTGCTGGCAGCGGGCGAGGGCAATGGCTCGTCGAGCATTCGCGCCGAAGTGCAGGTGACCGAGCCCACCGGCCCGGACACCCTGGTGTTTGTGCAGCTCAACGACACCAAGGTCTGCTGCCGTTTGGCGCCGGACGTCGCGCCGCAGGTGGGCGAGACCCTGACGCTGCAATTCGACCCGGCCAAGGTGTTGCTGTTTGACGCCAAGACCGGTGAGCGATTGGGGACTGCTGCTGCGGTGCCGGCACAGGGGCATGCCGACAACGTGACCCAATTCAAGGGTCGCTAAAGCATCGTGTAGGAGCGAGCTTGCTCGCGAAGGTCGTTAACGGTAACGCGGGCATCCTGGATGAACGCAGTGACCTTGAGTTTTTCGCGAGCAAGCTCGCTCCTACAGTAATGTGATTAATGGTTAACTTGTTGTTTTGGCTAAAAAAATGTAACCCGCGTTAGATAAAAACAGTTTAATAACAATAAAGACGAGGATGTAGGGATGAAAAAGCAACACAACAACACCCGGCTGATCTGCCAACTGTCAGCGGCAGCAGCCCTTGTATTGTCCGCCAATGCGATGGCGGCCGATGCATTCAGCGCCGATTCCAAGTGGATGACCGGTGATTGGGGCGGCGAGCGTACCAAGCTGATCGAGCAAGGTATCGACATCAAGGCCGACTACGTGGGCGAGATGGGCTACAACGCCCACGGCGGCTACAACGACGACAAGACCGGTCGCTACTCCGACCAGTTCGGTCTGGGCGTGGCGCTGGACCTGCAAAAACTGTGGGGCTGGGATAACACCCAGGCCAAGATTCAGTTGACCAATCGTAATGGCCAGAACATCTCCAATGACCGCATTGGCGACCCGCGTGCCGGCACCTTGAGTTCCTCGCAAGAAGTGTATGGCCGTGGCCACATGGTGCGCCTGACCCAGTTCTGGATTCAGCACCAGATGTTCGACAACAAGCTGGACGTGAAGCTGGGTTACTTCGGTGAAGGCGAAGACTTCAACACCTTCCCTTGCGACTTCCAGAACCTGTCGTTCTGCGGCTCCCAGGTCGGTAACTACGTCAATACCTGGTACAACTGGCCGGTCGCCCAGGCCGCTATCCGCGTGAAGTACAACATTACACCTGAGCTGTATGCGCAAATCGGTGCCTACAACCAGAACCCGTCGCAACTGGAGCACGGCAACGGCTTCAAGCTCAGCGGCAGTGGTACCAAGGGCACCGTGATCCCGGTGGAATTGGTCTGGTCGCCGAAGGTTAATAACCTGCCGGGCGAATACCGTGTGGGCTTCTATAAAAGTGCGGCCGATGCTCCGGATGTACGTGAAGACGTCAACGGTAACGATGCGGTCCTCAGCGGCGCCGACTTCCGTACCCGCAGCAGCAAGAAAGGCTACTGGTTCGTTGCGCAACAGCAACTCACCACCCATAACGGCGACGCTTCCCGTGGCCTGAACATTGCAGCCAACGCGACCTTCCATGACAAGGAAACCAACCTGGTCGACAACTACCAGTCGTTGATGCTCGTGTACAAAGGCCCATTCGACGCGCGTCCAAAAGATGACGTCGGCATTGGCGTCGCTCGCCTGCATGTCAACAATGATGTGAAGAAGAACTCTGAGCTGCTCAACGACGCCAGAGGCGTGAGCGACTACGACAATCCGCTGTACACGCCGATTCGTGAGACTGAGTACAACGTCGAACTCAACTACGGTTTCCACGTCACCAACTGGCTGACTGTGCGTCCGAACCTGCAGTACGTTGTCCAGCCTGGCGGCGTGGATAAAGTCGACAACGCGCTGGTAGCGGGCCTGAAAATTCAGTCTACGTTCTAACGCTGTTGCGATAAGCTCCTCTCTCTGTGCGCATTTGCGGGTAGCCATGGCTATCCGCTTTTTTTTGGCTTGCACTGTGATATTCGGAACCTGTGCACATGCATGAGCAACCGCTGCAACGCTTTTTCAAATCCCTGCGCGAGCGTCCGGTGTTCGCCTGGGAGCGCTTTCAGATGCGCGATGTGTTGGTGATCGACCATCCGCTCTGCCAGGCGGTGTTCAGTCGTCAGGGCGCGCAACTGTTGCATTTTCAGCCCACCGGCCAGAAGCCGTGGCTGTGGTGCGCGGCCAAGTGGCCACAGGTCGGCGCCATTCGGGGCGGTGTGCCGGTGTGCTGGCCGTGGTATGGCCGCCACCCCAGCGAAAATGCCTGGCCTTCCCACGGTTGGGCGCGCTTGATCGACTGGAAACTGCTCGACAGCAGCACCGATGACGACGGCGTGCGCCTGCACTGGCAATTGCAACTGTGCGACTGGCAGGTGGATTTGCACGCGCACCTGGGCGACACCCTGGAACTGCGCCTGAGCACCGAGCATCACGACGAGCTGCCGTGCCAGTTGAGTCATGCATTGCACGCTTACTGGCGTATTGGTCACGTTGATGAGGTAGCGCTGTCTGGGCTTGAAGGGGCGCAAGGTTACGACCAGCTCAATCGCCAGGTTTGCCAGCAGGAAGGTGACTTGCGGGTCGATGGCGGATGCCAGCGGGTGTTCCAGCATGAGGGCGAATTGCAGCTCAAGGACCACGCCTGGCAGCGTGAACTGTGCATCGACACTGGCGACAGCGCCGACACGGTGGTGTGGCACCCGGGGAGCCGGCCGCTGTTGGGTGTGAGCTTTAACGAAGCGTCAGGGTTTGTGTGCGTAGAGGCGGCGATGGCGGCGGCGAGCCTGGCGCCGGGGGAGAGGGCCCATTTGAGTTTGCAGGCCAGGGCTGGCGTTTAGCGGTGTGGCTGATGGCGCTATCGCAGGCAAGCCAGCTTCCACATTTGGAATGCATCCCCCTGTGGGAGCTGGCTTGCCTGCGATAGGGCCGGTACTGCTGGTAGAGCTGCCTGCTAGTTGAACTCATCCCCCACCGGATACCGGCTGTCATTCAAGCTCTCTTTGATCTTGCGCAAATGCGGCTGGAAATCCACCCCGCGACGCAAGGTCATGCCGGTCGCCAGCACATCCAGCACCGTCAACTGGATAATCCGAGAAGTCATCGGCATGTAGATATCGGTGTCTTCCGGCAACGGGATGTTCAGGCTCACCGTACTGGCCTTGGCCAGCGGCGAGTTCTCGGCGGTTACGCCCAGCACTGACGCACCGTTTTCCCGAGCGATACGCGCCACTTCCACCAGTTCGCGGGTACGGCCGGTGTAGGAAATGATCACGAACAACTCACCGGTGTGCGCCACCGAGGCGATCATGCGTTGCATCAGCACGTCGGCATGGGCGGTCACCGCCAGGTTGAAGCGGAAGAACTTGTGCAAGGCATCCATGGCCACGGGAGCCGAAGCGCCCAGGCCAAAGAAGTGGATTTGCCGCGCCTGGATCAACAAGTCCACGGCCTTGCTGATCAGCGCCGGGTCCAGGGCCTGGCACGCACTGTCCAGGGATGCAATGGCGCTGCCAAAGATCTTCTGGGTGTAGGCCTCGGGGTTATCATCGGCCTCCACGGCGCGGCTGACATACGCGGCGCCACTGGCCAGGCTTTGCGCCAACTGCAATTTAAGTTCAGGGTAACCGCTGACACCGAACGAACGGCAGAAACGGTTGACCGTCGGTTCACTGACCGAAGCGGCCTGGGCGAGGGCGGCGATCGAGAAGCGTGTGGCCTGCTGCGGGTTGAGCAGGATCACTTCAGCGACTTTGCGCTCGGCCTTGTTCAATTCTTCGAGGCGGTTCCGGATCTGTTCCAGAAGATTTCGCACGCGGTCCATTCAGTCTTTCCTTCGGGCGACGATGCAAATAAAAAGGCGGTAACCAATCGATGAGTGGCTTTTCGCGGTGGCCTATCCTACTGAGGGTAGCTGAACACCACCACTCGCAATGCGTATTTCGGGAAAATGTTGTGGTTATTACTACATTTTTCCTTGAGTGATGCCTTGAAAAAAGGTATTTGTAGCTTAACTTGATAAAAGAACAAACATCATGCCTTCGATAACCGTGGAACCCTGCACCTTTGCCCTGTTTGGCGCCTTGGGTGATCTGGCGCTGCGCAAGTTATTTCCTGCCCTTTATCAACTCGATGGCGCCGGGTTGCTGCACGACGACACACGCATCCTGGCCCTGGCCCGTGAGGCCGGCTCCGAGCAGCAACACCTGGCCCATATCGAAAAAGAATTGCGTAAATACGTCGGCAAGGAGCTTGACGAAGCCGTGGCCCAGCGTTTCCTCGCACGCCTGGCTTATGTGCATGTCGACTTCATGAAAGCCGACGACTACGTCGCCCTGGCCGAAAAAGCCGGCAGCGATCAGCGCCTGATTGCCTACTTCGCCACCCCGGCGGCGGTGTACGGCGCGATCTGCGAAAACCTGTCCAAGGTCGGCCTGGCGGAAAATACCCGCGTAGTGCTGGAAAAACCCATCGGTTCGGACCTGGAGTCGTCGCGCAAGGTCAACGACGCCGTGGCGCAGTTCTTTCCGGAAAACCGCACCTACCGCATCGACCACTACTTGGGCAAAGAGACGGTGCAGAACCTGATCGCCCTGCGTTTCGCCAACAGCCTGTTCGAAACCCAGTGGAATCAGAACTACATCTCCCACGTGGAAATCACCGTGGCCGAGCAGGTTGGTATCGAAGGCCGTTGGGGTTACTTCGACAAGGCTGGCCAGCTGCGCGACATGATCCAGAACCACCTGTTGCAACTGCTTTGCCTGATTGCCATGGACCCGCCCGCCGACCTGTCTGCCGACAGCATCCGCGACGAGAAGGTCAAGGTGCTCAAGGCCCTGGCGCCGATCAGTCCCGAGGGCCTGACCACCCAGGTAGTCCGTGGCCAGTACATCGCCGGCTACAGCGCCGGTAAAGCCGTGCCGGGTTACCTGGAAGAAGACAACTCCAACACCCAGAGCGACACCGAGACGTTCGTTGCCCTGCGTGCTGATATCCGTAACTGGCGTTGGGCCGGCGTGCCGTTCTACCTGCGTACCGGTAAGCGTATGCCGCAAAAGCTGTCGCAGATTGTTATCCACTTCAAGGAACCGTCCCACTACATCTTCGCTCCCGAGCAGCGCCTGCAGATCAGCAACAAGCTGATCATCCGCCTGCAGCCGGACGAAGGCATTTCCTTGCGTGTGATGACCAAGGAGCAGGGCCTGGACAAGGGCATGCAACTGCGTAGCGGGCCACTGCAACTGAATTTTTCCGACACCTATCGCAGCGCACGCATCCCCGATGCCTACGAGCGATTGTTGCTGGAAGTGATGCGCGGCAATCAGAACCTGTTTGTTCGCAAAGATGAAATCGAAGCCGCGTGGAAGTGGTGTGACCAACTGATCGCCGGGTGGAAAAAATCCGGTGATGCGCCCAAGCCGTATGCGGCGGGGTCCTGGGGGCCGATGAGCTCCATTGCACTGATCACGCGGGATGGGAGGTCGTGGTATGGCGATATCTGAATTGAAACTGCCTCAGGGCGTCACTGCCCATGAGTACCGTACGCCTGCGCTGCTGGCCGATGGCCTGGCCAATGACGTGGCTGAACAACTGCGCGCGGCCATCAGTGCCCGTGGCGAGGCGACGTTGGTGGTGTCCGGTGGCCGCAGCCCCGTGGCGTTTTTCCAGAACCTGGCCAAGCAGGGCCTGGACTGGTCCAAGGTCACCATCACTCTGGCCGATGAGCGCTGGGTGCCGGTCGAACACGCCGACAGCAATGCTGGCCTGTTGAAGCAACATTTGCTGCAAGGTCCGGCGGCCAAGGCGAAGTTCTTGAGCCTGTACAGCCCCGCTGCCAACCTTGAAGATGCTGCCGAGCAGGCCGATCGCCTGCTGGGCGAGTTGCCAGCCATTGATGTGCTGGTGTTGGGCATGGGCGATGACGGCCACACCGCATCGCTGTTCCCCAACAGCCCCAACCTGAGTGACGCGCTGAAGGCCGACGGTACCCGCCGTTGCTGGCCGATGCTTGCGCCCACGGTGCCGCACCAGCGCCTGACCATGAGTCGTGCGTTGCTGGCCACGGCCGACTACACCGTGCTGTCGATTTCCGGCAGTTCGAAATTGACCACCTTGAGCGCCGCCCTGGCCAGCGACGATGTTGCTGCCATGCCGATTCGCGCGTTTTTGCAACCTACTCTAGAGATTTACTGGTGCCCATGAGCCAAGGATCAGCCGCTATGAAAAGCCCTCAACCGACCGTGTCCATGGCGGATAAAGTTGCCTTGATCGACAGCCTCTGCGCCAAGGCGCGGATCCTGCCGGGGATCACCATCGCCCGCGAGCAGGACATCCTGCCATTGGCCGACGCCCTGGCAGCCGGCGGTTTGACCGCGCTGGAAGTGACCCTGCGTTCCGAGTTCGGCCTCAAGGCCATTCAGGTCTTGCGCGAGCAACGTCCTGAACTGTGCACCGGTGCCGGTACCGTGCTCGACCGTCACATGCTCGAAGCGGCAGAAGTGGCAGGCTCGCAATTTATCGTCACCCCCGGCATCACCCGTGACTTGCTGGAAGCTTCGGTGCACAGCCCGATCCCGCTGCTGCCGGGCATCAGCAACGCCTCCGGCATCATGGAGGGCTACGGCCTGGGTTATCGCCGCTTCAAGCTGTTCCCGGCTGAAGTCAGCGGTGGTGTTGCTGCCATCAAGGCCCTTGGCGGCCCGTTCGGCGAAGTGAAATTTTGCCCGACTGGCGGTGTTGGCCCAGCCAACATCAAGAGCTACATGGCGTTGAAAAACGTGATGTGCGTGGGGGGCAGCTGGATGCTGGATCCGGAGTGGGTCAAGAACGGCGACTGGGCGCGTATCCAGGAAGTTACTGCCCAGGCGCTGGCGCTGCTGGACTGAACGGATTTATCGAATCGTTGTTGCTGTGCTTAACGGCATTTTTGCGGCGCACTTGGTCGGTGTGCCGCTTTTTTTTGCCTGTAAAAAACCTCAAAACCACCCTGGATCCAAATGTGGGAGCGGGCTTGCTCGCGAATGCGGTGGGTCAGTCAACGCATCTAGTGACTGGTATCGCGCCTTCGCGAGCAAGCCCGCTCCCACAGTTTTAATCTGTGTTTAGTTGGGTGATTGCGTGGACCAGCGCTTTGATGTCCGCCGCCGACGTCACCAGCCCCGGCGTCACCCGAATACAGGTGCCAAACGCTGCCCCCGTGCGCGTAGTGGTGAACAGGCCGTGCTCCTTGAGCAACCGGTCCACCATCGTCTGCTGATCACGCCCGATGAACTTGAAGGCCGTGATCCCGCAATACAGTCGGGGGTCATCCGAAGTCAGCACTTCAATCCCCACCAACGGCCGTACTTGGTTCACCCACAGGTTGCGCAGGTAATTGACGCGTGCGCCCTTGGCCGCAGCGCCACCCAATTGTCGATGCTCTTCAAACACCAGGGGCAAGGTCATCAGCGCCGGAAAGTTCGACGTGCTGTAGGACGTACGCGCTCGCACATCGGTGGCTGGGTAATGGAACTCGCCCATGTCCGGGTCGATATCGGCCAGGCGCTCCGGTGCGATGTACAAAAAGCCCAGGGTTAGCGGCGCGCCGATCCACTTGTGCAGGTTGAAGCCTGCGAACTGAATGCCCAGTTCGGCCAGGTTGAATTCGATCTGGCCCAAGGCGTGGGCGCCGTCGAGGATCACGTCGATTTCCCGTTCGCGCGCGGCCTTGGCAATGGCCGCAACCGGCATGACCAGGCCCGTACGGTGGGTCACATGGGTCAAGGCCATTAATTTCAGGCGCGGGTACTGCACAAACGCATCGTGATAAGTCTGCACCAGGCTGTCGAAACTGGCCGGGTGGGTGTGGGACACCTCTATTACTTTCACACCGCGAGTCGCTGCCAACCAGCGCATGGCGCCTTTGACCGTGTCGTACTCCAGGTCGCTGATCAGCACCTGGTCGCCCGGTTGCAGGCGGTTGTAGTTGCGGATCAGCGACTGCAAGGCTTCGGTGGCGTTGCGGGTGAAAGCCACCGACTCGGGGTCGACATCAATCAACCCGGCCAACTGGCGGCGTATCTCGTTGTTTTCACCCTGCTCAAAACGCTGGCGCACATGCACAGAGTTACTGCGGTTGATAAAGCTGATGTACTCAAGGTACTGGGCCTGCACCGCCCGGCTCATGCGCCCGAAGTAGCCGTTTTCCAGGTTGATCGGGCCGGGCTCGCACTCATAGCGCTGGGCGATGGCGTGCCAGTGCGGTTCGTTATCAGCATTCCTTGGCATGGTGAGTCTCTTAGTGGCGGGGGGCAGGTTTACCGTGTTTGGCGCGCAGCGGTTCGAGCAATTCGGACAGACCGTTGTGGTCGATTTCCTGCATCAAGGCCAGCAAACCGCCCAGTTCGCCGTGGGGGAAACCTTCGCGGGCGAACCAATTCAGGTAGGGCCCAGGCAGGTCGGCAATGATCCGGCCCTTGTATTTGCCGAAGGGCATTTGGCGGGTGATGAGCAGTTCGAGTTTTTCGGGATTCATGAGCGTCGTAAGGTTGAGGCCAGGCTTTCGAAAATACAGGCATTCTGCATGAAGGCCAAATGACAGATCATGCAAATAACCAACATACAGATGGTTCAATAATTCGTAACCCATTGAAAATAAACATAAAAATAATTTTTGAAAACCTGGCACGGGCACTGCAATAACCAAGGCAACCTTCTAACCCGTACAAGGAATTGAAAAATGACTGATATCAACAAAGAATCGATCTCCGTACTGAACGACCTGATCGAGACCAGCATCGACGGCCAAAAGGGTTTCAAGGAATGCGCTGAAGACATCAAGCATCCAGAACTCAAGGCTCTGTTTGCCAAGCGCTCCGCTGATTGCGCGACAGCCGCCGCTGAACTGAAAACGGCTGTGCGTGCCTTGGGTGGCGATCCTGAAGATTCCGGCAGCATGGCCGGCGCCCTGCACCGTGGCTGGGTCGACGTGAAGTCGATGGTCACCGGCAAGGACGAAGAGGCCGTATTGAACGAAGCCGAGCGCGGTGAAGACCACGCACTGAAGGCTTACAAGGAAGCGATCGAGAAGATCAACAAGCACAACCTGGTGGGCATTCGTGACTTGGTTGAGCGTCAGTACCACGGTGTACAGCGCAACCACGACCAGGTAAAAGCCCTGCGTAACCAGGCTCGCGCTCAGTCGTAAGCCCGCTCCCGCATTTGGTTTATGCACAGGCTGGAATTTAGATCAGCCGATGCTGATCGGCGGCAGCTCGGTCAAGGTCACGACTTGCTGCTTACGTGGCGCCAGAATCTCCGCTTCGCCATCGACTACCAGCTCATCACGCTGGTTGAACACTCGAGTGGCAATGCGCACGCGAAACTTCGGCAGTTTCTCGAGGATTTCCAAGCGCACGGTCAGGGTGTCGCCGATCTTCACCGGCTTCTGAAAGGTCATCTGCTGGCCGATGTAAATCGTGCCCGGCCCAGGCAGTTCGCAGGCCACTGCCGCGCTGATCAGCGCACCGCTGAACATGCCGTGGGCAATCCGCTCCTTGAACATGGTCGCCTTGGCGTATTCAGCGTCCAGGTGCACCGGGTTGTGGTCACCCGACATGGCGGCGAACAGCTGGATATCGCGCTCTTCGACGGTTTTGCTGAAGCTGGCAGTCTGGCCCACTTCAAGCGCTTCGTACGGGGTGTTGGTTACCTGGGTCATCTCAAGGTGCATCCTGTGGCTTAACGGTAATTAATCGGCTGATTTTAAAGCAAAAACTATTCGCAGCGGGTGGGCCTGCGCAACGCCAGCGCCTGTTCGAACCAGGCCAGCAGGTCGGCGGTGACTTCATTACGGTTGGTTTCGTTGAATACTTCATGGCGCGCCTGCGGGTAGAGCGTCAATTGCACGTCCTGGCAACCGGCCTCACGCAGGGCATGGGCCAGGTTTTTCAGACGCTTGCCTTCACTCACCGGATCACAATCGCCGCCCATCACCAGGATCGGCAGGCCTGGATCGATCTGCGCCAGGTTGGAGACTTTGCTGATCTGCTGCAAGCCGCCCAGCAGGTCGATCCACAGTTGATTGGTGCAACGGAAGCCACAGAGTGGGTCGTTGATGTAGTTGTCCACTTCAGCCGGGTCGCGGCTGAGCCAGTCGAATTGGGTGCGATTGGGTTTGAAGGCTTTGTTGAATGAACCGAACGACAAGAAGTCGATCAACGCACTGCGTCCTCGCAGGCCTTGGCGTGCTCGCTCGATGCGCGCAATGATTTGCGCTGCACGGTAGAGCGCCACCGGCTGGAAATTCGAGCCGCTGAGTATTGCGCCATGCAAGCTGGCGCTGTGATGCAGCAAGTATGCCTGGGAGATATAGCTGCCCATGCTGTGGCCCAGCAAGATGATCGGCAGCCCGGGATGCTGTTGGCCGATGTGCTGATTAAGGCTGGCCAGATCGCCCACTACTTTGTTCCAGCCATCCGTTTCGGCATACAGCCCAACGGTGCCGGCCTCTGCGGTACGGCCATGCCCGCGCTGGTCCAGCGCATACACACCCAGGCCTGCCTCACACAATGCCTGTGCCAGGCGCGCATAGCGGCCGCCATGCTCGGCCATGCCATGGGAGATCATCACCACGGCCTTGGGCGGGCCGTCGGGCATCCATTGGTTGACGTACAGACGCGTGTGGTCGTTCGCGGTCAGCCAGAAGGTGCTGTGGTTCATGGCGGCTTCCTTTGCTCAGGGTGGTTGCATTGTATAGCTCATCCGGCGTGGGGCGGGGTATCTGCCTACACCTTAGGTACAAGATTCATACAATCAATGACACAGTTGCGCATCTTGCCTGTTTGGCCATAGCTGCTAACTTCCCCAAAGCTCCGCTTCTTATTGCTGCACATTTTGCATGGCAGCGGCCAGACACACTCAGGTAAAGAGGACAAGAATAATGCAACCTGATTTCTGGAATGACAAACGTGCGGCGGGAGTCCCCAATGCCATCGACCTCAGCACCTACAAGTCGGTGATCGAGGTCTTCGAGCGTTCCTGCAAGACCTTTGCCGACCGTCCGGCATTCAGCAGCATGGGCATTACGCTTACCTACGCTGAACTTGAGCGCCAGAGTGCGGCGTTTGCCGGTTACCTGCAGCAGCACACCGACCTCAAGCCCGGTGAGCGCATCGCGGTGCAGCTGCCCAACGTGCTGCATTACCCGGTTGCGGTGTTCGGCGCACTGCGCGCCGGGCTGATCGTGGTCAACACCAACCCGCTTTATACCCCGCGCGAGATGCGCCACCAGTTCAAGGATGCCGGTGTGCGGGCGCTGGTCTATCTCAACCTGTTCGGTTCGCGGGTGCAGGAGGTGTGCACCGACACCGAAATCGACTACCTGATCGAAGCCAAGATGGGCGACTTCATGCCCGCCGCCAAAGGCTGGCTGGTCAACACCGTGGTCGACAAAGTCAAGAAGATGGTCCCGGCCTACCACCTGCCGCGGGCGGTGTCATTCAAGCGCGCCCTGCGCATGGGCGCGGGCCTTGGAGTGACGCGCCATCCGGTGACCCTGGACGATGTCGCCGTGCTGCAATACACCGGCGGCACCACTGGGCTGGCCAAGGGCGCGATGCTCACCCACGGCAACCTGGTGGCGAACATGCAGCAGGTGCGGGCGTGCATGTCGCAACGGGGCGACGACGGCCATCCGCTGATCAAGGAAGGGCAGGAGGTGATGATTGCACCGCTGCCGCTGTACCACATCTATGCATTCACGGCCAATTGCATGTGCATGATGGTCTCCGGTAACCACAACGTGCTGATCACCAACCCACGGGACATCGGCGGGTTTATCAAGGAGCTCAAGCAGTGGCAGTTCTCCGGCCTGTTGGGGCTGAACACACTGTTTGTGGCGCTGATGGACCACCCGGATTTCAAGACCCTGGATTTCTCCCACCTGAAGATCACCAACTCCGGCGGCACTGCCCTGGTCAAGTCCACGGCGGAACGCTGGGAGGCGCTGACCGGCTGCGCCATCGGCGAAGGCTACGGCCTCACCGAAACCTCGCCAGTGGCCAGTACCAACCCGTACGGCGGCCTGTCGCGCCTGGGTACCGTGGGCATCCCGGTGCCGGGTACGGCGATGAAAGTCGTGGATGACCTGGGGCAAGAACTGCCGTTGGGCGAGCGCGGCGAGCTGTGCATCCAGGGCCCACAAGTGATGAAGGGCTACTGGCAGCAACCGGCCGCCACCGCCGAAACCCTGGACGCCGATGGCTGGTTGAAGACCGGTGACATCGCGGTGATCGACACCGATGGCTACATCAGTATTGTGGATCGCAAGAAGGATTTGATCATCGTCTCGGGTTTCAACGTGTACCCCAACGAAATTGAAGACGTGATCATGGCCCATCCGGGCGTGGCCAACTGCGCCGTGATCGGCGTGCCGGACGAGCGCACGGGGGAGGCGGTGAAGCTGTTCGTGGTGGCACGGGCCCAGGGGGTGAGCCTTGAGGAGCTGAAGGCATATTGCAAGGCCAACTTCACGGGGTACAAGGTGCCCAAGCATATTGTGTTGAGGGAGTCGTTGCCGATGACACCGGTGGGCAAGATCTTGCGCCGGGAGCTGCGCGAGATCGCTTGAATTGAAATAGGGTCCAAAAAATGTGGGAGCTGGTTTGCCTGCGATAGCAGTGTTTCAGTCACCTGTTGAATTGACTGATCCACCGCTGTCGCAGGCAAGCCAGCTCCCACACTGTATTTTTCGCCCTTGAGAGCCTGTTCTAGAGCCATTTCTGGAGTTATAGAATTTTTGCTCTAAAAGTGACCATTGGATATTCTTGAGTCATGTTTATGACTGTAGGGCCCTCTTTTGGCTCTAGGCGGCCCTTGGCAAAGCTGCTACTCTCGGCGCGCTTTGTGACTTCTAGGCCTGCTTGAAAGCGCCAGACTCACCTAAAAACATACACCAATAATAATCGCATCAAATGCGATGATGAATTCGCGTCGCTGAGGAGTGGGCTTCCATGAATGAAGACTTTTGGAAGGATAAGTACCCCGCCGGGATTGCTGCACAGATCAATCCAGACGAGTATCCGAATATTCAGGCGGTACTGAAGCAGTCCTGCCAGCGCTTCGCTAACAAACCGGCTTTCAGCAACCTGGGCAAGACAATCACCTACGGTGAACTGTACGAGTTGTCCGGCGCATTCGCCGCGTATTTGCAACAGCATACCGACTTGAAGCCTGGCGATCGAATCGCCGTGCAACTGCCCAACGTTCTGCAATACCCCGTCGCTGTATTCGGTGCCATCCGCGCCGGCCTGATCGTGGTTAACACCAACCCGCTGTACACCGCGCGGGAAATGGAACACCAATTCAATGATTCCGGGGCCAAGGCCCTGGTTTGCCTGGCCAACATGGCGCACCTGGCTGAAAAAGTCGTGCCCAAGACCGCCGTCAAGCATGTGATCGTCACCGAAGTTGCCGACCTGCTCTCGCCCTTCAAGCGCGTGCTGATCAACAGCGTGATCAAGTACGTGAAGAAAATGGTCCCGGCCTATCATCTACCCCAGGCCATCAAGTTCAACGACGTACTCGCCAAGGGCCATGGCCAGCCGGTCAACGATGCCAGCCCGGCCAGCGGCGATGTGGCCGTGTTGCAATACACCGGCGGTACCACCGGCGTGGCCAAGGGCGCCATGCTGACCCACCGCAACCTCGTCGCCAACATGCTGCAATGCAAGGCGCTGATGGGCTCCAACCTCAACGAAGGCTGCGAGATCCTGATCACGCCGCTGCCGCTGTACCACATCTATGCCTTCACCTTTCATTGCATGGCGATGATGCTGATCGGCAACCACAACATCCTGATCAGCAACCCGCGCGACCTGCCGGCGATGGTCAAGGAACTGTCGAAGTGGAAGTTCAGTGGCTTCGTCGGCCTCAACACCCTGTTCGTGGCGCTGTGCAACAACGAAGGTTTCCGCAAGCTGGACTTCTCTGCGCTGAAGGTCACCCTATCGGGGGGCATGGCGTTGCAACTGGCTGCGGCGGAGCGTTGGAAGGCCGTCACCGGCTGCGCGATCTGCGAAGGCTACGGCATGACCGAAACCAGCCCGGTGGCCACGGTCAATCCGATACAGCACATCCAGATTGGCACCATTGGCATTCCGGTGCCTTCCACTGCGTGTAAAGTCATCGCCGACGACGGTACCGAGCTTGCACTGGGCGAAACCGGCGAGCTGTGTGTGAAAGGTCCGCAAGTGATGAAGGGCTACTGGCAGCGCCAGGACGCTACCGACGAGATGCTCGACAGCGAAGGTTGGCTGAAGACCGGCGACATCGCGATTATCCAGCCAGACGGCTACATGCGTATCGTCGACCGCAAGAAGGACATGATTCTGGTCTCCGGCTTCAACGTCTACCCCAACGAGCTGGAAGACGTGCTGGCGGGCCTGCCCGGCGTGCTGCAGTGTGCGGCCATCGGCGTACCGGATGAAAAATCCGGCGAGCACATCAAGTTGTTCATCGTGGTCAAGCCAGGGGCCACCCTGACCAAGGACCAGGTGATGGAACACATGCGCGCCAACGTCACCGGCTACAAGGTGCCCAAGGCCGTGGAGTTCCGTGATGCGTTGCCGACCACCAACGTGGGCAAGATCCTGCGGCGTGAATTGCGTGATGAAGAACTGAAGAAACTTGGTCTTAAAAAGTAACCTATAAAAAAACCCCGCTGATGCGGGGTTTTTTATGTGGGCGCGTTCATCACCTTTTGTAGGAGCGAGCTTGCTCGCGAAGAACGTCAACGGTAACGCGTGCTTCCTGGATAAACGCTGTGCCTGTGAGTTTTTCGCGAGCAAGCTCGCCCCTACAAAAAGCCTGTCAGGGCAGCCCGCACGGTTTTTTAAAGGGCGAACTGCGCGAAGCTCACACCCGCACCGGCGGGGCGTACGTCCTTCAAGAACGAGTCCTTATCCGCGCTTAGCTCCAGGGTAATCTCCGGCTTGCGCTTGCCCGCATTGCGTACCACCAGCCCTTCGAGTTTTTCACGCAGGAACACGGTCGGCACCTTCAAGTGCAGCAACTGGTCGGTGTCGGCGTTGTGCATCAACAGGTGGATCCACTCGTATTGGCCCACGGCAATACGCCCCACCGGCAGGTCGAACCACCAGATGTTGCGTTTGCGGTCCAGGTCGGTGAAGTGGCAGTTGTTGACGCCGAGTACGGCACCGCCCAGTTCCTGGTTTCTGCGGGCAATGGCCTGTGCTTTATTGAGTTTCATAACCTTCCTACGGGATCTGTTATTCAGCGTTGCAGCCTGAATGTGCCGGGCATTCTCGTGGGTTGGCTGCAAAACATAAAGCCAAACCTGCCGCTTTCGATGAAATGTTCACGTAAAAATAATTGAAACTCCGCCGCTGCGCTTCAGGTCAACCGCTACGTAGTGACCAAAAACCATTTGATTGTTATCAGGAGTAATACCATGAGCAGCACTTCCGATAAGGTAAAGGGCTTGGCGAACGAAGCTGTCGGTAACATCAAGCAAGGCGTCGGTAAAGTCACAGACAACGGCAAACTGCGTGCTGAAGGCGTGGTCCAAGAGAAAAAAGGCGAAGCGCAGCAAGCAGTGGGCAAGACCAAGGACGCAGTGAAAAAAGCCACTGAGTAACACGTCCTGGCTGGCTGACCCCAGCAGCCCGACGGCCATCCACGGATGGCCGTTTTTGTATCTGAAGGTGCAACTAAACTTTCGAAATTGTTTCAAAGTCGCCAAATGGGCTACTTTGATGTAGAAAACGGCCCCTGAGTCGCCCACGAACTCAATCTCTTTGCGGCGAAAGGAGACGCTATGCTTTTTCCGGTACTCGATGGTCTCAAGCTGCACAAGGTGCTGGTACGCACCGTCAAGGAATTCGTCGATGACGAGATGCCTACCTACGCCTCGGCACTGGCCTACCAGATGCTGTTCTCGTTGTTTCCGTTCCTGCTGTTTCTCATTGCCCTGATCGGTTTCCTGCACCTGCCTGACTTCTTCACATGGCTGCGCCTGCAATCGGAGTTGGTGTTGCCTCCCCAGGCGCTGGAACAGGTCAACCCGGTGATCGATCAGTTGCAGCAGTCCAAGGGCGGCTTGCTCTCGGTGGGTATCGTCATCGCACTGTGGACGGCCTCTGCGGGCGTGCGCCTGATGATGAGCGCCATGAACGCCGCCTACGACGTGGTTGAAGGGCGGCCGATCTGGAAGCGTTTCCCGCTGTCGATTTTCTACACCGTGGGCATCGCTGGCATGCTGCTGGCCGCCGCCGCGCTGATGGTGCTGGGCCCGCAAGTCATGGAGTGGCTGGCCGGGCAGATCGGCATGCAGGAATTCGTGGTCACGCTGTGGACCATCCTGCGTTGGCCGCTGATTGTGATCTTGTTGATGTTCGCCGTGGCCCTCATGTATTACGTGATGCCGGACGTTGAGCAGGAATTTCGCTTTATCACCCCCGGCTCCGTCTTGGCCGTGGTGGTATGGATCGTCGCCTCCCTGGGCTTTGGCTACTACGTCAAGACCTTCGCGGACTACAACGCCATGTATGGCAGCATCGGTGCGATCATTGTCTTGCTCCTGTATTTCTACATCTCTGCCGCCGTACTGCTGCTGGGCGCGGAGATGAACGCGGTGATCGAGCATATGTCTGCCGAGGGCAAGGACCCCGGTGAGAAGGAAATAGGCGAGCCGGGCCACACCGATGAAAAACAACACGTCTCAGGCCTAGGCCGGGACCACTCCAAGTCCATGACCGAGCCTGAACAATGATCCGTGAAATCCTGAAAATGGGCGACGAGCGCCTGCTGCGTATCGCCCCGCCGGTACCGCCGGAGATGTTCGACAGCCCCGAGTTGTGGCAACTGATCGACGATATGTTCCAGACCATGGAGCACGTGGGCGGCGTTGGCCTGGCCGCGCCGCAGATTGGCGTGGACCTGCAACTGGTGATCTTCGGTTTCGAGGCCAGCGAACGCTACCCGGACGCGCCGCCGGTGCCGCAGACCATCCTGATCAACCCGCTGATCACACCGCTCAGCCCGGTGCTGGAAGAGGGCTATGAAGGTTGCCTGTCAGTGCCCGGCCTGCGCGGCGCCGTGAACCGTTACCAGCAGATCCGCTACGAAGGGTTCGACCCCAAGGGCGAGCCGATCGTACGTTTTGCCGACGGCTTTCATGCGCGGGTGGTGCAGCATGAGTGCGACCATTTGATTGGCCGGCTGTACCCGTCGCGGATTACCGATTTCAGCAAATTCGGGTTTATTGAAGTGATGTTCCCGGAGCTGGACCCAACGGCTGACGAATAGCCCTTCTGACACACCCACATGGGTTCAGTGTTTATCCTGGGCATTGAGCCCCATCGCAATCATCGGCTTGTTGCGCTTGTAACGCACCAGCCGTTCACTCAGCGATTGCGGCAAAACCGTGTCCTGGCTGAACCCCATGCCTTGATACAACCGTTCCAGATCCGGATGGCACAGCAACCAAACCGTCCCCTCACAACTCGCCACGGCCTCGCCAATCAGTCGCGCCGCTAGCCGCTGGCCACGATAAGTCGGCGCCACAAACACCCCCGTGAGCCACTGCCCGCCCACCACCGGGCTCAAGCACAAGCCGGCCACGATCTCGCCATCTCGCACTACCCACAAACGGCCGCCCTTGAGCGCCTTCATCGATGAATTGTGGCTGCGGTAAAACTTGTTCAGCAGTGGCCACAGAGGCTCGGCCAGCGGTTCGATGTGCAATGGGGGCATGGGGTTCAGACAAGCGTTATCCAGGGCAGGGGATTATAAGCGCCTTCTGCCGGGCAATAGGTGGTATACCCAGTGCTACATCCCCTGTTAGTGGAGCATGCATCATGGCCAAAGGTATGGACTCAAAGAAAGCTGCGAAGAAAAAACCGGCAAAAACCGCGGATGAAAAACGCACGGACAAGAAGACCAAAAAATCCGAAGCAGGCCTGTTCGGTCACTGAGTTACAAGCTTAGAACCAAACGATCTGCAAGATTTTCCCGCCTCATTGCACAGAGCAGGAAACACCTGCTCTGAGCTGCCGATGGCCAATTACCTTGATCCGACCCAACGCCGGGAAATCGAAGCCCTGGCGACGACCTTTGTGGCAAGAACGGAGTGGCCGACCTGGCTGCTGTTGATCGGCGTATATGCCGGCTGGTTCGCGGTGATCCTTGGCAGCCGGTGGCTGGGCCTGTGGCTGAGCATGTTGCTGCTGATACCGCTGGTGACCCTGTGGCTATCGGTGCAGCACGAATTGCTCCACGGCCACCCGACCCGTTCGTTATGGCTGAATAAACTCCTCGGCTATGCCCCTTTCGCGGTGTGGTATCCCTATACGCTGTACCGCGACAGCCACCTGTTGCACCACAACGACGACAGCCTGACCCTACCGGGCATCGACCCGGAAAGCCGCTACCTCAATCAGCAGCAATGGGACGACAGCTCGCTGTTCGAACGTGGCGTGCATTGGCTGACCAAGACCGTGCTTGGCCGCTTCCTGCTGGCTGCGCCGTTGGCAATTGGCCGGTTGGCACGTCACGAGTTTCAACGCCTGCCCCAGGTATGGCCGATGTGGCTGGCCCACGGCGCCGTCACTGTGCTGATGCTGAGTTTCATCGCCTACTACAGCGCGCTTGCGGTGTGGCATTACCTGCTGCTGGTCAGCGTGCCAGCCTTGTCCCTGGCCTCGATCCGTTCCTACTATGAGCACCGCCCCCATCCCCGGCCGGAACAGCGCACAGTGCTCAACGAAGCGTCCTGGCCCTGGGCCTGGCTGTTTCTCAACAACAATCTGCACCTGGTACACCACGATCTGCCGATGTTGCCGTGGTACCTGTTGCCCAGGGTGTACCGTGCCCGTCGCGAGCAGTGGCTGGCGCGCAGCGGTGGTTTCCTGGTGCAGGGCTACGGCCAGTTGATCAGCCGTCACGGCCTCAAGGCCATCGACAGTCCCCGGCACCCGTTTGCCTGAGAGACGACCATGAGTGAGCACTACGCCGACCTGCGCATGTACGTTGCGCCCGAGCCCATCCAGCAGGCCAATCAACACTGGCTGGCGCGCATCCTTGAGCGCTTGAAGCTGCATCGTCTTAACGCCGACCACCTCGACTTGCCCGGCCTGTGGCTAGCGCCGCAATTGCTTTTCACCCAAACCTGCGGCTACCCGCTGATGACCCAACTGCGCGGCCAGGTGCGCATCATTGGGCGCCCCCGTTACGAGTTGGCCCACAGCAGCCACGGCGAACATTGCAGCCTGCTGTTGACCCGCGCTGACAACCCGCGTACCCGCCTGGCGCAGTTCTACCAGAGCCGCGGCGTGATCAACGGTCACGACTCCAACAGCGGCATGAATCTGCTGCGTCACTGCCTGGCGCCGTTGCAGCGCGACGGGCGGTTCTTCGCCAGCGTCGGCATTAGCGGCGCCCACCGCGAGAGCTTGCGCTGGCTGCGTGAAGACTGCGCCGACCTCGCCGCCATCGACAGCGTCACCTACGACTACCTCGCCCGATTCGCCCCCGAAGAGGTCGCGGGCCTGCGCGTCATCGCCCGCAGCGCGCCGAGCCCGACTTTGCCCTACATAGGCGCGCTGGGCTTGAGCGACGCGCAGGTGGCGCAGATTCGTGAGGCGATGAACCTGGCGTTGCAGGACCTGCCGCAGGTGACGCAAACCTTGGGTGTGCAAGCCGTGCTCCCTGCCAGCGAAGACGACTATCAGGTGGTGTTGGATTACCAACGGCAGGCCGCCAGCGCCGGCTATCCAAAACTTCAATAAGGTTATATAAAAATGCATTTTAAATATTATTAAAGCATAAGAAGCCTTGCTAGGATCGCTCCACCGGAACACCGGACATACCGCGCAACCTACTCAGAAGGAGCCACTATGTCCGGCGCCGATAGTGCTCACAGCAACTACGTGGGCTCACTGTTTCGCATTCATTACCCTTGGCTGTGCAGCCGCTTGCACCGCTACCTCAACTCCCGTGCCCACGCCGAAGACATCGCCGTCGACGCCTTTGTCCAGCTCCTGAGTGCACCTCAGCTAACGCCGATACGACAGCCCCGCGCATTGCTTACCACCATTGCCCAGCGCCTGGTGTACGAAGTGTGGCGCCGGCGTGACCTGGAGCGTGCCTACCTCGCTGCGCTGGATGACGATGCAGCCTGCGCCGAGGATCGGGCCCAGGTACTCGAAGCCCTGCAAGCCATCGATCTATTACTCGACCGCTTGCCGGCCAAGATCAAGACGACGTTCCTGTTGTCCCGCGTCAACGGCCTGACGTACCCCCAGATCGCCGCCGAACTGGGGATTTCCCAGCGCTCGGTCAGTGACTACATGGCCCGCGCCGTTACCGGACTTGAATCCCACACTGACGGTGCTCACTTTGAATCTGAATCGAACCACCCAGAGGCGACTTATGAAAGCAATCAAACACCTGTTGGGCAGCGCGCTGCTGGCATTGGCGGTACTGGCGCAACCCGCCTCGGCGGCCGAACCTTCCACGCTGCGCATCGGCTACCAGAAAAGCTCGGTCAGCATGGTGCTCGCCCGTGAGCACAAGCTTTTCGAAGCGGCGCTGCCCGGTACACAGGTGCAGTGGACCGAATTCCTCGGTGGCCCGCCGCTGATCGAAGCGCTTAACGCAGGCAGCCTGGACATCGGCAATATTGGCGATATCCCGCCGATCTTCGCCCAGGCGGCCGGGATCGACTTGCAGTATTTTGCCGTCGAGCCCAACGAGGGCAAGGCCGAAGCAGTGCTGGTACCCAAGGCCAGTACCGTGCAGAACGTGGCCGAACTCAAGGGCAAGCGCGTGGCATTGCTCAAAGGCTCCAGTGCGCACAACCTGTTTCTCAAGAGCCTGCTGCGCGCGGGGTTGCAGTGGAAGGATGTGAACGTGGTGTACCTGTCGCCTTCCGACGGCCGTGCCGCGTTCGAACAAGGCAAGGTGGACGCCTGGGTCGTGTGGGACCCGTACTATTCGGCCGCCGTGATCGACGGCTCGGCACGCGTACTGCGGGACGGGCAAGGGTTGAACCCCGCGGGCAGTTTCTTCGTGGTCAACCACCCGTTTGCCAAGCAGCACCCAGAGGCCATCGCCACGATTATCCAGACGCTTGGCAAGGCGCAGCGCCTGTCGCTTGATCAGCCCGACGCGAGCATCACGCTGATGGCCGGCACCCTGGGCTTGCAACCGGCAGTGGTCAAAAGCTACTTCGAACATCGCTCGCCTGAGCCGATCCGCCCCTTGGAAGCCATCGACATCGCCAACCAGCAACGCACCGCCGACTTGTTTTTTGCCAACGGCCTGATCCCGAAAAAAGTCGATGTGCAGCAGGCTGTCTTCAAGCCCCTTGACCTTCCATGAGTCAGACCCCTGAACCGAACAGTGTGGGAGCTGGCTTGCCTGCGATAGCACACCTCGGTGTATCAGACTTTAGGCAATCCACTTGCGGTCGCCTGTAAAACTGATCGTCAACCACCGCGCCGCATCCGCCGCCCCCAACTCTGTGGATATCTCTTCACGCAGCCTATCGAGGGTGGCGACGTTATCCACCGGGTAATCCGCTGGCAGCACCACATGAATCTCGATAAACCGTGCACGCCCGTGCTTCTGCACATAGGACACGTAGTCGTCGAAACCATGCTTGGCCTGCGCCGCGTCCATCACTTCGCGGACCTTGTCGTCCAAGTGATCCGGCGCGATGCCCAACACTTCGCGCAGCGCCGGGCGCAGGATCTTGAATGCCGGCGCCAGCATGCTCAGGGCCAGCAGGATCAGGATCAACGGGTCCACGTAGACCGCCCACTCGCCATAGCCCTGGGACTTGAGCAACAGTGCGGCCAGGAAGCTGATCAGCAAGCCCACCGACAGCATCGCGTCCACCAGCCAACTGATGTTGTCGAACTGGATCAATGACGATTTGAGTGTGCGATTGCGGTAGCGCACATAGAAGAAGTAGGCGAACTCCACGACGGTAAACACCGCCGCATAAATAATCACCAGCCCCAACTCGATTTCGCGCCCGCCATTGATAATGCCGAACACGCCATTGAGGAACGCGTAGATGGCAATCAGCAGCAGGAAACTGCCTTCTATCAGCAGCACCATCGGCTCCAGGTGCCAATAGCCGAATTGGAAACGCTCGTTGCTTTTCTTGGCGATCAGCTTGGCCGTGATCAGCATCAACACCTTGATGGCGGTGGCGATCAGCGAGAAAAAGCCGTCGAACAGAATGGATTGGGCGCCGGATATCACACCCGTGACAATCCCGGCGATCGCGACTGCGAACATCAGGATAGTCGATTGTTTGAGCAGTGCCTGCTCACCTCGGTTACTCACATAGCCTCCTGTCAAAACCTTTAAACCGCTGGGTGCGGTGGGGTTCTCAGGCGGGCAGTGTACCTTATGTCCTGTTTTGGCCGATTTGACGCCATCTACTGTAGGAGCGAGCTTGCTCACGAAAAACCTGAGCGCGCCGCGTGCATTCAGGATACCCGCGTCATCGTTAACGTTTTTCGCGAGCAAGCTCGCTCCTACAGTGTGTCGCGCAGGTGCTTAGCCCTTGGCCCCACGCTCAATCGCAAACCCGGCCCAGGTCTGGCTCACCGGCATCAGCTCCAGGCGGTTGATGTTCACGTGCGCCGGGGGGTTCATCACCCAGAAAATCGTATCGGCAATATCCTGCGGCTGGATCGGGTCGGCCCCTGCATTGGTGGCGTCGTAACGCGCCTGGTCACCGCCGAAGCGCCCCAGGGAGAACTCGCTTTCACACAAGCCCGGCTCAATATTGGTCACGCGCACGCCGGTGCCTTGCAAGTCGCAGCGCAGGTTCAACGAGAACTGCTTCACGAACGCCTTGGAACCGCCGTACACATGGCTGCCCGGGTACGGGTAGTTACCGGCGATGGAGCCCAGGTTGATAATCCCGGCACCGCGCCCATGGGCAATCAGGCGCGGCAACAGCAGGTTGGTGGTGGTCAGCAGGCCCTTGATGTTGGTGTCGACCATGGTTTCCCAATCGTCGAGGTCGCACTTGGGCGCAGGGTCGGTGCCCACGGCCAGGCCGGCATTGTTGATCAGGCCACGCAGCGTCGCGAACGAGGGCGGCAAGTTGACGATGGCCTCCTCCATGCCTTTGCGGTCGCGCACATCCACCACCAGGCCATGCACTTCGGTCTGCTTGGAAAGCTCTTCGACCAAGGCATTCAAGCGCTCGGCACGACGACCGGTAAGCACCAGTTTCCAACCGGCCTCGGCAAAGCGACGGGCACAGGCTTCGCCGAAACCTGAAGTAGCGCCAGTGATAAACAGCGTGTCGGACATGGTGTTCTCCTTGCGGGCATCGGGAAAAAAAACAGCCAGCAGAATGCCCTTACGCCGCGTTTGCGGCAACCGCTGTGCACACACACGCATGCTTGGCTGATCATTTTTTAATCAAACCACGCAAAGCCTTATAAACCGTAGCTTTCAGCCAGCTACTCCCACGTTACCCACAGCCGGTTCCACAGTGGATGGGGACAAGTCAAAACGGCGCAAAGCCGCTGTGTACAAGGGTTGCAGGCGGTTTTATAAAGTTTTTTGCTTGACCTGGGCGAGCGCCTATGTAGCCGCTGACAAATGCAGAAAAACACAACGATGGCTCCAGGCCAGTCATTCCGGCCCCTGCGCGCGTCTTTCCAGAGTTTAGTCACAGACTTATCCACAGGCAGGAATGACTTATTTCATTCATATACCTGTGTCTTTAAACAGGTTGACAAACCCTCGAGGCGGTGGCGAAAAACACGCTGATCAAAAAACAACCAACACGCTACAAGCCACGTAGTTAAAGGCTTTCAGCCAGCTACTCCCACGTTACCCACAGCCGGTTCCACAGTGGATGGGGACAAGTCAAAACTGTGACAAAACAGGGATTTGCGGCGGCTATATGTCGCGCTTTTGAGGTCGGCTGGATTTGTTTTCCACAATTTGGTTGAGCGCTTGTGGACATCGCAAAAACAAATGTGGGAACCGGCTTTGGGTGGGAGCTGGCTTGCCTGCGATGCGGCCACCTCGGTATGTCAGCTAAACCGAGGTGATGCTATCGCGGGCAAGCCCGGCTCCCACATAAGGCCCGGTTCCCACAGGGTTGATGCGCCTGGATCTTAGGTCAGTGGCCGCCCAGGTAGGCGTTACGCACGTCCTCGTTCACCAGCAATTCCTTGCCGGTCCCGGTCAGGCGAATCTCACCATTGACCATCACATACGCGCGGTCCGACAGGCGCAGCGCATGGTTGGCGTTCTGTTCCACCAGGAAGATGGTCATCCCGGTGGACGCCAGCTCGCGCAGGGTGGAGAAGATCTGCTTCACCACAATCGGCGCCAACCCCAGGCTTGGCTCATCGAGCAACAACAGCTTGGGCCGGCTCATCAGCGCACGGGCGATGGCGAGCATTTGCTGCTCGCCCCCCGACATGGTCATAGCCCGCTGGTTGCGCCGCTCCTTGAGCCTGGGGAACAGCTCGAACATACGTTGCATGTCCTCGCTGGCGAACTTGTCGCCAATGGGGATGGTGCCCATCAGCAGGTTTTCCTCGACGGTCATGTCGGGGAACACCCGCCGCCCTTCCGGCGACTGCGCAATGCCGTTGGAGGCGATGTAGTGGGACGACTTGTGGGTAATGTCGACGCCGTTGTACAGAATCTGCCCCGACTCGGCCCGAGGCTGGCCGAAGATCGACATCAGCAGCGTGGACTTTCCCGCGCCGTTGGAGCCGATCAGGCTGACGGTTTCGCCTTCGTTGATGTGCAGCGAGACTTTCTTCAGGGCCTGGATCGGGCCGTAGAACACGTCCAGGTCCTTCATTTCGAGGATAGGTGCACTCATACCAGCTCCTCTTCGTCCGCGCCCAGGTAGGCAGCAATCACTTTCGGGTCGTTGCGGATCGCATCCGGGCCGCCTTCGGCGATCACGTTGCCGTGGTCCAGCACCACAATGTGGTCGGAAATACTCATCACCATGCCCATGTCGTGTTCGATCAGCACCACCGTAAGGTCGTGTTCGTCGCGCAGCAGGCGAATCATCGCGCTGAGGGCTTCGGTTTCCTGTGGGTTGAGGCCCGCTGCCGGTTCGTCCAGGCAGATGATCTGCGGCCGCGTGCACATGGCGCGGGCGATTTCCAGACGGCGCTGCTGGCCGTAGGAGAGCTCGCCGGCCAGGCGGTTGGCGCAGTCCACCAGGTCGACCACTTCCAGCCAGTAGAATGCGCAGTCCAGCGCATCGCTTTCGGCCTTGCGGTAGCCCTTGGTATTGAGGATGCCGGCAAGCATGTTGCGGTTGACCCACATGTGCTGGGCCACCAGCAGGTTTTCCAGCACCGACATTTCCTTGAACAGGCGAATGTTCTGAAAGGTGCGGGCCAGGCCGGCACGGTTCACCAAGTGGGTGCCGCCGAACATCTTGTAGTACACGCGACTGAGGAAGCTTTTGGGCGACACGAAGTCGGTGGCCTCAAAGCGCTCACCCAGCAACTGTATGACGTTGGTTTGCTTGCCCCGCACGTTGAGCTCGATCTTGCCGCCGCTGGCTTTGTAAAAGCCGGTGAGGCAGTTGAACACCGTGGTCTTGCCGGCGCCGTTGGGGCCGATCAGGGCGAAGATCGAGTTGCGTTCAACCTTGAGGCTGACATCGCTCAAGGCCTTGATACCACCGAAGTGCATCATCAGGTGTTCGACGGACAGCACGACTTCCTTGCTCATGGCGCTACCCCCTTGCGTGGCGTCACGCCGGTACGGCTGATGCGAATCAAGCCACGCGGTCGCCAGATCATCATCACCACCATCAACACGCCAAACAGCAGCACGCGATACTCGGAGAAGCTGCGCAGCAATTCAGGCGCCACGGTCAGCACAAACGCCGCAATCACCACGCCGACCGTCGAGCCCATGCCGCCCAACACCACAATGGCGAGGATCAACGCCGACTCGAAGAAGGTAAACGACGATGGGTTGACGAAGCCCTGGTAGCTGGCAAAGAACACCCCGGCCAAACCTGCGGTTGAAGCGCCGATGGTGAACGCCGAGAGCTTGACCAGCACGTGGTTCAGGCCCATGGAACGACAGGCGATTTCATCTTCACGCAAGGCTTCCCAAGCGCGACCGACCGGCATACGCGTGAGGCGATGCTTGATGTACAGCACGGCCAGCACCACCAGAAACAGCACGATGTAGATGAACATGAACTTGATGTTGGGGTTGTAATCGATGCCGAAAAACTCGTGAAACGGAATGCCGCCATCCTTCGCACGCTTGCCGAACTCCAGGCCCAGGAAGGTTGGTGACGGCACCGGCATACCGTTCGGGCCGCCGGTAAACGACAGCCAGTTGTTGAGCACCAGGCGAATGATTTCACCAAAGCCCAGGGTCACGATGGCCAGGTAGTCACCGTGCATTCGCAGCACCGGGAAGCCGAGTATGCACCCCGCCAACGCCGCCGCGATGGCCGCCAGTGGCAGCACCGTCCAGAAGCCCAGGCCCAGGTATTGATAACCCAGCGCCAGGCCGTAGGCACCAATGGCGTAGAAGGCCACGTAACCCAGGTCGAGCAGGCCGGCCAGGCCCACCACGATGTTCAGGCCAAGGCCAAGCAACACGTAGATCAGCCCGAGGATAACCACGGTGAGCAGGTATTTGTTGGCGAAGATCGGGAACACAATGGCGATCACGATCAACGCCGGGATGATCCAGCGCAATCGCGACTTGTAGTCCGGTGGCAGCACGTGCACACCCGAGCCGCTGCTTTCGAAGCCCTGCAGAATCTTCACACCCTTTGGGGTTTGCAGGAACAGGCTGAGGGCAAGGCGTCCGGCCATCACAATGGCGACCAATGTGGCAACGCGCAGCGGCTCCAGGTTGAAGCTGTAGCCGTCGAGCACTACGCCGACGATGGGCCCGAACACGATCAGCGAAATCAGCCCGGCGAGGACCGTATCGACCACACTTTTCTTGATATCAATGGATTTGGCAGCAGACATGTTTACACCTTCGCCACGAGTGGGCGACCAAGCAGGCCCTGGGGACGGAAAATCAGAATCACCACCAGCAGGGAGAAACTGAACACGTCTTTGTAGTCAGAGTTGATCAACCCCGAGAACAACGACTCGGAGATACCGAGAATGATCCCGCCCAGCATCGCCCCAGGCAGAGAGCCGATGCCGCCGAGTACCGCCGCGGTAAACGCCTTGATGCCGATGATGAAGCCGGCATAGAAGTCGAAGGTGCCGTAGTTGAGGGTGATGAGCACGCCGGCCAGGGCGGCCATGGCGGCACCGATGACAAACACGTAGGAGATCACCCGGTCGGTGTTGATGCCCAGAATCGAGGCCATCTTGCGGTCTTGCTGGGTGGCGCGGCACATGCGGCCCAGCTTGGTGTATTTGATGATGTAGGTGAGCAAGGCCATGCCGGCAAAAGCGGCGACCAGGATGAACACCTTGGTGTAGGTCAGTTGTACAAAGCCGGTGCCGATATCGACACGCCAGGCGCCGGCCAGCAGGGTGGGAATGCCTTGTTGCTTGGCGCCCTGGGCGATCTGCGCGTAGTTCTGCAGGATAAGCGAGATACCGATGGCGCTGATCAGCGGAGCCAGGCGGGTGGAGTTACGCAACGGTTTGTAGGCGACACGCTCAATCCCCCAACCGTACACGCCGGTGACGACTACGGTGAAGATCAAGGTACCGAGAATGAGCAGCGGGAAGGATTCGATGCCGAAGTAAGCCAGCAGTGCCAGACTGATCGCCGCGAGGTAAGCGGAAATCATATAAACCTCGCCGTGGGCGAAGTTGATCATGCCAATGATGCCATAGACCATTGTGTAGCCGATGGCGATCAGGCCATAGACCGACCCGAGGGTCAGGCCGTTGACCAGTTGCTGCAGGAAAATACCATCCATAACGCAATCTCACGCGGTGAGCACCTGCACACCGGTGGGTGTGCGGCGCTTCTGGAGGAAAAGACAGGTTTGTTGCAATAGAGCAGGCAACCAGGCCCTCTGTGGGAGCTGGCTTGCCTGCGATAGCGGTTTCACATTCAACACAGGTGTTGGTATTGAGGCCGTCATCGCGGGCAAGCCCGGCTCCCACAGAGATCGAGGTGTTCAAGCCGTCGCGTTATTACTTCTGCTTTTCCAACTGATGGTATTTGCCGTCTTTGTCCCACTGGTAAACCACGTAGTCAGAGACTTTCAGGTCGCCCTTGGCATCCCAGGCTTTTTCGCCCATGACGGTTTTAACCGGGTTGGCCTTGAGCCACTTGGCAGCGTCTTCGCCCTTGTTGGACTTGGCACCGTTGAAGCCGGCGGCCAGGGCCTGGATCGAGGCGTAGGCGTACAGGGTGTAGCCTTCAGGCTCGGTGCCGTTCTTGCGGAACTCTTCCACCACGGTCTTGCTGTCTGGCAGCAGGCGTGGGTCGGCGCCGAAGGTCATGTATACACCATCGACGTACTGGGCGCCGCCGGCGGTGGCTACCAGTTCGTCGGTGACCACACCGTCATCGGACATGAACTTGACGTCTTTCAAGCCCGCTTCACGGATCTGGCGCACCAATGGGCCGGCTTCCGGATGCAAGCCGCCGAAGTACACGACGTCGGCGCCCAGGGAACGGATCTTGGTGACCAGGGCGCTGAAGTCTTTCTCGCCACGGGTCAGGCCCTCTTCCAGCACCGGCTTGACGCCGCGCTTGGTCAGTTGGGCTGCGGTGGCGTCGGCCAAGCCTTTGCCGTAGGTGTCCTTGTCGTTGATCACCGCGACTTTCTTGCCCTTGAGCACATCGACGATATAGTCGCCGGCGACGATGCCTTGCTGGTCGTCACGCCCGCACATACGGAACATGGCGCCCAGGCCGCGTTCGGTCACTTGTGGGTTGGTGGAACCTGGGGTGATGGCGATGATGCCCGCTTCATCGTAAACCTCCGACGCCGGGATGGTATTGGATGAGCAGAAGTGCCCGACCACACCGATCACCTTGTCCTGGTCGGCCAGACGGTTGGCCACGGCTACGGCCTGCTTGGGTTCGCAGGCGTCATCGCCCGCCACGAGCTTGATCTGCTCGCCGTTAATGCCGCCGGCCTTGTTGATAACGTCGGCTGCCGCCTGGGCACCCTTCATGTACTGCTCACCGAAAGCGGCGTTGGCACCCGTCATCGGGCCTGCCACACCAATTTTCACATCAGCTTGAACAAACGTAGAAACACCCAGCGCCGCAGCAACGGCGAGGGCCAGAAAACCTTTCTTGTAAAACGTCTGGGACATGAGTGGTGCTCCGATATTTTTGATTTTTGGCACGACAACTTGCATTCAAACTTTTCACTGAAAGCTCAGAGCAAGCCGCGTGCCATTACTTTTTTATTCTTCAAAAAGACACGGTGTCATTGTTATTACAGGCGTTTCGACGCCTTTTGCCAGGACGTGCAACCGTCTAGCGTCTATAGGTGCAACCAACGCTCCAAAAAAGTACAACCCTGGGAGGTCGCACCTGCAACCACAGGCATAAACGACAGGTCCTAAAGCTGTAACAATGTGCGTAACGGAACTGCACATTTACAGTGCGTGATTGCTACGACTTGCACCAATACAGATGGGTAGCCTGCTAAGAAAACGCAGGCTTTTGAGGGGTATTTCGCTGATCAAATCACGATCCTCAGGCATTGCCCGGCGTGATAGAGCGAGAAGCCGGCTTCATACAGGCAACTGCGCAGGCCCACAGCGGCCAGAGGTTGCATAGGGGCAAAAGGGATCGGTAAGGCTTGGGGGTTCTGGTGACACAGGTAGTCGGCAAACGCCTTGCCCACCACGCTGCCGGTGGTCACGCCGCGCCCGTTATACCCGGTGACCGCCACCAGGCCGGGGGCCGGTTCGAACAGGCGCATCAAGTGGTCGGGGGTGAACGCGATGCAGCCGGTCCAGGTGTATTCCCATTGCACCGGTTTGAGGTACGGGAAGTAGTGTTGCTGCACCCGATCGGCCCACGCTTTGAGGAACCACGCCGGTTTCTGGTTGCCGTTACCCAGGCTGCCCAGCAACAGGCGCCCATCGGCATCGCGGCGAATGCTGCTCAGGACCTGGCGCGTGTCCCAGGAGCCCTGGCCGCCGGGGAGGATTTGCCGGGCGGCGTCATCAGTCAGCGGCGCCGAGGCCACCTGGTAGTAATAGCCGGGGAAGAAGTTACGCCGCAGCTCGGTCCATTCGCCTTCGGTGTAGGCATTGGAGGCGATCACCACCTGCGCGGCCTGTACCGCGCCCTCGGCGGTCTGCACCGACCAATCGGCGCCTTGGCGCTCAAGCTGGGTGACCGGCGAATGATCGAACAATTGCCCGCCCAGCCCAACGGCGGCATTCGCCAACCCAGTGGTGTAGGCCATGGGGTTCAAGGTGCCGGCGCGCCGATCCAGCAACGCGGCGGCGATTTTCCGGGTGCCGGTGGCGCGCTCGCAGGCCTGGCCGGTGAGTAACTCAACCGGTGCGCCGCGGCGTTTCCACTGCTGCTCACGGCTGCGCAAGTCCGCCTCGCCACGGGCGTTGTGCGCCATGTGCAAGGTGCCTTCACGGCGCAATTGGCAGTCGATGTTGTATTTGTCGATCAGGCTGAACACCAGGGACGGCGCCGCACCCAACATGCGGTTGAGCTGGCTGCCCACCGCCGTGCCGAAACCGGCCTCGATCTCGTCCGGTGGAATCCACAGGCCGGCGTTGACCAGCCCGACGTTGCGCCCCGAACCGCCGTGACCGGTGCGATGGGCCTCCAGTACGGCGACGCTTTTACCCTGTTCCAGCAAATGAATAGCCGCCGACAAACCGGTGATGCCGGCGCCGATCACGCACACATCCACCTTGACCGCGCCCTTGAGCGCGGCTCGGTCGGGGCGGCCTGGGGTGAGGTGTTCCCATAAACATGTTTCGCGCAGTGCCATTGCCAGACTCCGATGAGACCTAACAAACAAATACTCTTTTGAATGGGGAACTCAATCACCTGTGGGAGCTGGCTTGCCTGCGATAGCGGTGGTTCAGTCGATAGTTTCGGTGACTGATACACCGCTATCGCAGGCAAGCCAGCTCCCACATTGATCTCACTCCGACCTGAGGCTCAGTCGAAAGTGATGCCTTGTGCCAACGGCAGTTCCAGCGAGTAGTTCACGGTATTGGTCTGCCTGCGCATATACCCGCGCCACGCATCCGAGCCCGATTCACGCCCGCCGCCGGTCTCTTTTTCACCCCCGAACGCGCCACCGATCTCCGCGCCGCTCGGGCCGATGTTGACGTTGGCAATACCGCAGTCGCTGCCCACCGCCGACATGAACTGCTCGGCTTCACGCACGTCCGTGGTGAAGATGCAGGATGACAAACCTTGTGGCACGGCGTTGTTCAAGCGCAGGGCTTCGGCGAAGTCGGTGTAGCCGACCACGTAAAGAATCGGCGCGAAGGTTTCGCTGCATACCACGTCGCTTTGCTCGGGCATTTCCACGATGGCCGGCGATACGTAGTAGGCGTTGGGGAATTTTTCTTGCAACTGGCGCTTGCCGCCGAACACCTTGCCGCCTTCGCTCAAGGCTTGCTCAAGGGCATCCTGCATGTTGTCGAAACTGTGCTTGTCGATCAGCGGGCCGATCAGGTTGCCTTCCAGGGGGTGACCGATGCGCACTTTGGAGTAGGCGGCCTTGAGGCGGGGGGCGGTTTCTTCCTTGACCGACTCATGGGCGATCAGCCGGCGCAGGGTGGTGCAGCGTTGTCCGGCGGTGCCCACCGCGCTGAACAGGATGGCGCGCACGGCCATGTCCAGGTCGGCGCTTGGGCCGAGGATCATCGCGTTATTGCCGCCCAGTTCCAGGATGCTGCGGGCGAAACGCGCGGCGACTTTGGGTGCCACTTCGCGGCCCATGCGCGTGCTGCCGGTGGCGCTGATCAGGGCGACGCGCGGGTCGTCTACCAGCGCAGCGCCGGCGTCGCGGCCGCCGATGATCACTTGGCTGAGGGACTCGGGGGCACCGTCGAATTTTTTCAGTACGCGCTCGAACAAGGCCTGGCAGGCCAGTGCGGTGAGCGGGGTCTTTTCCGACGGTTTCCAGATCACCGCGTTGCCGCACACCAGGGCCAGCGCGGTGTTCCACGCCCACACCGCCACGGGGAAGTTAAAGGCGCTGATCACACCGACCACGCCCAGCGGGTGCCAGGTTTCACGCATATGGTGGCCGGGGCGCTCGGAGGCAATGGTCAAGCCGTACAACTGGCGTGACAGGCCGACGGCGAAGTCACAGATGTCGATCATTTCCTGCACTTCACCCAAGCCTTCCTGGGTGATCTTGCCGGCTTCCCAGGAAACGAGTTCGCCCAGGTCGGCCTTGTACTCGCGCAATACGTCGCCGAACTGGCGCACCAGCTCGCCACGCCGCGGCGCCGGCACCTTGCGCCAGGCTTCGAATGCATGCTCGGCGCGACTGACCTGCTGCTCCACCTCGGCGGCACCTTCCCAATGGACACTGCCGATACGGCTGCCATCAATCGGTGAATGCACGGGTTGTTTCCCAGCCTGGTACAGCGCCGGGTTTACCCCGAGACGATCAAGCAATGCGGCAACCATGGGTCACTCCTTCAAATCTGCGTAGAAAAATCGCGCCGCTGCTTGCACGGCGATCCTGAGCCTATTTGTAGCTGGCCCAAGACTTGCCAACAAACGACGATTAGGCGAGATATCATTCCCTTTATTCATGCAAGAATAAAAAGAGGCATGCCGTGCTGAACAGAAGACATTTGCCCTCGATCACCGCCCTGCAGTGTTTCGAAGCGGCCACCCGCCACCTGAGCTTCACCCGCGCGGCCGAAGAACTGAACCTCACCCAAAGCGCGGTGAGCAAACAAGTGGCGCAGCTGGAAGAGCTGTTGCAGCACCTGCTGTTCCGCCGCGTGCGCCGCCGCTTGCAGATGACCCCGGCGGGCGACCTGTACCTGGTGGAAGTGCGCAAGATCCTCACACAAGTGGAAATGTCCACCCACTACCTGCGCTCCTACGGCGGCGAAACCGAAGTGCTGCGCGTGTCCACGCCTTACACTTTTGGCGCACGCTGGCTGGTACCGCGCCTCAAGGGTTGGCGTTTGCGTCACCCGCAGATCCACCTGGACCTGTGCAACGAACAGGCCCCGGACGAATTACTGCAAGGCAAGGCCGACATGGCGTTTTACTTCGGCCAGGGCGCACGCCCTGGCACCGAGAGCCTGAAGCTGTTCAGTGAAGAGCTGGTACCGGTCTGTTCGCCCGACAGCCTGCCTGCCCAGCCCTTCACCGACCCCACGCAACTGAGCGACCTGGTGCTGCTGCAAAACGCCTCGCGGCCCCAGGGCTGGCATGACTGGTTCGCCAGCCAGGGTTTCCATACAGAGCACAGCTACCATGGGCCGCGGTTCGACACGTTCTAT
Organism: Pseudomonas sp. GL93; assembly: GCF_003408955.1. Taxonomy (NCBI): domain Bacteria; kingdom Pseudomonadati; phylum Pseudomonadota; class Gammaproteobacteria; order Pseudomonadales; family Pseudomonadaceae; genus Pseudomonas; species Pseudomonas sp. GL93. The sequence continues at coordinate 36,138 of NZ_NKRF01000071.1, forward strand.
ATGTGCATTCGGGCCGCGCAGGTGGGTTGTGGCGTGGCGCTGTTGCCGCGCTTTTTGGTGGAAGAGGAATTGGCCGAGGGCAAGCTGGTGATTCCCTGGCAACATGCGATGCCGAGCCAGGATGCGTATTACTTGGCCTACCCCGAACATTCGGCAGAAGTGCCCAAGGTGCGTGAATTTGTGAAGTGGATGATGGAGCAGGTGCTTTAGCGCCTGGAGAATCGCCATCGCAGGCAAGCCAGCTCCCACCGTTTGGAATGCATTTCAAATGTGGGAGCTGGCTTACCTGCGATGGCGTCAGTGGCCTTACTGAAAAAATCACTGGCAAAACCCCACAAGTCTATGCGCCACTAGCCCCATCCTTAATTGTGCGCAAAGGCCGGCGCCCATCGCCGACCCGTCTGGAGATTCCCGTTATGAGCGAGAGTGTGTTTGCCGATCGCATCGTGCAGAACCTGCTCGACACCGACTTCTACAAGCTGACCATGATGCAGGCGGTGCTGCACAACTACCCGAACGTGGAAGTTGAATGGGAGTTTCGTTGCCGTAACAGTGAAGACCTGCGCCCTTACCTGGCGGAGATCCGCTACCAGATCGAGCGCCTCGCCGAGCTGAGCCTGAGCCCCGATCAACTGGGGTTCCTGGAACGCATCAGCTTTATGAAACCGGATTTTCTGCGCTTCCTCGGGCTGTTTCGCTTCAACCTGCGGTATGTGCAAACCGGCATAGAGAATGGCGAGTTGTTTATCCGCCTGCGCGGGCCGTGGCTGCATGTGATCCTGTTTGAAGTGCCAATGCTGGCCATCGTCAGCGAGGTGCGTAACCGCTACCGCTACCAGACCGTGATCCTTGAACAGGCCCGCGAGCAGCTGTATCGCAAGTTCGACTGGTTGACCGCCAACGCCAGCAGCGACGAGCTGTCGGAGCTGCAAGTAGCGGACTTCGGTACGCGCCGGCGTTTTTCCTACCGGGTGCAAGAAGAAGTGGTCAGCGTGCTAAAGCACGATTTCCCTGGCCGCTTTGTTGGCACCAGCAACGTGCACCTGGCCCGTGAGTTCGATATGAAGCCGCTGGGCACCATGGCCCATGAATGGATCATGGCCCACCAGCAACTCGGCCCGCGCCTGATCGACAGCCAGATCGCCGCCCTTGATTGCTGGGTGCGCGAGTACCGGGGCCTGCTGGGTATCGCCCTCACCGATTGCATCACCACCGACGCGTTCCTCGGCGACTTCGACCTGTACTTCGCCAAGCTCTTCGACGGCTTGCGCCATGACTCCGGTGACCCGATCCAGTGGGCGGAAAAAGCCATCGCTCACTACCACAAGCTGGGCATCGAACCGATGAGCAAGACCCTGGTGTTCTCCGACAGTCTGACATTGCCCAAGGCCTTGGAAATATTCCGGGCGTTGCGCGGTCGCATTAATGTGAGCTTTGGCATCGGCACCAACCTGACCTGTGATATTCCAGGGGTGGAACCGATGAGCATCGTGCTTAAAATGACCGCCTGCAATGGCCAGCCCGTCGCGAAAATCTCCGATGAAGCGGGCAAGACCCATTGCACCGACCCGAATTTTGTCGCCTATTTGCGTCACGTTTTCAAAGTACCTGCCTTATCCAGCAAGGAGTGAATCATGCAAGCCGTACAGCGTGAGATTGCGCAACAGCTCAAGGTGCAAGCCCCGTTCAAGGACCAGGCCGCACTCGAAGCCGAGGTTGCCCGGCGCGTGGCCTTTATCCAGGACTGCCTGCGCAATTCCGGGCTCAAGACCCTGGTGCTCGGCATCAGTGGCGGTGTCGACTCCCTGACCGCAGGCCTGTTGGCCCAACGTGCGATGCAGGAGCTGCGCGCCAGCACCGGCGATGAGGCTTATCGTTTTATTGCCGTGCGCCTGCCCTACGAAACCCAGTTCGACGAACACGACGCCCAGGCTTCGGTGGACTTTATCGAGCCGGACGAGCGCCACACCGTGAACATCGGCCCGGCAGTGAAGGCCCTGGCTAATGAAGTGGCGGCGTTTGAAGGCAAGGCGGCGGTGTCCCGCGATTTCGTGCTGGGCAACACCAAGGCGCGCATGCGCATGGTGGCCCAGTACACCATCGCCGGCGCGGCGGGCGGCCTGGTGATCGGCACCGACCATGCGGCGGAAGCGGTGATGGGCTTTTTCACCAAGTTCGGTGACGGCGCCTGTGACTTGGCGCCGTTGAGCGGGCTGGTGAAGCATCAGGTGCGAGCCATTGCCCGCCACTTTGGTGCGCCGGAATCGCTGGTGGAGAAGGTGCCGACCGCTGACCTGGAAGACCTGTCGCCAGGCAAGCCGGACGAGGCGTCACATGGCGTCACCTATGCCGAGATCGATGCGTTCCTGCAGGGTGAGCCGGTGCGTGAAGAGGCGTTCAGGATTATCTGCGATACCTATCGCAAGACTGAGCACAAGCGGGTGATGCCGTTTGCGCCTTGAGGTGAATCCGATCGTTTTGCATTGATTGTTAAATCGCCATCGCAGGCAAGCCAGCTCCCACACTTGACCGTATTCCAACATGGGAATGCGGTCGAATGTGGGAGCTGGCTTGTCTGCGATGAACGATAACGCGGTCTTACTTCAGAACCACAGCACCTTTCATCATCGAAATGTGGCCTGGGAACGAGCAGAAGAAACTGTACTTCTCATCGGCCTTCAGCTTGGAGACGTCGAAGGTCACCGAGTCTTTCTCGCCGGCACCGATGATCTTGGTGTGGGCGATGATGCGCTCATCACCGGCTTTCAGGTAATCCTTGTCGATCCCCGCAGCCATGCCGTCGGTTGCCACCGGTTGCATATTGGCTTCGGTAGTCAGCACCCAGTTATGGCCCATCACGTTCTTGGGCAGGTTACCCGAGTGAGTCAGCTCAACGGTGAACTGCTTGCAGCTCTTGTCGATGGTGATTTCTTTGGTGTTGAAAGACATCTGGTCAGTGGAGTCGACAGTGACCTTGCACTCTGCAGCAAGCAACTGGCCGCTCGCCAGAGTCAGCAGGGAAACAGCAACGAGTTTGGCAAACATGTGAATCTCCAAGGCAGGGTTTTAAAAACGCGGATTGCGGTAAGGGTGCCTCAATCAGGCTTGAGTTCTTATGATCTGAATCAACAGATTGTATACAACTTTAGGCTATCAGCTTCATCAACACAATCAACCAGCCAAACTGCCGCACCCTGATTATGATCGGCCCATCACTCACGGGAGTTCATGCCATGCACCTCAATCACCTGTTCAACGGCCTTCTGGCTGCCTACGCCTGCGGTAAGTGAAAGCAAAGGGCCCCCTGAAGCTGCTACCATGACGACCCGAGGCAGCTGCGCGCCGCCCACCCTCACCTTCGACCCTAGAGGATCGCCCATGGCCAAACCTAATTACTCCTTCGCCAAACGTCAGAGAGACTTGGCCAAGGAACAGAAGAAAGAGGAAAAGCTGCAACGCAAGAAAGCCGCTGCAGACGAAGAAGCCGGCGCGCTGAACCCGGATGCGGAAGGTGAAGCAGCAACTGACGAGACCGAAACCCCGAAAGACCCGGCTGAATGATCATTCCCACGCTCCGCGTGGGAATGCAGCCCCGGACGCTCCGCGTCCCGCACCAGGCTTGAAGCCAGCGCAAGGGTGACGCAGAGCGTCACAGCAGGCATTCCCACGCAGAGCGTGGGAATGATCGTTTTTCATTCCAGCGGCATCACCGTCACCCGCACCTCCGGGTCGTGGCTGCCTCCCCCCAGAATCACCCCACGCAACGGCGACACATCAGAGAAATCCCGGCCCCAGGCCAGGGTGATGTGCTCCAACGCCGGCTGCACATTGTTGGTCGGGTCAAAATCCACCCAGCCTGATACCGGGCAAAACACCGAGACCCACGCATGAGAGGCATCCGCGCCAATCAACCGTGGCTGGCCGGGCGGTGGCTGTGTGAGCAGATAGCCGCTGATATAGCGCGCCGCCAGGCCCCGCGAACGCAGGCAGGCAAGCATCAAGTGAGCGAAGTCCTGGCACACGCCGCGACGGCGCCCCAGCACTTCAACCAGCGGCGTGGCGACCTGGGTGGCTTCGGCATCGAAGGTAAATTCGCTGAAGATCTTCTCCATCAATGCCTGCGTGCCCAGCAGTAAAGGCTCGCCGGGCGGGAAGCAGCTTTCGGAGAACTCGACGAAGGTTTTCTTCAGATGGACATAGGGCGACTCGAAGCGATAGCGGCACGCTTCGATCAGCTCGGCGCTCAAGGGTTGGCTGCTATAGGTCAGGCTGTCGCGGGTGTGGTCCCAGGGCGGCGACCGCTGGAAGTCCAGAGCGGGTCGCGCCAGCACTTCTACAGTGAGCCCGGCGTTCACCAGCAATTCATCATGGGGCCGTTCGAACGCCAGGCGAGTGATCGGGTTGCCGAACACGTCCAGCTCATCGCGGCGCGAGGTGGGTTCCGGGCTGATATCCAACTGCTGCCAGGTGCACTTCTGCCAGGCGCACGGCCGTGGCCACAGGTGCGCCAGTTGCTGGGCCAGGGACACCGGGCTGTCATAGTGGTAATGGGTATCGTGGAAAATCTGGTAGCGCGCACTCATTACACCGACACCGTTTGTTGGCTGACATCATCCACGTGGGCAAAATGGCGCAGCGCCAGGCGATCCGACACCTGCCCGCTTTCATCGGCCACCGCTTGCAGCAAGTCGGCCAGGCCGTCCAGGGCGGCACGCACGCTGGTTTCGCCAAACAGGCCGTTCTCCAGGCAGCCCAGGTCAAAACGCGCCAGGCGCTCGACCAAAGGCGCCAATCCGGTTTCACGGGGCACGCCAAAATCATCATTGAGACGGCGCAGGGTTCGGCTCACCAACTTGAGCTGGAACAGCACCGCATGGGGGTTCTGCTCGTCGAGCAGCAGCAGGTCGAGCACCGGGATCAACTGCGGCACCGCCAGGTAGCGCGAGCGGTAGGTGATGCTGCTGTTGCCCAGCTCCAGCAACCATTCCAGCCCGGCCTGATCGAACACCGCCACGCCGCGCAGGAACGCCGCAAGGCTGCTGCTCAGAAACTGCAGACGCTCGATGCGCCGCCCCATCATCAAGAAGCGCCAGCCTTCATCGCGGGTCATGTCGTCCAGAGCAAACCCCGACAGTGCCGCCAGGGACATCACCAGGCGGTTGAGAAAGTCGAGCAGCTCGCCAAAGTCTGCGGTGTCGCTTTCCAGTTCCATGGCTTCGCGTTGCAGCTCCACCAGGGCCTGCCAGTTTTCCCTGGACAACTTGCCGCGCACCTGGGACGCCGCCCACTGCAGGCGCTGCAAATTGGCGCGCAGGCTTGAAGGCCAGTCATCACCCAGCAAGGCCGCGAGCAGACGCTCAGGCAGCTCGCCCTCCTCCGGCAACAGCCGCAGGCTTTCGCCGAGCTCGACGGCGGCCTGCAACGCCAGCGGATCGTCGCCATCGACATACCGCGCCAGCACGATGCGCAACCAACGCGCACTGTCGTCGCAGCGCTCGCAGTAACGACCGAACCAGAACAGGTTTTCCACCACGCGCGAGGGCAGATAGGGATCGCGGCGCACCAGGTCATAGGCGCCAATGGTGCGTTGGGCGCGCCACTGCTCGCCACCCGGCACGCGTTCGCCGAGCACCCAGGTGTCCTTGCTCGCCCCGCCGCGCTGCATCGACACCACCTCGGCATCGGCGTCGGCCGCCACGCGAGTCAGGCCGCCGGGCAGCACCCGATAACCGTCTTCACTGGCCACGGCGTAGACACGCATGCCGATGGCACGGTGTTGCAGGTGGTCATCCACGGTGTGCCACACCGGTGCCTGAGACAGTTGCGCCAGCTCTTGGGCGACATAGGCATAGGGCCGCGCACGCATGCGTTCGGCCAGGGCCTGGCGCTGTTCATCATCAAGGTCGCGACCAAACACCGGAGCAAAACTTTGCGAGGGGAATGCCGGCTTGATCAACAGCTCCGGCAGCTTCTCCAGGGCTTCGGCAAGCACCGGCGCTTCACCGCACCACCAGGTCGCAATCGAGGGCAGGATCAGTGCTTCACCGAATAAAAACTCATTGATCTTGGGCAAAAAGCCCAGCAACCCCGGGGACTCCAGCACGCCGCTGCCCAAGGCATTGGCCACCAGCACATTGCCTTGGCGCACGGCGTCGAGCAGGCCCGGCACGCCGAGCGCCGAGTCGGTGCGCAGCTCCAGCGGGTCGCAGAAATCGTCGTCGAGGCGACGCATGATCGCGTGCACCCGGCGCAGGCCGCTAAGGGTTTTCAGGAACACGGTGCTGTCGCGCACGGTGAGGTCACCGCCCTCTACCAAGGGGTAGCCGAGCTGGCGCGCCAGGTACAGGTGTTCGAAATAGCTTTCGTTGAAACGCCCCGGCGTGAGCAGCACGATCAGTGGCGGCTGGTCATCGCCAGGGGCCTGGCGCGCCAGGGTTTCCTGCAACGTGCGAAAGAAACCGGTGAGGTGCTGCACCTGCATATCCCGGTACAGGTCCGGGAAGGCGCGGGAAACGATGGTGCGGTTTTCCAGGGCGTAGCCGGCGCCCGATGGGGCTTGGGTACGGTCGGCGGTGACCCACCAGCGACCATCCGGCGTGCGTGCCAGGTCGACCGCGTACAGATGCAGGAACGCACCGTCGGGCGGCTGGATGCCCTGGCACGGCCACAGGAAATTGTTATGCCCGAACACCAGTTCGGCCGGCAGCAAGCCTTCCTGGATCAGGCGCTGCGGGCCATACAGGTCGGCCAGCACCGCATTGAGCAGGCGCGCACGCTGGGCGATGCCGGCCGACAGTTGCTGCCATTCCTCGGCGGCCAACACATGGGGCAACAGGTCCAGCTCCCAGGGGCGGTCGGCGCCCTTGGGGTCGGCGTAGACGTTGTAGGTCACGCCGTTTTCCTGGATCTGGCGCGTCAGCAACGCCTGGCGCTGGGCCAGTTGTGCGGGCGTGCTGCGTTGCAGGTGATCGAACAAGCGTCGCCAATGGGCACGCACCGCGCCGCTGGCGTCCAGCAGTTCGTGATAGGTGCCCGCGGTGAGCGGGTAACGGTCGAGCAAGTCGGACATGGAACGCTCGGCAGAGGCAAGGGAAGTCAGGTTAACTCAAATTCACTGCGATCCAATGTGGGAGCTGGCTTGCCTGCGATAGCGGTGTGTCAGTCACCAGAACTATCGACTGAACCACCGCTATCGCAGGCAAGCCAGCTCCCACACCTGGATCATGTTCATTCCTTATTTTTTGTGAAACGCCGCAAATCCAGGGTCATTGGCAACTCATCGTTTACCGTTACAGTCGGCACTGGCAGCTTGCCAGGGCTATGCCCCAAGCGGAAAAACCGCGCCATGCGCCGGCTCTCCGCCTCATTGGCATTCACCGGCAGGCTGTCGTAATTGCGCCCGCCCGGGTGCGCCACATGGTATTGGCAGCCGCCCAACGAGCGCTGCATCCAGGTGTCGAGCAGGTCAAATACCAGCGGCGCATGCACGGGGATGGTCGGTTGCAGGCAGTTGGCCGGTTGCCAGGCGCGGTAACGCACGCCCGCCACGAACTCGCCGACGCGGCCGGTCGCTTGCAGCGGCACCGGCACGCCATTGCAGGTCAGCAGGTAGCGTTGCGGTGGCAACCCGTTCAACTTCACTTGCAGGCGCTCCAGGGACGAATCCACATAGCGCACCGTGCCACCTACTGCGCCCTCCTCGCCCAGCACGTGCCAGGGTTCCAAGGCCTGGCGCAGTTCCAGTTCGATACCGCTGACGGCGTAGTCGCCCACCTTGGGGAAACGGAACTCCAGATGCGCCGCGAACCATTCGGCACGCAGCGGATAGCCAGCCGCGTTCAGCTCGACGATCACGTCGGCAAAGTCCTGCTCGATAAAGTGCGGCAACAGGAAACGGTCATGCAGTTCAGTGCCCCAGCGCGCCAGCTTCGGCGGCGCATAGGGCTCGCGCCAGAACCGCGCGACCAGCGCCCGCAGCAACAACTGCTGGGTCAGGCTCATGCGCGCATGGGGCGGCATTTCAAAGGCGCGCAGTTCCAGCAGCCCCAGGCGGCCAGTGGCGCCGTCGGGTGAGTAAAGTTTGTCGATACAGAATTCGGCGCGATGGGTATTACCCGTCACGTCGATCAGCAGGTTGCGCAACAGGCGATCCACTAACCACGGCGGGCACTCGTCGCCCGGTACCGGCATCTGCGCGAAGGCGATTTCCAGTTCATACAGCGCGTCGTTGCGCGCCTCATCCACCCTGGGCGCCTGGGAGGTGGGGCCGATAAACAGGCCGGAGAACAAATAGGACAACGACGGGTGGTTGTGCCAGTAGCTGATCAGGCTGCGCAGCAGGTCCGGCCGGCGCAGGAAGGGCGAGTCCTTGGGCGTCGCGCCGCCCAGCACGAAGTGGTTACCGCCACCGGTGCCGGTATGGCGCCCATCGATCATGAACTTCTCGGTGGTCAGGCGGGTTTGCCGGGCCTCCTCGTAGAGGAATTCGGTGCGCTCCACCAACTCGTCCCAGGTGGCGGACGGCTGTACGTTGACCTCGATGACACCAGGGTCTGGCGTGACCCGGAAATTGCTCAGGCGCGTATCCGCTGGCGGCTCGTAGCCCTCCAGCAGTACCGGGCAATGCAGCTCTTGGGCGGTGGCCTCAATGGCAGTCACCAGCTCCAGGTAATCCTCGACGCGCTCCAGCGGCGGCATAAACAGGTACAGGCGCCCTTCCCGTGCTTCGGCGCACAGCGCGGTACGGGTCAACCAGTCGGCGGACTCGTCAATCTTGGGCACACGCTCATCAACCGGCGCGGGCTCGCCATGGTTTTGCAACTGGGCGCTGGTCGGCAGATCCGGCTGATCCTGGTTAGGGTCGGTCGGATGCACAAACGGATACTGCGCCGCAGTCACCCAGGGCTGAGAAGCGAGCGGCAGGCGATAGCCCAGCGGCGAATCACCCGGCACCAGGCGGCAGTGGTTATCGCGCAGGTACCAACGCCCACTCTGCCAGCGGTCATTGGCCGCAGTCCGTGCCAGCGGCAGCACTTGGCCGATGACTTTATCCAGGCCCTGGCTGAAGACTTTGCGCAGGCGCTCACGCTCCAGGTCGTCGCTCAGGCGCGGGTCTTGGGCAGTGACGTTCTGGGGCAGAGCCCCTTCGCGCCATAGGTAGTAGAAATTGTCTTCGAACGCCGGGAACACAAAGCGCGCCGGCAGTTTCAGGCGCTCGGCGACGCTGGCCAGGAAACGCCCGGCCATTACCCCATCGGCGCCGTAGTCTTCTTGCTCATCGGCGATCAGTGCACTGTTGTGCCAGATCGGCACGCCGTCGCGGCGCCAGTAGCAATTGAGCGACCAGCGCGGCAGTTGCTCGCCGGGGTACCACTTGCCTTGGCCGAAATGCACCAGGCCCTTGGGCGCATAGTGCTGGCGCAGGCGCTGGAACAGCTCGGCCGACAGGCGACGCTTGTCCGGCCCCAGGGCTGCGGTGTTCCACTCGGCGCCGTCGGGGTCGTCGATAGAGACGAAGGTCGGCTCGCCGCCCATGGTCAGGCGTACGTCGTGCTTGAGCAGGTCGCCATCGATCTGCCGGCCCAGGGCCTGGATCGCCAGCCATTGCTCTTCGGTGTAGGGCTTGGTCACCCGTGGCGCTTCCCAGATGCGCTCCACCGACATCTCATGGGTGAACTCGCATTCGCACGGCTCCACCAACCCGCTGATGGGCGCGGCGGAGGATGGGTCGGGACTACAGGCCAAGGGGATATGCCCTTCACCGGCGAACAACCCGGACGTGGCATCCAGGCCAATCCAGCCAGCGCCGGGCAAATACACTTCGCACCAGGCGTGCAGGTCGGTGAAGTCCACCTCGGTACCGGACGGGCCGTCGAGGGCTTTGACGTCAGCGGTCAGTTGAATCAGATAACCAGAGACAAATCGCGCCGCCAACCCGAGGTTGCGCAGCAATTGCACCAACAACCAGGCCGAGTCGCGGCAGGAGCCGGACGCGTTTTCCAGGGTAAATTCCGGGGTTTGCACGCCCGGTTCCATGCGAATCAGGTAACCGATATCGGCGGCCAGGCGCTGGTTGAGGCCTACCAGGAAATCCACAGCAGGCAGCGGCGTGCGGTCGATACCGGCCAGGTACGCAGCTAACCTTGGCGTCAGCGGCAAGGTTTCCAGGTACGGCGCCAGCTCGCGCTGCTCATCGGCGGCGTAGCTGAACGGGATATTTTCGGCGTAGGGCTCCAGGAAAAAATCGAACGGATTGAACACCGCCATCTCGGCGACCAAGTCGACTTCGACGCGCAACTCGTCAGTCTTTTCCGGGAACACCAGGCGCGCCAGGTAATTACCCTGAGGGTCTTGCTGCCAGTTGATGAAATGCTGCTCGGGCAGCACTTTCAGCGCGTAGGACAAAATCCGCGTACGGCTATGGGCCGCCGGGCGTAGCCGAACGATCTGTGGGCCGAGTTCAACAGCACGGTCGTAGCGGTAATGCGTAACGTGGTGCAACGCGACATGAATCGACACGGCGGCCTCCTGCGAGCCAGGGCATAAGCACAACGCGCGCAAGACTTATGCCACAGCAGCAGTCATTGCACTAAAACGTCAGACCCGGTGCAGTACAGCACCAAAACGGCGCCAACGTTGCGGCTATGGTGCAGGCGCTGCACACATTTGTAGCGCTGAGCTGAGGGCAGGTGGTGAATCTACCCAATCAATGGTGTCTGTGTTGGGCAATCATGGCCTGGCGCAGGCAGCGGACTTCGACCAGTTTCTGGCGCATTTCACGGTGGCGTTTGCTGTTGAACAGCAATAGCCCAATTAATGGAAACGCCAGGCTCAAGGCATATACCACCCCGTTCGGTTGATCATTGAGTGTTGGCAATACACCCAGAAAGCATACACCCAGCAGCAACACTAGCGGCCACATCCATTGGGGACGCCCCCGTGCGATCATGAAATTGCAGTGCACAATGACTAGCGTGAGTGCGATACCCGCCAGGAAGGAGTATTTGGCATTATCTGCCATGGACAGGCTTGGCATATAGCTATCGAAGAACACCGGAACCGCAAACACGAGGGTGAAAATGCAGACAAATATCGCCCCCATAAAGACGGGGAAGTACGTCGACAGAAAACTGCGAATGTTAGGCAGCTCGTTCATTGTTCGGCCTCCTCATACAGCCCTATGGCAATTGTGCGCACGTTCCCTGACACCGCACTACCGGTAAAACCGATGGCTGCGCCCAACGCGTCCTTGATCTGCGTGACCGTTGCATGCTTGACCTCGGTGGGGGTGAACCGCTTAGGCAACTCGCCCGACAACTGCTTTAACTTGATCATCTTGGACGTCAAGCGTGGGTCGTTGATGCTCAGCAGCTCTTTGGTCAACTTGGCGCGCTCCTGTCGATTCAGGCCCCTGAGCACCTCTCTCACACTTTTCCCGGTAGAGGCCTTATTCAACCGCACCAGCTTGACCGTTGCCAATGCCGATGAGCCCACCCCAACCAACGACGCCGCGTCCAGGGCAATCATGGTGTATTGGTACCATTCCTCACTGTCGAGCTGATCATTTCGCGCGGGGTTGCGGATCTCATTGACGGTACGATAGCCGCTGGCAAAGCACTGCACAGAACTGGCTGCCGCGGCCGTATAGCCGAGCGCCACGACCACCGAACTGGCCCCCGCCGAAAACGGAACTGCGACGGAACCACTGAGCACCACAATCCAACCGATGACCGCGCCGGCACACGATAGCGTGGTATTGACCGCTTCGCCCACCAAGCGGGACTCACGCGGATTGTCTTGCACCTGCTGAGCGAATTGCGTTGGCGCGATGTACTTCTGCGCCTCACGCAGGATCAAACGCTTGGGTGCGATGCTGCAGATGGGCTGAAATTCGCGCAGGGTGACAACGTTGAAATCGGCATCGATATACACAACACCTGCACCGACAATGGCGGGGTCGGCATCGATGGCGGCGAACAGCCGTGGCAGGTTGATCAGGCTCTCGATGCGCTGGCGCGCCATAAATTGAGAGCGGTTGGAATCCATGCCGATATTGAACAAGGAGTTGCCCATAAGTGTTCTTCCTTGAAATTGAGAGTGCCGCGACCGGCCTCATCGCAGGCAAGCCAGCTCCCACACTTGAAATGCATTCCCCTGTGGGAGCTGGCTTGCCTGCGATAGCAATCTAATGGGCGCCACCCTAACAAACAGGCCACCTACCGCCAATAAATCTACAGAATCAACGGGCTTTGCGTTGCGCAATCACCGCCCGACGCAGGTGACGTATTTCGAGTAACCGCTGCCGCATTTCACGATGGCGCTTGCTGTTGAGCAGCAACAAACCCAGCAGCGGGAACAGCACCGCCGAGCCATACACCAGGGTATTGAGACCGTATTGAATCATCGGCAACACGAACAGCAGGCAGCACACCAGGTAGCCCGCCACCAGCCGAGTCGCCCAGGGGAAGCCGCGTGCAATCATCACATTGCCAAACACCAGCACCGCTACCAGCACCAGGATTGCAGCTGCGGAGTAGTTGGCCTTGAGCGCCGGCTCAACACCGCGCAAATAGGTCACGCCCGCCGTGGAGACAGCCACCGAACCGGAAAAGATCGCCATGAAGATGGTGCCCATGAACACCGGAAAATAACGCGCAAGGAAACTGCGCCTATCGGGAAACCCCTTCATTCCGTCAGTTCCTCATACAGACCAATGGCAAGCGTCGAGGCCGAGCCGACATGACCGGTCCGATAGCTGCCCCAGATACCCAACATGCCGCCCAAGGCGTCCTTGAGCTGGGTGAGCGTGGCGTGACGAATTTCCGTGGAGCTGTAGCGCTTGGGCAACGTGCCGGCGCGCTGCTGCAACTTGAGCAACTTGGGGGTCAGGCTTGGGTCTTTGAGGCTGAGCAATTCCTGGGTCAACTTCTTGCGCTCCTGGCGATTCAAGCCCTTGAGCAGCTCATACCAACTCTTGCCCACGGCAGCGGCCTTTTTGGCCTTGAGCAGCCTTAATGTGGTGAAGGCTCCCGTTCCGATACCGACCAACGATGCGGCATCGAGAATCGGTGACACCGCGCCGTACCACTGGGCGTCGTCCATGCGGTCGTTGGCCTGCGGGTCAAGGATCTCGTTATAGGTACGGGCCACGCCAAATCCGCACTGAGCACTGCTGGCCAGCGCGGCCGTGACGCCAATACCCACCACAAAAGCACTGGCACCTGCGGTGAAGGGTACGGCGACGCTGCCACTGAACACCACGATCCAGCCGATCACCGCCGCTCCACAGGAAAGCCCCATATCAAAGGCCTCCTTCTGGAGTCGCCCTTCACGGGGGTCGGTCTTCACCTGCTCGACAAACTGCGCCGGCGAGATGTATTTCTGCGCTTCGCGCAAAATGACGCGCTTGGGTTTGATGCTGCAGATGGGCTTGAATTCGCGCAGGGTGATCACATTGAAGTCGGCGTCGATGTACACCACGCCAGCGCCGACGATGCTGGGGTCGGCGTCGATGACGGCGAACAGCCGCGGCAGGTTGATCTGGCTTTCAATGCGCTGGCGCGCCATGAATTGGGAGCGGTTGGAGTCCATGCCGATGTTGAGCAAGGGGTTGCCCATAAGTGTTCTTCCTTGAAATTGAAAGTGCCCAGACCGGCCTCATCGCAGGCAAGCCAGCTCCCACAGGGGAATGCATTCCAAGTGTGGGAGCTGGCTTGCCTGCGATAGCAATCTAATGGGCGCCACCTTACCAAACAGACTCACCACCGACCAGAAAGCAAAACGCCAGCACGAGGCTGGCGTTTTGTATTTCAGGCGTCGATCAACGCGGCACAACCGGCTTGCGCGTAGGCTTGCCGCCCTTGCCCTTGGCCGCATCGCTGCGCTCTTTGGCCGCCTGTTTATTGCGCGCCTGGGCCGCAGCCTTGGCTTGCTCGCGCTTGTCCCACGGGTTGCTGCCGTCGCTGCCACGGGGTGGCAGGCCGGTGTGCTGGGTGAGGATCTTGGTGGTGGTTTCCTTGGCGACCTTATGGCTGCCCGCCGGCGTCGAGTTCTTGCGCCGGGCGCTCTGGTAGCTGTCGGTGGACGGCTGGTGCAGCGGGATCAGTTGGTCCTTGCCCGACCCGATCAGGTCGGCACGGCCCATGCGGGTCAATGCTTCACGCAGCATCGGCCAGCCCTTCGGGTCGTGGTAACGCAGGAACGCCTTGTGCAGGCGGCGCTGCTCTTCGCTCTTGACGATGGTCACCGCGTCGCTCTTGTAGGTGACCTTGCGCAGCGGGTTCTTGCCCGAGTGGTACATCGCGGTGGCGGTGGCCATCGGCGACGGGTAGAACGCCTGCACCTGGTCGGCACGGAAGCCGTTGCCCTTGAGCCACAGGGCCAGGTTCATCATGTCTTCATCGGTGGTGCCGGGGTGGGCGGCGATGAAGTACGGGATCAGGTACTGCTCCTTGCCCGCTTCCTTGGTGTACTTCTCGAACATGCGCTTGAACTTGTCATAGCTGCCAATGCCCGGCTTCATCATCTGGTTGAGCGGACCTTCCTCGGTATGTTCCGGGGCGATCTTGAGGTAGCCACCGACGTGGTGGGTGACCAGCTCTTTGACGTACTCCGGCGATTCGACGGCCAGGTCGTAGCGCAGGCCGGAAGCGATCAGGATCTTCTTCACACCCGGCAACGCACGGGCGCTGCGGTACAGCTGGATCAACGACGAGTGGTCGGTGTTCAGGTTCGGGCAGATGCCAGGGAACACGCACGACGGCTTGCGGCACGCGGATTCGATTTCCGGGCTCTTGCAGGCGATGCGATACATGTTTGCGGTCGGGCCGCCGAGGTCGGAGATTACGCCGGTGAAGCCCGGCACTTTGTCGCGGATCTCTTCGATCTCGCGAATGATCGACTCTTCGGAACGGTTCTGGATGATGCGGCCTTCGTGCTCGGTGATCGAGCAGAAGGTGCAGCCGCCGAAGCAGCCACGCATGATGTTCACCGAGAAACGGATCATGTCGTAGGCCGGGATCTTCTCCTTGCCATACGCCGGGTGCGGTACGCGGGCGTACGGCATGCCGAACACGTAGTCCATTTCTTCGGTAGTCATGGGAATGGGCGGCGGGTTGAACCACACGTCCACTTCACCGTGCTTCTGCACCAGGGCACGGGCGTTGCCTGGGTTGGTTTCCAGGTGCAAAACGCGGTTGGCGTGGGCATAGAGCACCGCGTCGCCGCGGACTTTTTCCACCGATGGCAGGCGGATCACGGTCTTGTCACGGGTCATGCGCGGGCTGGCCAGGATCTGCACAACCTTGGCTTCTTCCGGG
This sequence comes from Pseudomonas sp. GL93, assembly GCF_003408955.1. Lineage (NCBI taxonomy): Bacteria > Pseudomonadati > Pseudomonadota > Gammaproteobacteria > Pseudomonadales > Pseudomonadaceae > Pseudomonas > Pseudomonas sp. GL93. Next base: position 51,455 of record NZ_NKRF01000071.1, read on the forward strand.
TCATCCACTGGGCCTTTCTCTTGCTCGATGGCGCAGGCCTGGGTGTCCTGGGTGTTGACGTACGGATTGATGATCTTGTCGATCTTGCCCGGACGGTCGATGCGCGTGGAATCCACTTCGTACCAACCGGCTGGCGTATCACGGCGGATGAACGCGGTACCGCGCACATCGGTGATGTCTTCGATCTTGTGGCCCCACGACAGGCGCTGGGCAACTTCGACGATGGCCCGCTCGGCGTTGCCGTACAGCAGGATATCGGCGGTGGCGTCGATCAGGATCGAGTTGCGCACGCGGTCCTGCCAATAGTCGTAGTGGGCGATACGGCGCAGGGAAGCTTCGATACCGCCGAGCACGATCGGCACGTTCTTGTAGGCTTCCTTGCAACGCTGGCTGTACACCAGGCTCGCACGGTCGGGGCGTTTGCCGGCCATGCCGCCAGGGGTGTAGGCGTCGTCGGAGCGGATTTTCTTGTCGGCGGTGTAGCGGTTGATCATCGAGTCCATGTTGCCGGCCGCGACGCCGAAGAACAGGTTCGGCTCGCCGAGCTTCATGAAGTCGTCTTTGGACTGCCAGTTCGGCTGGGCGATGATCCCGACGCGAAAGCCCTGGGACTCCAGCAGCCGGCCGATGATCGCCATGCCGAACGATGGGTGGTCAACATAGGCATCACCGGTGACGATGATGATGTCGCACGAATCCCAGCCAAGCTGATCCATCTCCTCCCTGCTCATCGGCAGGAATGGCGCAGGACCGAAACATTCGGCCCAGTACTTGGGATAGTCAAATAACGGCTTGGCTGTTTGCATGACGGTGACCGGTGTGGAGATGAAAAATCGCGGGCGCGGAATATAGCACAAAAATTAACCAATTCCGACGACTGTGGTCGGAAATATGCGTGACCACGTCACCGCTCTGCCCGCACTTTCGGCCTCAGAAATATATACCCCTCCTACTGGCGCTGCCCGCCCTACCGTTGCTCAATCTTTGACCAGCGCCAGACCAGCCGCAGCGCCAGGCGCTCACACGACGAGCACGGACCATGACAACACCTTCCATTCCAGCCGCCGAGGCTGAACCATCCCTGTTGCTGACCAGCGAACGCTGGTCCGAGCAGCAGATCCTCAAGGCCATGCAAGCAAACGTGACCACGTTCATGGGCAAACTTCCACCTGACGAGCAACAGGAATACCTGCGCCTGTGCAATGAACTGATCGAGCGCGAACAGCACTTGAGCACCACCCTGAATGACTTTTACAACGACTTGAACCAGCAACTGGCCGATGCCCTGCAAAGCGCACTGAAAAGCAAGACAGGCAAGCAGATCGACCCGCGCACCACATACCTTAAAACCCGCGTGCGCCAATTGCCGATTGCCCAGGACGACTTGCCGGCCAATGATCGCTTGAGCGATCAGGTGCGCATCTTCAAAGAGGACCTCAGCGTGCGCGAGTACGAGCGCTCGATGACCTTGCTGGAGGCTGCGCACCGTAACTTCGGCTTCACCGCGTATTTTTCCACCGAAGAGCAGCGCGCCAGCTTTATCAGTGATAGCGCCCTGAGCGTGAAAGAGTTCGTCGCGGTCGTGCGCAGTGTCGATTTCGGCAAGCGGATCGGCGATTACATTGAGAACGAGTTCAAGAAGCGTCTGTACAACGCACTGTTCGGCCTGCAGGGCACCAAGCTGGTGATCGCCTTGCGCGATGCCTATCGCACCCGCGAGCCGTGGAGCATCAATGAGTGGGAGTTCAACAACCTCAAGAACGCGCTGTTCGATGCAAACATTCATTGGGACATGTACCAGTTGGACGCCGGCGGCGACAAAATTGCCATGCCGTTTTTCACGCGGCACTTTGACACACCGGATGGCGCCTGCGTCTACAGCTATTTCCCGGACCGTCCGGACGGTGCGCTCCGTCGCCACACCTCCCGGAAAGAGGCGGTGGACGACTTGCAAAAACAGATTCGCAACGATGTGGGCCTCAAGCATTTCGGCTGGTTCATGAAAGCCATCTTCTTGAACAACCAGGAAAAGATCAGGACCTTCATCAAGCCGCTCAAGGTCAACCGCGACGAACTCTACTGGCATGCGCGCATTCTGTACGACCTGTTCGCCAGCAAGACACCTAATCGGGAAAAACTAACCGTTGAAAAAATTGGCCCGGATACCCGCGCTCTGGCCCACACCTTGCCTGTACGCCAATCATGGCCTATTCAAGCAGACCTTATTCGACTGGCGCGCACCAATCAGCTTGCCGATCGCGAGGCCGCGGTTGCCTTGCTCACCTATCTGGTCAGCGAAACCTTGTCGATGCTGCTGATCGCCGTGCCTGGTGGGGTAACCGGCATGAGCAAGGTCATGCTGATCGCGATGATGGGCACCCTCGCCTATCAGACCGGCTCAGCTATTTCGGCGTTGCGGCGGGGGCAGCAGGCCGAGCTGGGGCACGCAGTCGGGGACATTCTGGATCTGCTGGTGGGGCTGCGCTTGCAGGCCGTAGCCAGTAAATTGTCGGTACGGCGCACGCGCAAACTGATGAGTGCGTTGGGCAATCCCCGGTATGGGGTCGCGGCCGACGGCAAGCCGGGCCTCTGGTTCGTCGATGCCGAGCGCGCTATCGACCCGAGCTTCCTGGACGGAGTTGCGCAAAATAGCCAGGGTGTTTTTGAGAAAAACACCTACAGCTACGCGAAGCTGGAAGTAGACGGTAAAAGCAGGATCGTCGAGGTCAAGCTGGACAAAGGTTCCGGGCGCTATCGACTCACCGGTGACGCTTCAAGCGTGCTGCCCTATATCACCTTTCTGCCAGCCCGTAACCACTGGGTACTCGACCCCGTCGACACCCGCGCCCTGAGTGATGCGCAACTGCTGCAGCAGATGGTTTCGCCCAGCCAGCTGTCGCTGACAACTGCGGCCTGTCAACGCGCGCTGCACGTAGCGGGTGTTGATCGTCAAGGCTTGCAGGATATCTGGTTTGCGCACCAGTCCGCTCCCGTGTCACTGCTTCAGGCCATCGAGCACCAAGGGCTGTATGAAGGAGCCCGCCAGTTGCAGACGACGCTCAAACAGACTGACGATCCGACCATCAGCCTGCTGCGCCGACGCTTCCCGGATCTCTCACGTGCCAGAGCCGCCGAACTGCTCCAACAGCATCCATCACTGCGCGAAGCCAGCGAATACTCTGCGTTAGCCGCGCCCGTTCGAGAAGCCATCCATAAAGGCCGTGAACAAAGCCTCATTACCGAGGCACTGAGCGCGCTGTCAACCCCCAGCGATCGCGGGCTCAATGCCCAAAGCGAGGCGCTGTTCGGCAACCTGTTGACGCTGCTGCCTGGCTGGCCCAGCGACGTCGCTGTGCAGGTCTATCAAGGCGTGACGGATCAGGCAGGCGATATCGTGGGCCGTGGGGCGCTGCTGAACACGTACGGTAATGACGACGCAGACAGTTTTGTCATGCTGGTAAAGTCCGGCAATCGCTATGCCGGCTACCAGCAGGACAGTGGCACTCTGCAAAAGGCTATCGTCGGGGAGAACAGCCTGCTCAGCGCCACCTTGCGAACGCTCACGGACACTCAACGTGACGACTTGGGCAGGGGGCTCCACGACAACGCCGGCCTGGCTCAGGATGTGCTCAAACAGGCTCACGTGCATCGGGAGTACTTGCATGAATTCCTGATCCCCTCACGCGAGCTGCCGCTGTCGAGCCAAAGCCTCAGCGCATTTCGGATACCCTATAAGCAACTGCCGAACAATGCCGACGTGAACGGCATCCATGAGATGAGCCAGCGAAAATACGTGAGTATCGATGACGGCACCTATCAAGTCATGTTGGATCGTGACGCCTCCTCTGCCACTCACACAGTCTGGCGAATCGTCAAGCCTGGCGATGCCGTCGCCATGGATGAAGGCAACGTCTACAACAGTAGCCGTGCCGGCGAAACCCACGCCATCACGCGCAATACCGCGAAGGTGTGGGTCAGCGCCATCGTTGGGGCGCAAGGCGGTATGCGTGGATCAGGCCATGACTGGAACTTTCCCCGACAATTGGCCGACAGCGTCACCGCCGTCACCAACCGGCTGCGCACCCCGCAGAGCCGCGTGCGCAGACTGTTTCCGACCTTTACGGAAGGGCAGGTCAACCTGTTCATCCAAACGCTGGGAGGCAATATCAACGACGGGCTGGCCCAGAGGGAAACCGAGTATAAAAACCTCAAAAGAGATCTGAAGGCATGGACCAAAGCGAACACCGCCGAATCGACAGGCCCGCGAGAACGTATCGCCAAAGAGATCAAACGCTGTTGGCGCCGCGAGGCAGGCACCCTACTCAAAATTCCACCGCACCTGGCAGCGCTACCCGCGTTAAAAGCGGATTTCAGCCACGTACGCGAACTTGTTGTGGAATCGGTTAACTGGTCGGAAGCGGCCGATACCTTCCTGGGTAATTTCACCGGCCTTGAACAACTGAGCATTACCGACTCCAAGCTCGACAAACTCCCCGCCATGGTCGGTGAGTTGCACGACCTGACCACGCTGAATTTGAGGTCCAATCACATCCAGCTTGATGCACAACACGCCGCAAAACTCGCCAACCTGAGCAAGCTTGAACACCTGAACCTGTCGGGCAACCCACTGGGAATCCCCCCCGACTTCAGTGCCATGGTCAAGCTGAAAACCCTGGACCTGAGCAGTACACAGATAAATCAGTGGCCGAACGGTTTAAACAACCTAAGTGCTCTGAAAGTTGTCGATTTACGCAATAACCAGTTGCATGAAGTGCCTGAAGCAAACCTGAACCCGATACCCGACCAACTCGACACAGTGGCGCGCGTCAATGGCGTCACGCTCCTTGAAGGCAATCCATTCCCAGCCGGGTATTGGAGGATCCTTGAAAAGTATCGGCGACGGTTGGCGACCGATCATCCCGAACTGAGCCCCCTCTCTCGAATCGATGCATTCAGGCTTGAGGCGGATGCGCACGAGATCGCGATAGTACAGCGGATGTACCCCGAGAAAAACGCCCAGGCCGCCAGGGAGTATTTGAGTGGACTGGGTGACAACACGGAAACAGAAATGGCCCGTATCCAGGCCTTCGATCAATTGGACAGGCAACTGGTACGCTATATCGCAGAGCATGATCCCAACGCCCCTCGCTCTGCGGGCACGCCAAAACCGGACTCGGCATACGCCTCCAAATCAATCAGGGAGTGCTGGCTCAAGTCAGCGGACACATTAAGGCTGCCCTCCTTGAATGCGCCCCTTCCAGCGCTGACCGCCGATTTCAGCCACGTCAAAATACTCAGTATCGACTCAGTAACCTCGGCAACAGGTGCCAGCACCTTCCTGGCTAACTTCCCCAACCTTGTCTCGTTGAGTATTGCCTACTCCAACATAGAGACGTTACCCGCCAGTATTGGCCGGATGAAAAACCTGGATAACCTGAGCCTGCGCTCGAACCATATGAAGCTGGACGTGGAGAGCGCAGCGATACTGAGCAGTCTGAATCAACTGGCCGCCCTCGATCTTTCCGAAAACTCACTGCAAATAACGCCTGACTTCAGCACCATGACCCGCTTGAACGCTGTGAATTTATCTAACACCGGGATAAGTCAGTGGCCGGCAGGGTTAATGAACCTACCCTCCCTGGCTCACCTGGACTTGCGAGACAATAAGTTGCGTGAGGTACCGCAAGCCCACCTCAATCCCGCAGCCGATGACCTGCAAACAGTGGCGCGGATCAATGCCGGCACGCGGCTGGAGGGCAACCCGTTCCCCGCCCAATATTGGAAAAAATTCGACGAATATTGGCAACGCCTCCACGACACTCATCCGGAGCTGGCCGACCCTGCCGACCCCGCGGCATTCGATGTAAAAAACTCCCCGGCCCAGCGTTATCGAAAACAGCACCCAACCAAGCCTATCAAGGAGTGCAGAGAGCGGATCTGGCGCCTGGGGCAAGGTGTTCCAACGGGCACTTTCAGCAAGCAACTCGAGCTATTAAAAGCACAGCTCGATTATTGGGTACACGCAGAAGGCGGCGATGCGCAGGGATCCTCATCCTCTACTCAGGGCGGCAACCGTCAACGTACTGACCTGGAGCAGGCGAGGGAGCGCATCGTCAGTTGCTGGCAGCTCAACGCCCCTGAACGATTTGCCGCCAATGGCGCATCGATTGGCCTGGAATTGGATCTGAGTGGGCTGAAACTGCCAAACCTGCCAGCCATCAGTGCCGACTTCAAACACGTCGGTTCCCTCAGGCTGAGCAACATGAGCCTGGAGGCTATCCCGAACAACTTCCTGCGCCAATTTCATCACTTACGCTGGCTGGATATGTCAAATAACCTGCTCAGGGATTTGCCGGAGGGCATGAGTGAAATGAACAACCTGACGCGCCTGTTCCTGCAAAAAAACCAACTGACACTGACCACCGAAACGGCGCACGTACTTGCAGGGCGAATAACGCTCAGGGCCCTTTGGCTGAATGACAATCCAGGGTTGGGGGCAATCCCCGACTTCAGCCAGGTGACGGACATGCGCGAGGTCAACCTGTCGAATACCGGTATTGATACATGGCCGGTCGGCCTGTTTACCCAACCCGGGCTGGGAAGGCTCAACCTGAGTCACAACCGGATAACCACAATCCCGGACTTTGTGGTTGCGCCAACGGCCAATTGGCTGGCGCACTCCGTCCAAGTCAACAGCGGCACCCAGGTCTCTCACAACCCGTTGTCCAGCGTCAGTCGCATGGAGGTAAACATGTATGAGCAACGCTTGCTGGCCGCCGGCATGTTGCTCAACGAAGGGCCCAACTTGATCACGACGGCGGCGGTCGCCAAGGACCCTGAATCAACCCGCGAAATCTGAGGCAAAGCGCCAGTACTTACTCGTCGTCGTCAAAGTTGTAGCTGCCCGGCGCCAGGTTTTCAAAACGGGTGTATTTGCCGATAAAGGCTAAGCGGATAAAGCCGATGGGGCCGTTCCGCTGCTTGCCGATGATGATCTCGGCAATACCTTTGTGCTCGGTCTCGGGGTGATACACCTCGTCGCGGTACACGAACATGATTACGTCGGCATCCTGCTCGATCGCTCCGGATTCCCGCAAGTCGGAGTTCACCGGACGCTTGTTGGGGCGTTGTTCCAGGGAGCGGTTGAGCTGGGACAGCGCCACCACCGGGCAGTTGAATTCCTTGGCCAGGGCTTTGAGGGACCGGGAGATTTCGGAAATCTCGTTGGTACGGTTATCGCCGCTGGAACCCGGGATCTGCATCAACTGCAGGTAGTCGATCATGATCAGGGCGATATCGCCGTGTTCACGTACCAGGCGGCGGGTACGCGCACGCATCTCGGACGGGCTGATACCGGCCGTGTCGTCGATGAACAGCTTGCGGTCATTGAGCAGGTTGACCGCCGAGGTCAAGCGCGGCCAATCGTCGTCTTCCAACTGGCCGGAACGCACTTTGGTCTGGTCGATACGACCCAGGGACGAAAGCATACGCATGATCAGCGATTCGCCTGGCATTTCGAGGGAGTACACCAATACCGCCTTGTCGCTGCGCAGTACGGCGTTTTCCACCAGGTTCATCGCGAAGGTGGTCTTACCCATGGACGGACGGCCGGCGACGATGATCAGGTCGGACGGCTGCAGGCCGCTGGTCTTCTCGTCGAGGTCGGTGTAGCCGGTGGAAATACCGGTGATGGCAGCATCAGTGTTGAACAGCGTATCGATGCGGTCGATGGCTTTGGTCAGCAAGTCGTTGACGCTGACCGGGCCACCGGTCTTGGGCCGTGCTTCGGCGATCTGGAAGATCTGGCGCTCGGCTTCGTCAAGGATCTCGGCGGCGGTGCGGCCTTCAGGGTTGAAGGCGCTGTCGGCGATTTCGGTGCTGATGCCGATCAACTGGCGCAGGGTGGCCCGCTCGCGGACGATCTGCGCATAGGCCTTGATGTTGGCGACGGACGGCGTGTTTTTTGCCAGCTCACCGAGGTAGCCCAGGCCACCCACTTGGGAGGTCTGGCCTTCCTTGTCCAACTGCTCGGCCAGGGTTACCACGTCGATCGGTGAGTTCTGGTCGGCCAGCTTGGCGATAGCGCGGAAGATCAGGCGGTGGTCATGGCGATAGAAGTCACCGTCCGAGACTTGATCCAGCACGCGTTCCCAGGCGTTGTTGTCCAGCATCAAGCCACCGAGCACGGCCTGTTCGGCCTCGATGGAATGCGGCGGCACCTTCAGGGCAGCGGTTTGCAGATCGTATTGCTCAGGAGCGGAGATTTCGTTCATGGCCACTTGAAATTTGGGGTGTGTAGAAAAACAAAAGGCACGACCTGTAAACAGGATCGTGCCCGATGTTAACCGGCTGGCACGCGAGGTGCCAGTCAGTTAGGTGCGACTTAAGCAGCTACCACGACAACGCGTACGGTGGCTTCAACTTCGGCGTGCAGGTGCACGGCTACGTCGAATTCGCCTACGTTGCGGATGGTGCCGTTCGGCAGACGAACTTCGCTCTTCTGCACTTCAACGCCGGAGGCGGTCAGTGCATCAGCGATGTCGTGGGTGCCGATCGAACCGAACAGCTTGCCTTCGTCACCAGCGGTGGCAGTGATAGTCACTTCCAGCTCAGCCAGTTGGGCAGCGCGAGTTTCGGCCGACGCTTTTTTGTCTGCTGCGGCTTTTTCCAGCTCAGCACGACGCTCTTCAAACGCAGCCAGGTTGGCAGCGGTTGCAGCGGTGGCTTTGCCGTATGGCAGCAGGTAGTTACGACCGTAGCCGGCCTTAACGTTCACTTTGTCGCCCAGGTTGCCCAGGTTGGCGACTTTTTCCAGAAGGATCAGTTGCATGTGAAAATCCTCTAACTTTTAACCTTCACCGTTCGCGTTATCGGCGTCTTTCGACGCCAGACGACCGCGAAAATCAATCAGGCTGTCAACAATGGCCAAGACCACGAGTAACGGATAGATCAGCTGCATGAACAGCAACAGCGTGACGTACAACCCCACCAGCCAGAACCTGGCCAGTCGCTTTTGCGCGGCAAGCCCATGAATCAGGGCCAGCCCGGCAAACACCAGCGGTACGCTGCAAATCGGCGCCAGCAAGGCCATCTGTGGGCCGAAGTTCGGCCCGACAACCATGCACGCCAGCAGCAACATCGCTGGCCCCGCTGGGATTCTGATACTGCGAAACTCGCGACCAAAACCACCCGGGTTGTACAACAACGCCTGCCAATAACGCCCAAGAATCAGGCTCAGCACGCTGACGACCTGCAACAAAGCCGCAATCAGGCCAGTCAGGACCGGCGCAATCAGTGACGCAAACCGCGCTCGCTCATCTACCGACAAATGCTGGTAGAGATCCCCGAGGGCCAACGGCAGGATCTTGACGATCTCCTGCGCCAGCGCCTCGATCTGCGGGCGGAAAGCCGCGCCAAGCATCACTGAGTACACCAACCCCAATGCCACGCTGACCAGCAGCGTGCGGACCCAGGACTCACTTGCGCGCAAAACCAACGCAAGGCTCGATGACCCCAGCAGTACCAGAAGTACCCGTGGATCACCCATTTGCAGCCACCAGATCAAGGCTGGCAACAAACCCAGGGCAAGAACGCCAAGGGCGTCCTTCAAACCGCGCCGCAGTAGCACAAGGCAACCTGCGGCAGCACCCAACCAATAAAGCAACGGCAATGCCGCACATCCAGCCACTACCAGAGTGGCCTGCACGCGACCGCGCATGATGAACTCAGCTAAGGCGCGCATGCATTCAATCCCTTACTACTTGTCGACTGCCCGGTCTCAGCGGCCGTGGCTGTCGGTGTAGGCCAGCAGGGCCAGGAAGCGGGCGCGCTTGATAGCGGTGGCCAGCTGACGCTGATAACGTGCTTTGGTACCGGTGATACGGCTTGGAACGATTTTGCCGGTCTCGGATACGTAGGCTTTCAGAGTGTTGAGATCTTTGTAATCGATCTCTTTCACGTCTTCAGCGGTGAAGCGGCAGAATTTACGACGACGGAAGAAACGTGCCATTTGATAGGCTCCTTAATAAGGTCCGTGGATTACTCGTCAGCGTTATCGCTGTCGTTCTCTTCGCCTTCAGCGCTTTCAGCGCCTTCGTGCTCAGGACGATCGCGACGCTCACGGCGCTCACTGCGGTTTTCTTCAGCCTTGAGCATCTCGGATTGGCCGGTAACGGCTTCTTCGCGACGGATGACCAGGTTACGGATCACTGCATCGTTGTAGCGGAAGTTGTCTTCCAGCTCGGCCAGGGCCTTGCCAGTGCACTCAACGTTCAGCATCACGTAGTGAGCCTTGTGAACATTGTTGATTGCGTAGGCCAGTTGACGACGGCCCCAATCTTCCAGACGGTGGATTTTGCCGCCGTCTTCTTCGATCAGCTTGGTGTAACGCTCAACCATGCCGCCGACTTGCTCGCTTTGATCCGGGTGGACCAAAAAGATGATTTCGTAATGACGCATGAATGCTCCTTACGGGTTGTAGCCTGCCGCTCAAAAACGGTCAGACAAGGAGTGAATGACACTTATGGATCTTACCGCAGGGGAGGCACATCAGTGCCTGCCAGGAAGGCAAGGGGCGCAATTGTAGAGAAGGGGGAGAACGGGCGCAAGGTGATTGGTGATTATTTGAACAACCCCAAGCACCACAAACACAAATGTAGGAGCGAGCTTGCTCGCGAAAAACTCACAGACACCGCGCTCATTCAGGAAGCCCGCGTTATCGTTGACGCTTTTCGCGAGCAAGCTCGCTCCTACATTAGGATTGGGACAAGCCCCACATGTTGATTACTTCTTGGGTTTGGCCTTGGCTTTCGCACCACGCTGACGCTGGGCTTCAAACAGGCAAACACCCGTCGCAACCGACACATTGAGGCTGCTGACGCTACCGGCCATCGGCAGGTGCACCAGGTAATCGCAATGCTCACGGGTCAAACGGCGCATGCCTTTGCCTTCGGCGCCCATGATCAGGATGGTCGGGCCGGTGAGGTCCTGGTCATAGATGCTGACCTCGGCCTCCCCCGCCGTGCCCACTACCCACAGGCCGCGCTGCTGGAGCTTCTCCAGGGTACGCGCCAGGTTGGTCACGGCCACCAGCGGAATCACTTCCGCCGCGCCGCAGGCGACCTTACGCACAACCGGCGTCAGGGTCGCGGACTTGTCCTTGGGCACGATCACCGCCAGCGCACCGGCAGCATCCGCCGAACGCAGGCAGGCCCCGAGGTTGTGCGGGTCGGTCACGCCGTCCAGCACCAAAAGCAACGGTGCGCCTTCGGTACGGTCGAGCAGCTCGTCGAGCATCGCCTCGCCCCACACCTGGCTCGGGCTGACGTCGGCCACCACGCCCTGGTGAACGCCTTCGACCCACACGTCCATTTCACGACGCTCGGCCTGGCCGATGGCAACCTTATTCTGCGTGGCCAACTCGACCAGCGCCTGTACGCGCGGCTCGCTGCGACCTTCGGCCAACCACACCTGCTTGACGCGCTTGGGGTGGTGACGCAGCAGTGCTTCTACGGCGTGCACGCCGTAGATTTTTTCCAGACTCATGACTTGGCCTTAGGTTTGCGCGACCCGCCGCTTTTTGCGGGAGCCGAACCCGCTTTTGGCGGGCCTTTACGGTGTTTACTTGGCTTGCTCGACGGCTTTTCCGCCCCGTGGGACTTTCCCCCAGACGCCGCTTTACCACCGCTTTTGGCTTCGTTGAGCAGCTGCTGCTTCAACTCGCGGCTCTTGCGCAGCTCGGCGTTTTTCGCCGCCGCGTCGCTTGGGCGGTAGGCTTCAGGGGCCTTTTCCTTGGCAGAAGAACGACGACCGGCCTTGGCAGGTCCAGGCTCGGCCGTGGTTTTTGCGGTGGCTGCTTTGCCTTTGGACGCAGGCGCTGTGGTTTCACCACGTTTCTTACGACCCGCAGGCTCAGCCGGCTTGTCAGGCATGCCGAAGTCGATCTTGCGCTCGTCGAGGTCGACACGCATGACCTGCACTTCAACGGTATCACCCAAGCGGAAGCTACGACCGGTGCGCTCGCCCGCCAGGCGGTGATGCACAGGATCGAAGTGGTAATAGTCACCCGGCAAGGCGGTGACATGCACCAGGCCCTCGACGTAGATGTCGGTCAGCTCGACGAACAGGCCAAAGCCGGTCACGGCGGTGATCACACCCGGGAACGACTCGCCTACACGATCCTTCATGAACTCGCACTTAAGCCAGTTCACTACGTCGCGGGTGGCTTCGTCGGCGCGGCGCTCGCTCATGGAGCACTGCTCGCCCAGCTGTTCCAGGGCCGCTTCGTCGTACGGGTAGATCCGTGCTTTCGGAATGGTCATGGCACCGGCGCGCTTGACGTGCGGGGTGTTCTGCTTGGAATGGATCACGCTGCGGATCGCCCGGTGCGTGAGCAAATCCGGGTAACGGCGGATCGGCGAAGTGAAGTGGGTGTACGCCTCGTAATTCAGGCCGAAGTGGCCCTGGTTATCGGCGCTGTACACCGCCTGGCTCAGCGAGCGCAGCATCACGGTCTGGATCACGTGGTAATCCGGACGGTCCTTGATGCTGGCCAGCAGGGCCTGGTAGTCCTTCGGCGTCGGGCCGTCCTTGCCTTTGTGCAGGGACAGGCCGAGCTCGCCGAGGAAGGCGCGAAGTTTTTCCAGGCGCTCCGGCGGAGGGCCGTCGTGCACGCGGTACAACGCAGGAATTTCGTGCTTCTTGAGGAACTCGGCAGTGGCCACGTTGGCCGCCAGCATGCACTCCTCGATCAGCTTGTGCGCGTCGTTACGGGTGGTCGGGGTGATCGCCGCAATCTTGCGCTCGGAGCCGAAGACAATCCGGGTTTCCTGGGTTTCAAAATCGATCGCGCCGCGGGTATGACGGGCACCCAGCAACACCTTGTACAGCGAGTACAGCTGCTTGAGGTGCGGCACCACGCCAGCGTATTCGGTACGCAGGGCCTTGGCTTCGCTGGTCTTCGGCGTTTCCAGGATGGTGCTGACCTTGTTATAGGTCAGGCGTGCCTGGGAGTGGATCACCGCTTCGTAGAACTGGTAGTCGGTCATTTCGCCGGTTTTGGAGATGGTCATCTCGCACACCATGGCCAAACGGTCGACTTTGGGGTTCAGGGAGCACAGGCCGTTGGACAGCTGCTCGGGCAGCATCGGGATCACGCGCTCTGGGAAGTACACGGAGTTGCCGCGTACCTGGGCTTCGTTATCCAGGGCCGAACCGATCTTCACGTAACTGGAGACGTCGGCAATCGCAACGTACAACTTCCAACCGCCGGAGAACAGGCGCAGTTTGCCAGGCTTGGCTTCGCAGTAGACCGCATCGTCGAAGTCGCGGGCATCTTCGCCGTCAATGGTGACGAACGGCAGATGACGCAGGTCGATGCGTTTTTCTTTGTCTTTCTCTTCGACTTCCGGCTTGAGCTTGGCGGCTTCTTTGAGCACGGCCTCAGGCCAGACGTGAGGAATATCGTAGGTGCGCAAGGCGACGTCGATTTCCATGCCCGGCGCCATGTAGTTGCCGACCACTTCAACGATATCGCCCTGGGGCTGGAAGCGCGCAGTAGGCCAGTGGGTGATTTTCACCTCGACGAACTGACCGACCTTGGCGGCGCCATTGCGGCCCGGGGTAATCAGCACTTCCTGCTGCACCTTCGGGTTATCCGGAACCACGAAGCCGATGCCGCCTTCCTCGAAGTAACGGCCAACGATAGATTCGTGGGCTCGGGACACCACTTCGACGATCACGCCTTCACGACGACCACGGCGGTCCAGGCCAGAAACCCGCGCCAGGGCACGGTCGCCATCGAACACCAGACGCATTTGCGCCGGGCTCATGAACAGGTCGTCGCTGCCGTCGTCCGGGATCAGGAAGCCGAAGCCGTCACGGTGGCCGGCAATGCGACCCAGGATCAGGTCGAGCTTGTCGACCGGCGCGTAAGTGCCACGACGGGTGTAGATCAATTGAGCATCGCGCTCCATCGCACGCAGACGGCGGCGCAGGGCTTCGAGCTGGTCTTCGGTGGTCAGACCGAATTCTTCAACCAGCTGCTCACGGCTAGCAGGCGAACCACGATCGGCGAGGTGCGCCAGGATCAGTTCGCGGCTAGGAATAGGGTTTTCATATTTTTCCGCTTCACGAGCGGCCTCGGGATCGAGGGACTGCCAATCGGCCATTAGAGAGTTTTCACCTTGTCTATATGCGGGTTAGTTTGGCATACGCGTATTGAAACGGGAAATTTCAGGTATCAACAAGCGTTTAAAAGCCCTTTGCGACCCCCGGCGCGCACCTTGCACGACCACTGGCGAAATTTTCCAGGCTTTTTTCATGGCAGGGGTTTACAGCTCAAATATCGCTCCGTATAGTGCGCGCCATCGACGACGGCAACGTTGTTGATGCTGCCCAGGTGGTGAAATTGGTAGACACGCCAGCTTCAGGTGCTGGTGATCGCAAGGTCGTGGAAGTTCGAGTCTTCTCCTGGGCACCAAATTCAGATCAAACCCGCGAAAGCGGGTTTTTTCGTTTCAGGCCTTTGATTTTTAACGGAAAAATAGATTTATATTTTTCGAATCAGGGGTTTACAGATCAAAAGCCCCGCCGTATAGTTCGCCCCATCAACAGCGGCAACGTTGTTAGATAATGCCCAGGTGGTGAAATTGGTAGACACGCCAGCTTCAGGTGCTGGTGATCGCAAGGTCGTGGAAGTTCGAGTCTTCTCCTGGGCACCAAATTCAGATCAAACCCGCGAAAGCGGGTTTTTTCGTTTCCGGGGTTTGAAAACATCCCCGATGATTTCCCCCTCATCCGCACTTGAGAAGATTTATCGTTTATCCTTGCAATGATTTGTTGCATATAAGCGAGGAACACTTCGGATGATGATCCGTGACAACCGACTCAAGACATCCCTTCTGCGCGGCCTGACCCTCACCCTACTCAGCCTGACCCTGCTCTCGCCCGCCGCCCAATCTGCCGACAAGGTCTCCCTGACCTTATACAACGGCCAGCACAAAGAAGTCGGCGATGAACTCGCCAAGGCCTTCGAAGCCAAGACCGGCATCCACGTCAACGTGCGCAAAGGCAGCAGCAACCAGCTGGCCAGCCAGGTCGTCGAAGAAGGTGAGCGCTCCCCTGCCGACGTCATCTACACCGAAGAATCACCGCCCCTGAACAAACTCGGCGAGCAAGGCTTGTTGGCAAAAATCGATGCCAGCACCCTCGATGTGCTGCCCAAGGATTACGTGGGCAAAAACGGCGATTGGATGGGCGTGACCGCACGCACCCGCGTCGTAGCCTTCAACCCCAAATTGATTGCGGAAAAAGACTTGCCCAAGTCGGTACTGGATTTCGCCGGCCCCGAGTGGCAAGGCAAGGTCGGTTTCGTCCCCACCAGCGGCGCGTTCCAGGAACAAGCCGTGGCGATCATCAAGCTGCACGGTCGCGAAGCCGCGGAAGAATGGCTGACCGGCCTGCGCGCCTTCGGCAAGGTGTACAGCAACAATATGGTCGCCCTCAAGGCCGTGGAAAACGGCGAAGTGGCCACCGTACTGGTGAACAACTACTACTGGTTTGCCCTGAAAAAGGAAAAAACCAATCTGGACTCCCAGCTGCACTACTTCACCGATGGTGATGCGGGCGGTCTGATCACCGTGTCCTCCGCTGCCGCACTCAAATCCAGCAAGCATCCCAAAGAAGCCCAGCAACTGCTGGCATTCATGGCCAGCGAAGAAGGCCAGCGCGTGATCACCAACACGTCGGCCGAGTACCCGCTGCGCAAGGGCATGGAATCGAACCGCGGCCTCAAGCCATTTAGCGAGTTGCAGCCACCAAAGGTCACCCCCGCAGACCTGGGCAACGCCGAAGAAGCCCTGGAACTGGAACGTGACGTTGGCCTGAATTGATGAACCCATCGCTTTCCGTCGCGGGGTTCACGCCCCGTCGCAAACGCCCGTCGATCTGGCTGCTGCTGCCCGTGCTGTTGCTGGTTGGCCTGAGCCTGTTGCCGCTCGCCTATGTCGGGCTCAAAGCCTGGCAGGCGGGCTGGACGGAGGCGGTGCATCTACTGTGGCGGCCTTATGTGTTCGGGCTGCTGCGCAACACGCTGGCATTGATGGTCGGCGTAACCCTGACCTGCGGCGTGATCGGCCTGTCCCTGGCCTGGCTGCTGGAACGCAGCAACCTGCCAGGACGGCGCATCTGGGGCGTGATCCTGTGCCTGCCGTTTGCGGTGCCGGCGTTTGTCAGCAGTTTTACCTGGGTGTCGCTGAGCGCCCAGTTCGAGGGGCTCGGCGGCGCGATCCTGGTGATGAGCCTGTCCAAATACCCACTGGTGTTTCTGCCGGTGGCGGCAACGCTGCGCAATCTTGACCCCTCCCTGGAAGAATCGGCCCGCACGCTGGGGCTTAATCGCTGGGGCGTATTCTTTCGCATCACACTCCCGCTGCTGTGGCCATCGCTGCTGGCCGGCTCACTATTGATCGCACTGCACATGCTGGTGGAATTCGGCGCGCTGTCGATCATCGGGTTGCAGACCTTCACCACCGCGATCTACCAGCAGTTCGAACTGGAGTTCAGCAATGCCAATGCGGCGATGCTCTCGGCAGTGCTACTGGTGATGTGCCTGACCCTGCTATGGCTGGAACTGCGTGTACGCGGCAAAGGCCGGCACGTGCGTATCGGCCAGGGCGCGGCGCGACACGCCGGGCAGGTTCAACTGGGCAAGTGGGCACCATTGGGCCAGGTGTATTGCCTGGTATTGGCGATCATCGGCAGCGGTATCCCGCTGGGCATGCTCGGCTATTGGTTGGCCGTCGGTTCGTCGGCTGCGTTTCCGATGGCCGAGATCAGCGAGGCGCTGCTGTCATCCCTGGCGCTCTCCCTGGGCGGCGCCGCACTGTGCCTGGTACTGGCAGTGCCGGTTGGGCTGCTGGTGGTGCGCTACAAAGGGCAGTTGGCAATTTGGGCCGAACGCTTGCCGTATCTACTGCATGCCCTGCCCGGACTGGTGATTGCGCTGACCCTGGTGTATTTCGCCCTGCATTACGTGCCGGCGCTGTACCAGACCTCGGCATTACTGCTGATTGCTTATGCGCTGCTGTTTTTGCCGTTGGCACAGGCGCCGATTCGTACAGCGCTGAACAAGGCTGCGCCACAATTGGAAGAGGCGGCACGCACTTTGGGCGCCTCGTCGTTCAGTGCTTTTTGCCGCGTGACGTTGCCCATTATCTTTCCGGCGCTAGGGGCTGCGTTTGCGTTGGTGTTCCTGGATGCGATGAAGGAATTGACGGCGACATTGCTGCTGAGCCCGACCGGGCTGAATACCTTGGCGACGGCCGTTTGGGCGCATACCTCGAATGTGGAATTTGCGGCGGCGGCGCCGTATGCGGCGTTGTTGATATTGGTGTCGGGGTTGCCGGTGTATCTGCTTACGACGCGGATGTATTTGAGCCGCTGAAACCGCTTTCGCGAGCAAGCCCGCTCCCACATTTGGAATGCATTTCAAAATGTGGGAGCGGGCTTGCTCGCGAAGGGGCCCTCCCTGGCAACCTCACGCCCTGAACTGCCCCAAGCTCGCCTTCAACTGCGCCGCCAACCCATCCAGCCCCTTGCCACTGGCCGTCGTCTCCCCCACCGCCTGCGCCGCTCGCTCGGCCTGGGCATGGATCACCTCCACGCGCCCACGCACCGCATGCGCGCCCTGGGCTTGATGCTCGGCCGCACGCGTCGCCAGGCCAATCGCCGCATGCACCTGCTCCACAGAAGCCTGCACCGTCTGCTGAAGGCGCACGCTGTCGCGCAGCACCAGCAAGCCCTCATTGGCCTGGCGCCCCGCCTTTCCGATGGTTTCCACCGCCTCACGCGCGCCCTGCTGCAATGCCACGATATGCGCCTGGATATCGCCAGTGGAGCTTTGAGTCTTGCTGGCCAGCGCACGCACTTCATCGGCCACCACCGCAAAGCCGCGCCCAGTCTCGCCAGCCCGTGCCGCCTCGATGGCCGCGTTGAGGGCAAGCAGGTTGGTTTGCTCGGCGATGCCATGAATCACGGTGAGCACGACCTCGATTTGCTCGCTTTGCTGCGCCAGGCGCTCGATTACCTGGGAGCCGGCCTGGACCTGCCCCGCCAGCGCCTCAATCAAGCTGCCGACTTCAGCCGAAGTGCGCGAGTTTTCGTCCGTAGCCTGACGAATATCCACCACCTGCTGTAACGCCGCCTGCATGGCGTGGCTTTCAGCCTGGGCCTCATCGGCCATTTGCGACAAAGCGCGCAAACTCTCGGCCACTTCATCACGCTGCAAGCCGGCCGCCGCATCGGCGCCAGCATTGCGTAACGTCATGGCGCCGATTTCCACGCCAGTACGCTGGGCCACGTCGCCTGCCTCGCGCACGATGGGCTGCAACTTATCCACAAAGCGATTGACCGCCGAGGCCATATCACCGATTTCATCCTTGCTGTTGATCTGCACGCGCTTGGTGAGGTCGCCCTCGCCGGCCGCCAGGTCATCCATCGCGGCAATCAGCAGCTTCAAGCGATTGACCACGCGCCGGCCCAGCACAATAGCGATCAGCAGCAATACGCCAAGCCCCACCAGTGCCAGGCCCATGCCGATACGCCAGCGCAGGGTGCCCGCCGCTTCTTGCACGGCGGCGGCGGTGTTGGCCGTCATTTGCGTGGCAGTGGCTTGCGCCGATTGCAGTCGGGCGCCCATGGCGCTGGCGCTGTCAGCTGCGGCGCCCTTGAGGCTGTCGCCCACCAGTTGATCGCCGCTGGCGATCAGCGCGGCAAAGCGCTTATCCAAGGCTTGCAGGTCGGCTTCAACCATCGCGGTCGACACGCCCATGCGCACCTTGCCGATTTCCACACCGTTGGGGCTGATGGAGGCTTCAACGTAGTACACGGAAGAGTCCGTCTTGGCCGCGTTCAGCACCTTGTCCAGGGCACGCTCCCCTGCGCCCTTTGCCAGCAGGGCCTGGTTGATCGGGTTTTCGCGGTTCAGGTATCGGGTCAGGTGCTCGCCTGCGGCGTCGTCATACACCACAAACAGCACATTGGGGTTGCGCTGGGCCCGGCGGGCAAACTCTGAAAGGGTCGGCACGTCACTGTCCCACATGGCACGGGGCGCGACCGAGGCCAGCAGTTGCGCCATGTCATTGGCGGAGTCCTGCAGGTCTTTTTCCAGCGTCGCACGCAACTGCTTTTGCTCTTCCTGCAAGCGCGTGGAAAGCCCGGCTGTCAGTCGCTGGCGCGTGCTGGCGGACAGGCTGTCCAGGCTGGACGTGACTTCCTTGCCAGCCTGGGCCAGTTCGCCAGACAACTTCTGGCTATCTATGCCCAGTCGATTGCCCAAATCGGCTTCCAGCGCCGTCACCGTGCTCCGCGTCAGAGCGACAGCCACCAGCACTTGCACCAAAAGAGCGATACCAAGGGTAACGAACACGGGCCGCAACAGACGGCTTTGTAACAACGAGAGAACGGCAGACACTGGAAATCCCTCCACCACGGGTGCCACTAATTTGATAGCACCTCGAAAGAGGGAAACACAGCAAGGGTCGTGCCGCTTGCCAGGCAGAAACGACAAAGGGCTCCCGAAGGAGCCCATTGCTTTTTACATCAACAGCTTATTAGGCGAACGGGTGACGCAGAACGATGGTCTCGTTGCGGTCCGGGCCCGTCGAAATAATATCGATCGGCGCGCCAATCAACGCTTCGACGCGCTTGATGTAAGCACGAGCGTTGGCTGGCAGCTCTTCCAGGGTCTTGGCGCCCACGGTCGATTCAGTCCAACCCGGCACTTCTTCGTACACAGGCTGCAGGCCCACGTAGCTGTCAGCGTCGGTCGGGGCAACGTCGTTACCTTCAGCATCTTTGTAGCCAGTGCAGATGTTGATGGTTTCCAGACCGTCGAGTACGTCCAGCTTGGTCAGGCAGATGCCCGAGATGCTGTTCACATCGATAGCACGACGCAGGATAACGGCATCGAACCAGCCGCAACGACGAGCACGGCCAGTGGTGGCGCCGAATTCGTGGCCTTGCTTGGCCAGGTGCGCGCCGACGTCGTCGAACAGCTCAGTCGGGAACGGGCCCGAACCTACGCGAGTGGTGTAGGCCTTGGTGATACCCAGGATGTAGTCCAGGAACATCGGGCCAACGCCAGAACCGGTGGCAACGCCGCCAGCGGTGGTGTTGGAGCTGGTCACGTACGGGTAGGTACCGTGGTCGATGTCCAGCAACGAACCCTGGGCACCTTCGAACATGATGTCTTTGCCAGCGCGACGCAGGTCGTGCAGCTCGGCCGTCACATCCAGCATCAGCGGCTTGAGCAGCTCAGCGTATTCCTTGCACTCGGCCAGGGTCTTTTCAAACTCGATGGCTGGCTCTTTGTAGTAACCCACCAACATGAAGTTGTGGTAATCCACCAGTTCACGCAGCTTGTCTTCAAAGCGCGGCATGTTGAGCAGGTCGCCCACACGCAGGCCACGACGTGCGACCTTGTCTTCGTAGGCCGGGCCGATGCCGCGACCGGTGGTGCCGATCTTCAGCTCGCCACGCGCCTTTTCACGGGCCTGGTCCAGCGCAACGTGGAAGGACAGGATCAGCGGGCAGGACGGGCTGATACGCAGGCGCTCGCGCACCGGTACGCCTTTTTCTTCCAGCTTGGTGATCTCGCGCAGCAGGGCGTCAGGTGCGACCACCACGCCGTTGCCGATCAGGCACTGCACGCCTTCGCGCAGGACACCCGACGGGATCAGGTGCAAGACGGTTTTTTCGCCATCGATGACCAGGGTGTGTCCAGCGTTGTGGCCACCTTGGTAGCGCACTACGGCGGCAGCATGTTCGGTCAGCAGATCAACGATCTTGCCTTTGCCCTCATCACCCCATTGGGTGCCCAGGACTACGACATTCTTACCCATAACACTTGTCCTCATTCGCGCAAACTTGGTGCCGGCGATGGCCGGCAGGAAAACTCAAGAAGCCAGTGGCGATACTTGCCAAAGCCCGTTCTGCTGAATCAATTGCCGGTCGCAGTCCGCTTCACGGGCGGCGGCCAATGGCTGCCCAGGCAAGGCCTGGACTACACGCTGACCCTCACGGCGTAACTGGCAAACCTGCTGCCAGAGCGCTGCGTCCGTACTGTCGGGCATCCAGATGCCACCAGACGGCAGCTCGACCTCAGCACGCCCCAGGGTCACCAGGGTTTTCAAATCGGTGGAAAAACCAGTGGCCGGACGCGCACGACCGAAGTCGGCGCCGATATCGTCATAGCGACCACCTTGGGCGATGGCCTGGCCAACACCCGGGACGAATACCGCGAACACCACACCGGTGTGGTAGTGGTAGCCGCGCAATTCACCCAGATCAAAATACAGCGGCAGCTCCGGGAACCGTGCCGACAGGCGCTCGGCAATTGCCAGCACATCATCCAGTGCTGCCAATACCGGTGCCGGCGCATTGGCCAGGCGCTCACGCGCAGCCACCAGCACTTCACGGCCGCCGCACAGGTCTACCAGCGCCCGCAGCATGCCAGCCAGCTCGGCAGGCACTCCCTCGGTGAGGGCGATCACTTCATCGATCGCCTTGCGCTGCAGGGCATCGAACAACTGTTGCTCCACTTCACCGGACAACCCGGCTGCGCGCGCCAGGCCACGGTAGATACCGACGTGGCCCAGGTCCATGTGCACATCCGGCACATCCGCCAGTTGCAGCATGGCCAGCATCAGGCTGATCACTTCAACATCGCTGCTCGGGCTGGCATCGCCGTACAACTCGGCGCCCAACTGGATCGGGCTACGGGAAGACGACAAGGCGCGCGGCTGGGCATGCAGTACGCTGCCTGCGTAGCACAGGCGGCTCGGGCCTTCGCGACGCAGGGTGTGCGCATCGATGCGCGCCACTTGCGGCGTGATGTCGGCACGGAACCCCATTTGCCGGCCCGATTGCGGGTCGATGACCTTGAAGGTGCGCAGATCCAGGTCCTGGCCCGCGCCGGTCAGCAGGGATTCCAGGTACTCGATATGGGGAGTCACGACAAACTCGTAACCCCAGCTCTGGAACAGATCCAACACCTGGCGACGCGCTACTTCAATGCGCGCAGCTTCTGGTGGCAGTACTTCTTCGATGCCATCTGGCAGCAGCCAGCGGTCTACCGTTGCCATTACGCCATTCCCCTTTGATCCGGGCGGCCAGCCCTCGGCCGAGCCTTGAGTGAAGCAGAAAATACCCGCCCCTTGCATAAACCACGCGCAAGAGCGACGTGACGAACGGCCTGCAAACGGCCTCGTCGGGCACTTTCCTCGAAAAACCTGTCACGCCTGCCGAATCAAACATGCAGACGCAAAAAAGCCGGGAATTTCCCGGCTGCCGCATCATACACCCGTTTTCTGAAAGGATCACCCCGCCAGGCATTTTAGCCGCCCGACGGAGTGCGCCTTACAGAATCACGGGCTGGTTACTTGGACTTTTCCAGGTAGCGGAAGAAGTCGCTGCTTGGGTCCAGCACCAGTACGTCGGTTTTGTTCGCGAAGCTTTCACGGTAGGCGCGCAGGCTACGGTAGAACGCGTAGAACTCCTGGTCCTGGCCGTAGGCCTTGGCGTAGATCGCCGCAGCTTGAGCATCGCCATCACCACGCGCCTCTTCAGACTCACGATAGGCTTCTGCCAGCAGTACACGACGCTGACGGTCGGCATCGGCACGGATACCTTCAGCCAACTCGTTACCCTTGGCACGGTGCTCACGCGCTTCACGCTCACGCTCGGTGCTCATACGCTCGAACACGCTGCGGTTTACTTCCTTGGGCAGGTCAATGGCCTTGACGCGAACGTCGACCACTTCGATACCCAGCTCTTTTTCCGCCATGGTGTTCAGCGAGCGGGTGATGTCAGCCATCAGCGCATCACGTTCACCGGATACCACCTCGTGCAGGGTGCGCTTACCAAACTGGTCACGCAGGCCCGATTCCAGACGACGGGACAAACGTTCGTCAGCAATCTGCTTGAGGCCGGAAGTCGCGGTGTAGAAGCGCTCGGCATCCTTGACGCGCCACTTGGCGTAGGCGTCAACCATCACGGCTTTCTTTTCCAGGGTCAGGAAGCGCTGTGTCGGTGCATCCAGGGTCATCAGGCGGGCGTCGAACTTGCGCACCTGGTTGACGTAGGGGACTTTCACATGCAGGCCCGGCTGGACATCCGCCTGGACCACGCGACCGAATTGCAGCAGCACCGCACGCTCGGTCTGAGCGACGATGTAGAAGCAGTTCCAGGCAGCGATGACCACGACGACGCCCACAATCAGGGCGGTCAGCGATTTATTGCTCATCAACGGCTCTCCCTGGTACGTGTTTGCTGTTGCAGCAAGTCAGCGGCCGCACGGGCGCTCGCTTCGTTGGCAGCGGCATTCGAACCGGTGGACGGTGCACTGGCGCCGCTACGACCACCTTCGATCATCTTGTCCAGCGGCAGGTACAGCAGGTTGTTCTGCCCACCTTTGCTGCCGGTCACGAGAACCTTGCTGGTGTTGCTGAAGACTTCCTGCATGGTGTCCAGGTACAGACGCTCGCGGGTCACTTCAGGTGCCTTGCGGTACTCGGCGACCAGCTTGGTGAAACGATCTGCCTCACCCTTGGCGCGGGAGACCACTTCGTCGCGGTAACCGTTGGCATCTTCAAGGATGCGCTGGGCCTGACCACGGGCTTCCGGCACAACGCCGTTGGCATAGGTTTCAGCCTGGTTGCGCGAACGCTGCTCGTCTTCACGTGCACGGATCACGTCGTCAAAGGCTTCCTGCACTTCACGCGGTGCCGCTGCGCTCTGTACGTTCACCTGAGTAACGGTGATACCGGTGCGGTAAGTGTCGAGGAAGCGTTGCAGACGCTCCTTGATTTCGCTGGCCATCAACTCACGACCTTCGGTGAGCACCTGGTCCATGGCGGTGGAACCCACCACGTGGCGCAGGGCACTTTCGGTTGCGTGTTGCAGGCTGATTTCCGGCTGATCAACGTTCAGCACGAAGTCTTGCAGGTTGCTGATCTTGTACTGCACGGTCAGCGGCACTTCGACGATGTTCTCGTCTTCGGTCAGCATCTGGCCCTGCTTGGTGTACGCACGCTCACGCGTCACGTTCTCCATGTACTTCTTGTCGATCGGCGGGAAATAGATATTCAGGCCCGGGCCGACAGTCTCGTAGTACTTGCCGAAACGCAGCACCACGGCTTGCTCCTGCTCGTCCACCACGTACACGGCACTGTAGAGCCATACGGCCGCCAGCACGACAAGGCCCAGGCCCAGCAGGCCATAGCCACCGCCCTTGCTTGTGCGACCGCCGTCGTCACCACCGCGTTTTTTTCCACCACCGAACAACCCATTCAGGCTTTCCTGCAGCTTTCGGAAGGCCTCGTCGAGATCCGGTGGCCCCTTGCGGTCGCCATTATTGCGGCGCTTACCACCCCAAGGATCCTGATTATTCGAGTTGCCACCCGGCTCATTCCAAGCCATAGCGCTCTCCATCTGATAAAGCAAAGACGCACCCACGGCGCGCCGACCAATGCTACAGAATGCCTGCTACTGCGGCACAACCGCTTTCTCAGGCTTTTATTGCAAAGTGTGTTGTTCGATGAACTCTGCCGGTACAACACCCTCTCGGCTGACCAGCCGATTGAGCTCCGAACGTGGCAATCGAACAGCCAGCAAGCTGACACCTTCTTCGTCGTGTTCTTCTTTCTGTACCGCGCCCAACTCGAAAAACTGTGCACGCAGTCGAGCAAAACGCTGCGGCAAGCGCAAGGTGCCGACGAACAAATCGCTGCCGAGCAATTCGGCAATGGCTTGTTCCAGCAGCTCCAAGCCACTGCCATCTCGCGCCGACAGCCAGACCCGCTGGGGCTTGCCGTTCTCGTCGCGCTGGATTTGTGGCTCAACGCCTTCAAGCAAATCGAGTTTGTTATAGACCTCGAGGATCGGCAAGTCCTGGGCGCCAATCTCGCCCAGCACCACCATGACCTGTTCAATCTGCAACATGCGATCCGGTTCGGCCGCATCGATCACGTGCAACAGCAGGTCGGAATTGCTCGACTCTTCGAGCGTAGACCGAAATGCCTCGACGAGCTTGTGGGGCAGGTGACGAATGAAACCCACGGTATCGGCCAGCACAATCGGCCCCAGGTCGTCGATGTCCAGACGCCGCAGGGTCGGGTCGAGGGTGGCGAACAGCTGGTCGGCCGCGTACACATCCGACTGGGTCACGTTATTGAACAGCGTGGATTTGCCGGCGTTGGTGTAACCCACCAACGACACCGTTGGGATATCCGCACGGGAACGGCCACGTCGCGACTGTTCACGTTGGCTGCGCACTTTTTCCAGGCGGCCCTTGATCTGGCGCAGGCGAACCCGCAGCAGACGCCGGTCGGTTTCCAACTGGGTTTCGCCCGGGCCACGCATGCCGATACCGCCACCCTGACGCTCAAGGTGAGTCCAGCCGCGAACCAGGCGCGTGCTCATGTGGTCAAGCTGAGCCAGTTCAACCTGGAGCTTGCCTTCATGGGTACGGGCGCGTTGGGCGAAAATATCGAGAATCAGACCGGTACGGTCGATCACGCGACACTCGAAAACACGTTCGAGGTTACGTTCCTGACTGGGCGTGAGGGTGTGATTGAAGATCACCAGATCAGCTTCTTCGGCATGAACCAGGTCGCGCAGTTCCTCGACCTTGCCGCTGCCAATCAGGTATTTGGCGGTTGGCCGATGACGCGGTACGTTAAAAAACGCAACGGTCTCGGCGCCGGCCGAATTTGCCAACTCCTGAAACTCCTGCGGATCTTCGCGCGCCTCAGGGTCCTGTCCATCCAAGTGAACGAGGATTACTCGCTCACCACCACCGTGGCGCTCAAAGAACAAAGGAGACTCCTATCAGGCGTTACCTGGCTCAGCGTCACCCTGTTCATCACCTGCTGCGCTAGGCAGACGGATTGGACGAACTGGAACGACTGTCGAGATAGCGTGCTTGTAAACCATCTGGCTGACGGTGTTTTTCAGCAGGATAACGAATTGGTCGAACGACTCGATCGTACCTTGCAGCTTGATGCCGTTGACCAGATAGATGGAAACCCCAACTTTCTCTTTACGTAAAGTATTCAAGTAAGGGTCTTGTAGCGAATGCCCTTTTGACATGTGCCGCACTCCTTTAAGGATCAATAATAAAAAATCGGAAAATAGATAGCTTATGGCCGTCACACCCCCAAGGATAGACGGCAATTGCAAGGACTCAGCTCAATATGGAGACCGTTCCCAAGTATTTCAAGGCGCGTGACAGATTGTCGCTGTCCAGGCTGTCCAACCAGTGCAAATCGCTCCAGCTGCGCAGCCAGGTGAACTGGCGCTTCGCCAATTGGCGCGTGGCAATGATGCCGCGCTCCTGCATTTCGGCTGACGTCAGCTTGCCATCCAGATGATCCCAGACTTGGCGGTAGCCTACAGCACGTATCGAAGGCAGCCCTGCATGCAGGTCGCCTCTTGAACGCAATGCTACGACCTCGTCCACAAACCCCTGTTCCAACATTATTGTGAATCTTTGTGCAATTCGTTCATGCAACACCTGGCGGTTTGCCGGAGCGATGGCCAGATTCGCCACAGTATAGGGCAATTGTGACTGTCCAGATGCGCCTGCATCAGTACTTTGCGCAGTTTGTTTCAGCCGATGTTCAGTCATGGTCTGGCCACTGACGCGCCAGACTTCCAGGGCGCGTGTGAGCCGCTGGGGGTCATTGGGGTGAATACGTGCCGCAGATACCGGGTCTACCGCCGCCAACTGGTCGTGAAGGGCCTGCCAGCCAAGGCGCGCAGCCTCTTCTTCAAGTTCGGCGCGCACCTGGGCATCGGCAGGCGGCATATCGGCCAGACCTTCCTGCAGCGCCTTGTAATAGAGCATGGTGCCGCCCACCAGCAGCGGGATATTGCCCCGCGCGGTGATCTCGGCCATGGCCGCCAGGGCGTCGGTGCGAAAATCCGCCGCCGAATAGCTCTGCGCCGGATCGATGATGTCGATCAACTTGTGCGGATACTGGGCCAACAGCGCCTTCGACGGCTTGGCCGTGCCGATATCCATGTCCCGGTAAACCAGGGCAGAGTCGACGCTGATCAACTCGCAGGGCAGCACCCTGGTCAGCTCGATGGCCAGGTCGGTCTTGCCGGCAGCCGTGGGGCCCATCAGGAAAATGGCGGGGGGCAAGGCACTCATCAGCGGCCGCGCAGGAACAGTTTGTCCAGATCGTCCAGGCCCATCTGGGTCCAGGTCGGTCGGCCATGGTTGCATTGGCCGCTGCGCTCGGTGTTTTCCATGTCGCGCAGCAGGCCGTTCATTTCCGGCAGGGCCAGGCGGCGGTTGGCGCGGATGGCGCCGTGGCAGGCCATGGTGCCGAGCAATTCGTTGATATGCGCCTGGATACGGTCGCTGGTGCCGTACTCCATCAGGTCTGCCAGCACGTCGGCCACCAGGCGGTTGGCCTCGGCCTGCTTGAGCAGCGCGGGAATCTGGCGGATCGCCAGGGTTTCCGGGCCCAGGCGTTGCAGCTCGAAGCCCAGCTTCTGGAACACACTGTGATGTTCTTCTGCGCAGTCGGCTTCACGCTGGCTCACCGCCAGGGATTCGGGCACCAGCAGCGGCTGGCCGCTGAGGCCTTCGCTGGCCATGGCGATCTTCAGGCGCTCGTACATGATCCGCTCATGGGCGGCGTGCATGTCCACCAGCACCAGGCCATGGGCGTTTTCGGCGAGGATATAAATGCCTTTGAGCTGCGCCAGGGCATAGCCCAGCGGCGGAATATCACCGCCGCCTTCGGGTAACGCCACAGCAGCACCCGGCTCGGCACCCGGCAGCGGCGCGAAAAACTCACGGTACGCCGCCTGGGCCTCGGCCACCGGCACCGTCGATTGCGGGCGCGGTGTGTATTGATACTGATAACCCGCACCGGCACCCGAATTTGGCGCTGTGTAGGCTGGCTGCGCCTGTGGCGATTGCAGCAGGTTGGCCGCCAGGCTCATCTCACCCTGGGGGCCGAACTCGCCGGCTTCCGGACCGCTTGGCCGCACCACCGCCGTGACAATCGGCGCTGACAACTGATCATCCGGACGCACGTCGCCCAAGGCGCGGTGCAGCGTGCCGTAGAGGAAGTCATGCACCATGCGCCCGTCACGGAAGCGCACCTCGTGTTTGGTCGGGTGCACATTGACGTCGACCACCGAAGGGTCAACCTCAAAGAACAGCACAAAGGTCGGGTGTCGCCCGTTGAACAGCACATCGCGATAAGCCTGGCGCACCGCATGGGCCACCAGTTTGTCGCGGACCGCCCGGCCGTTCACAAAGAAATACTGCAAGTCGGCCTGGCTGCGGGAGAACGTCGGCAACCCGACCCAGCCCCACAACCTCAAGCCATTACGCTCGATCTCAATCGGCAGCGCCTGTTCCAGGAACCCGCTGCCACACACCGCTGCCACCCGCCGAGCACGCGCGGCGTCGTCGTTGGCTTCGTGCAGGCTGAGGATGGTCTTGCCATTGTGGCGCAGGTGAAAGGCCACATCGAAACGCGCCAGGGCCAGTCGCTTGATCACTTCTTGCAGGTGATCGAATTCGGTTTTCTCGGCCTTGAGGAATTTGCGCCGTGCCGGGGTATTGAAGAACAGGTCGCGCACTTCCACCGAGGTGCCCACCGGATGGGCTGCCGGCTGGACCCGAGGCGCCATGTCACGGCCTTCGGTTTCCACCTGCCAGGCTTGCTCGGCGCCGCGGGTGCGGGAGGTCAGGGTCAGGCGGGCCACGGAGCTGATGGAGGCCAGGGCCTCACCACGAAAGCCCAGGCTCATGACCCGCTCCAGGTCTTCCAGGTCACGGATCTTGCTGGTGGCGTGACGGGCCAGGGCCAGGGGCAGGTCATCCGAAGAGATGCCGCTGCCATCGTCACGTACCCGCAGCAGCTTGACGCCGCCCTGCTCCACATCGACATCGATGCGTTTGGCACCGGAGTCAATGCTGTTTTCCAGCAACTCC
This sequence comes from Pseudomonas sp. GL93, assembly GCF_003408955.1. Classification (NCBI taxonomy): domain Bacteria; kingdom Pseudomonadati; phylum Pseudomonadota; class Gammaproteobacteria; order Pseudomonadales; family Pseudomonadaceae; genus Pseudomonas; species Pseudomonas sp. GL93. The sequence continues at coordinate 80,475 of NZ_NKRF01000071.1, forward strand.
TTGATCACCGACGCCGGGCGCTCAACCACCTCACCTGCAGCGATCTGGTTGGCAAGGCGCGGGCTGAGCAATTCAATGCGCGAGCCGCTGTTCAACAAGGTTTCGCTCATTACTGTGCCGCCAATTCAGTGCCGGGGATGGTCAACACCTGGCCGATCTTCAACTCATCGGTTTTCAGGTTATTGGCGCTGCGCAAGGCCGCAGGCGTGACCTGGAAACGTACCGCCAGCATGGCAACGGTGTCGCCGGGTTGCACACGATGGTCACGCGGGCCCTGGGCGATTTTGCCGGAGTCACGCAGCCAGGCGATATAGGTGCCCGGCGGCGGGTTCTGCTGGAAGAACTGACGCACACCGGCGCTGATCGAGCGCGCCAGCGCTTGCTGGTGGCTGGCGCTGGCCAGTTTCGACGCTTCGTTGGCGTTGGAGATAAACCCGGTTTCCACCAGGATCGACGGAATATCCGGCGACTTCAACACCATGAACCCGGCTTGTTCCACCCGCTGTTTATGCAGCGACGTCACACGGCCGATATTGCTCAGGACTTTCTGGCCCACGTTGAGGCTGGAGGTCAGCGAGGCGGTCATCGACAGGTCGAGCAGTACGCCTGCGAGCATCTTGTCCTTGTCATCAAGGGAGACGTTGCCGGCCCCGCCGATCAAGTCGGAGCGGTTTTCACTATCGGCCAGCCAGCGCGCGGTCTCGGAGGTAGCGCCGCGATCCGACAGGGCAAATACCGAGGCGCCAAAGGCAGCGGTTGAAGGCGCGGCGTCGGCGTGAATGGACACGAACAGGTCCGCGCCCTTCTTACGGGCAATTTCGGTACGGCCACGCAACGGAATGAAGTAGTCACCGGTGCGGGTCAGCTCGGCGCGGTAGCCTTTCATGCCGTTGACCTGGCGCTGCAGCTCGCGAGCGATGGCGAGCACCACGTCTTTCTCATGCTGGCCGCGTGAGCCGGAAGCCCCCGGATCTTCGCCACCGTGGCCGGCGTCGATCACCACGATGATGTCGCGCTTGCCTGCCGGTGCAGGCGGCGGCGGTGGCAGCTTGACCTGGGGTTGCGAAGGGTTGACCGGCACCGCAGGCACCGTCGCCACGCTTGGCGTTGGCGCAGGCGGCGGTGCGGCGTCGGCGGGGTTGTCGAACAGGTCGACCACCAGGCGGTTGCCGTACTGGGCGTTGGGGGCCAGGGAGAAGCTTTTGGGGGTCACGGCCTTTTTCAGGTCGATGACCACACGCAGGTCGGTCGGCGTACGCTGGGCCGAGCGCATGGCGGTAATGGGCGTGTTGGCGGTGGAGACTTTCAGCGGCGCGGCCAGGCTGGCACCGTTGATGTCGATCACCAGGCGATCAGGCGCCGTCAAGGTAAAGACGCTGTGCTGGACCGGGCCAGACAGGTCGAACACCAGTCGCGTGTTATCCGGCGCTCGCCACAGGCGAACACTTTTCACCTGTGAAGCAGCCAGAGCATTGACAGTCATTGCCGCAAGCAACACCCCCACGACAGCAACCAACGCGCGAAAGCGCATACCTAACCCCACCAATTATTTGAATTCCAATGCCAGAGCAGCACACCACGACTCAGCGCGTGGGCTCTGGGGCAACAACTTCAGCTGACGTCCGTGCTCATGCGGCGTAATGGTAATGGTCAGGTCCGGCTTTGGCAAAAAGCCTGTGCCTTTATTTGGCCACTCGATCAGGCACAGCGCATCATCGTCGAAGTAATCACGGATGCCCATGAACTCCAACTCTTCCGGATCGACCAAGCGGTAGAGGTCGAAATGGAAAGCACGCACGTCGCCGATCTCGTAGGGCTCGACCAACGTGAAGGTCGGGCTTTTTACCGCGCCGGTATGGCCCAGGCCGCGAATAATTCCCCGGGACAGTGTGGTTTTGCCTGCGCCCAGGTCGCCCTCGAGAAAGATCAACCCGGCCCCTTGCGTGACCTGTGAAATACGCTGGCCCAACGCGACCATGGCCTCTTCATCGGCCAGGAAAAGAATCACTTCAGACACGCAGACTGCTCCTCCAGCAATTGACGAATGGCAGGAATCAGGTCGCTGGCGGCCAAACCGCGACCCAAGCTGCCTTGGCGTTCCCCCGCCGTGGCGTGCAACCACACGGCCAGGCAGCCGGCTTCATACGCCGGCATGCCCTGGGCCAGTAACGCCGCCACCAAGCCGGCCAGCACATCGCCGAGCCCCGCTGTTGCCATCGCCGGGTGGCCTTGATCACACCGCGACACACGCCCATCCGGGCTGGCAATCAAACTGCCAGCACCCTTGAGGATAGCCACTGCATTGAATTTCTGACTCAACGCGCGCGCCACCTTAAGGCGATCTGCCTGAACCTCGGCTGTCGATAACCCCAACAAACGCGCAGCTTCGCCCGGATGAGGGGTAATCACACAGTTGGCCGGCAGCTCGACGCTGCCAGTGGCCAGTTGATTGAGCGCATCGGCATCCCACACCTGCGGCTGGCTGGCATTGGCCGCGACCGACAACAGGCTCTTGCCCCAAGCGGCAGCGCCCAGGCCTGGGCCAATGACGATCACCGAGATTTTTTCCAGCAGGCCCATCAACTGGTTGGCCGAGCTCACGCCGACGGCCATGACTTCCGGCAGCCGAGCCAGAGCGGCCGGCACGTGTTCCGGCCGCGTCGCCAGCGAGACCATGCCGGCGCCGCTGCGCAGGGCACTTTCGGTGCTCAGCAACGCCGCGCCGCCAAAGCCACGGTCACCACCGATGACCAGCAGGTGGCCGAACTGGCCCTTATGGGCGTCCGGGGAGCGCGCAGCCAGTTGCGGCAAATGGCCGGGCAACAACAGCTGAACGTCGGTAATTGGGTGTTTTGTCTGAGGCATGCGTCTTCAAGCTCCGATGTCTGGCAGAATTATACGCATCTAACCTGTGGTTTCCCGTGTCTCATGCCTGCTATTACCTCCGATCTGCCCGCCCTTGCCCAATCGATCAAAGACTGGGGACGCGAGCTGGGCTTTCAACAAGTGGGCATCAGCGGCCTCGACCTGGCTGAGCATGAACAGCACCTGCAACGCTGGCTCGACGCGGGCTACCACGGCGAGATGGAGTATATGGGCGCCCACGGCAGTAAACGCTCGCACCCAGACGAGCTGGTGCCCGGTACCTTGCGCGTGGTGTCACTGCGCATGGACTACCTGCCCGGCGACACCCAAATGGCGCAATTGCTGGCCCAGCCAGAAAAAGCCTACATCTCGCGCTACGCCCTGGGCCGCGATTACCACAAGCTGATCCGCAAGCGCGTGCAGCAACTGGCCGACCGCATCCAGGCGCAGATCGGGCCGTTCGGCTTTCGCGCCTTTGTCGACAGCGCGCCCGTCCTGGAAAAAGCCATCGCCGAACAAGCGGGCCTGGGCTGGATCGGTAAAAACACCCTGGTTCTCAACCGCAAGGCCGGCAGTTATTTCTTTTTGAGCGAGCTGTTTGTCGATTTACCGTTGCCGGTCGACCCACCCCACACCACCGAACACTGCGGCCGCTGCACAGCGTGCCTGGACATCTGCCCCACTAACGCCTTCGTCGGCCCTTACGTGCTGGACGCGCGACGCTGCATTTCCTACCTGACCATCGAACTCAAGAGCGCCATCCCCGAAGACCTGCGCCCACTGATCGGCAACCGCGTGTTTGGCTGCGATGACTGTCAGATCGTTTGCCCGTGGAATCGTTTCGCCCGATCCACCGCCGAAAGCGATTTCAAGCCACGGCACAATCTGGATAACGCTGAACTGGCCGAATTGTTTATGTGGGACGAGGATAAATTCCTCAGCAGCACCGAGGGCTCACCCCTACGCCGCGCCGGTTACGAGCGCTGGTTACGCAACCTGGCGGTAGGCCTGGGCAATGCGCCCTCCAGCATTCCGGTATTGGAGGCACTCAAGGCGCGGCGGGACTACCCCTCGGAGTTGGTACGCGAACACGTGGAGTGGGCGCTGAACCAGCACGCGACCCGCTAGTGTACGTCGTCGTTGTAGACGAACTTGGGCATTTCCCAGTGAAAACGGATCGCCAGCAAGCGCAATAGAAAGCCGCTGAACAGCGTCAGCAGAATCGCCTGTTCGCTGGGCAGTTCCAGATACAGGCACAGCAAGTAGAACCAGGCGGCCAGGAACGACACGCTGGCGTACAACTCGCGGCGGAAGATCAGCGGGATGTCGTTACAGAAGATATCCCGCAGGATGCCGCCGAATACGCCGGTAATGACCCCGCTGACGGACGCCACCAACATGCCGTGACCCATTTCCAGGGCGGTCATGCAGCCAATCAGGGTAAACGCCACCAACCCCAAGGCATCCAGCGCCAAAAACAGCGAGCGCAGGCGGCGCATCAGTGGCGCGATAAAGATCGTCACCAGTGCCGCAACGGAGGTCAGCACCAGGTATTCCGGGTGTTTGACCCAGGTCAGCGGGTAGTGCCCGAGCAACACATCGCGCACCGAACCGCCGCCCAAGGCCGTCACGCAAGCGATCAGCACCACGCCAAACCAGTCCATGCCACGCCGACCCGCGGACAGGGCGCCAGTCATGGCTTCGGCGGTGATGGCGACGAGGTAGAGCATCAGCAACATGATGGCGATCCTGACAGAGAGGCCGGCAGTCTAATCATTTGCCGAGGGCACCAAAAGGGGGCGCTTGGCGATAAACCGCGTCGCCTGCGATGGCGCATTCACTGGCGCCGCAGAATCAAGCCTTGATGAAATGCTTGCGGTAATGCTGCAACTCGGCAATCGACTCGCGAATATCATCCAGCGCCAAGTGCGTGCTGCCTTTATGGAAGCTGTCTTTGACTTCCGGCGCCCAACGCGCAGCCAGTTCCTTCAAGGTCGACACGTCCAGGTTGCGGTAGTGAAAGTAACTTTCCAGCCCCTTCATGTGCGTATAAAGGAAGCGACGGTCCTGGCAGATGCTATTGCCGCAGATCGGCGACTTGCCCTTGGGCACCCATTTTTCCAGAAAGGCGATGGTTTCGGCCTCGGCTTCGGCCATGCTGATGCGGCTGTCGCGCACGCGCTGGGTCAGCCCGGAGTTACCGTGGGTGCGGGTGTTCCACTCGTCCATGGTGGCGAGTACCGCGTCGCTGTGGTGGATGGCGATCACCGGACCTTCGGCCAAGGTGTTGAGGTTGCTGTCGGTGACAATGGTCGCCATCTCGATGATGACGTCGGTGTCGGGGTTCAGACCGGTCATTTCCAGATCGATCCAAATCAGGTTCTGTGGGTTTTGCATGGCTTGATTCTCTTGGCACCTTGGCGTAGCCGCGCAGTTTAGCAGGCGGGGGCGTGCTAGACTCGCGACCGTTTTACCCAACTTTTGCATTATCGACACGGAACACCAATGGCCAAACGCCAGCTCAACCGTCGCCAAAACTGGCGCATCGAAAAGATTCAAGGTGAACGCGCCGCCCGCGCCGCCAAACGTGAATCCTCCGCCGTGGAAGCACTCGAGGGCGGCGACCTGGGCCCCGAACAAACAGGCCTGGTGATCGCGCACTTTGGTGTGCAGGTCGAAGTCGAGGCGCTCGAAGGCGAACTCGCAGGCCAGATGTTCCGTTGCCACTTGCGCGCCAACCTGCCCGCGCTGGTCACCGGCGACAAAGTGGTGTGGCGTGCCGGCAACCAGGGCATCGGCGTCATCGTCGCCCAGTTGCCGCGCAGCACCGAACTGCGTCGCCCCGACAGCCGTGGGCAACTCAAGCCGGTGGCGGCCAACGTCGACATGATCGTGATCGTGTTCGCGCCGCTGCCCGAGCCCCATGCCAACCTGATCGACCGTTATCTGGTCGCGGCTGAACATGCCGGCATCCGTCCGTTGTTGTTGCTGAACAAATTCGACTTGATCGACGAGCAGAACGCCCCCGCGCTCAATGCGTTGCTGGCGGTCTACCGCACCCTGGGCTACCCGGTGCTGGAAGTGTCAGCTCACCACGGCAACGGCATGGAACAGCTGCAACAACAGTTGGACGGGCGGATCAGCGTGTTTGTCGGCCAGTCTGGCGTGGGCAAGTCATCGCTGGTCAACAGCCTATTGCCGGAAGTCGAAACCCGTGTGGGCCCGCTGTCGGAGCTGTCCGGCCAGGGCACCCATACCACCACCACCGCACGGTTGTTCCACTTCCCGGGCGGCGGTGAGTTGATCGACTCCCCCGGTATTCGTGAGTTCGGCTTGGGCCACGTCAGCCGCAGCGATGTGGAGGCCGGCTTCATCGAGTTCAACGACCTGATCGGCACCTGCCGCTTCCGCGACTGCAAACACGACCGCGAACCGGGCTGTGCATTGCTCAAGGCACTGGAAGATGGGCGCGTGCAACAGCAGCGGATGAACAGCTATCGGTCGATTATTGCGAGCTTGCCTGAGAGCAGTTATTGACGGTCAATTTCTTGATACACATAAACCAGGGCGCTGAACGCCCTAGCCCATTGATTTAACAGGAGCGGGCATCAAGAATCCGGATCAACTGGGTGGCTCATACACGCAAGCCAGCTTGTATTCAGATTTCCTGATGCCCATAATTGCTCCGTCACCAGCGAAAGCTGGCAGGAGTCTGGATCCTTTTCGGGGTTGATCCAGCGGCGCAGAAGGGGCGAAGCAAGCTCCGCTGCGTGTCGAATGAAGCCGCCTTCGGGCGGCTTTGCTTTTTGTGGGGAATTAACATTTGGCTCTCTACTATCACCCCAAACAAGGCGACGTGCTGCTGTGTGACTTCACACGAGGTTTTGTTGCACCGGAAATGCTGAAGATCCGCAAGGTTGTCGTGATATCGCCTACCGCGACCCACAATCGCAAGCTTTGCACCGTGGTGCCAATCTCCTCTACTGCGCCAGAAACCCAGCACGACTGGCACCACTTGCTACGCACCAATCCACTTCAGTCCGATGGCTATAAAGAGCTTTGGGTGAAGTGCGACATGATTTATACCGTCAGCTTCGAGCGCCTCGACAAGCTGCATAGAAAGACTCGCACAAAAGGCCGAGAGTACTTTGTCCCACGCCTGTGCGCCGATGACATGCGGGGCGTAGTTAATGGTGTCAAAGCCTACCTGCCACTCGGACCGCCAATGAAAACGCCCCGAATGATTCGGGGCGTTTTGGTTTCTGCTGTATAGAGATAAGTTACGAGGCCGGCGCAGGCACCGTAGGATCCTTCATCCCGCCATCATCAAACAGGTTCAGCTTCTGGCGCAGCTCATGGGCTGGCAGCGGTTCCTGCTCCGGCGGCAGCGCGTTCGGGTCGGCCGGCACTTCGCCTGGCGCACCGTCGCCCTGGGTCGGTGGCGGTGGCGGTGGCGGTGGGTGATCGCCTTCAATCGCACGCTGGGCTTTTTTGGTCAGCACCACGATATCAATGCGGCGGTTGACCGGGTTGAACGGGTCTTTGGGATCAAACAGCTGCGAGGAGGCAAAGCCCACCACCCGCGCCACTTGCGGGTCCGGGTAGCTGCCGGCCACCAGCGCACGCCGGGCAGCATTGGCGCGGTTGGCCGAGAGTTCCCAGTTGCCGAAATCGCCCTGGCCCGCGTAGGGTTTGGCGTCGGTATGCCCGCTGATGCTGATCTTGTTCGGCACCGCCTTGATGGTGTCAGCCATGGCCAGTAGGATGTCTTCAAAGTACGGCTTCAAGCGCGCACTGCCAGAGTCGAACATCGGCCGGTTGGCGGCATCGGTAATCTGGATGCGTAGCCCCTCGGGGGTGATCTCGAAGGAAATCTGGTCCTTGAACTTCAGCAACTGTGGGTTTTCTTCAACCTTGTTCTGCAATTCCTGCAGCAACAGTTCCAGACGCTCCTGTTCGACCTGCTCGGCCATGGATTCGACGGTGTCGCGCTCAATCGGGATTTTTTCCTGGGGCGATTCAGTTTGCACTTCGGGGTTGATGGTGCGCTCGGGCGCCAGTTCCGGCGAGCCGCCCAGGTCAATGACAAACGGCGTGCCGCTTTCCGAAAAGCCAATCGGGTCTTTGAAGTAGCCGGCGATGGCGATCTTCTGTTCTGGCGTAGCGGTGGACATCAGCCACAGCACCAGGAAAAACGCCATCATCGCCGTGGCAAAGTCGGCGAAGGCGATTTTCCAGGCGCCGCCATGGTGCCCCGCAGCGAAGCGCTTGACGCGCTTGATGATGATCGGCTGGTTGTTTTCCATGGCTTAGCGACCGCGAACCGCTTGTTCCAGCTCGGAGAAACTTGGACGATGTTTCGGGTACAACACCTTGCGCCCGAACTCCACGGCCAGCGACGGCGGCATGCCCGACGCCGATGCCACCAGGCACGCCTTGATCGCTTCGTACAGATTGATTTCTTCCTTGGCATCGTGGGCCAGGGAGGTGGCGAGCGGGCCGAAGAAACCATAGGCGGCAAGAATACCGAAGAAGGTGCCCACCAGCGCCGCACCTACGTGCATGCCGATGGCCGCCTGATCGCCTTCGCCCAGGGAGGCCATGGTCACCACGATACCCAGTACCGCCGCGACAATACCAAACCCGGGCATACCGTCGGCGATGCCGGTCACGGCGTGGGAAGGATGCTCCAGCTCTTCCTTAAGGCTGAACAACTCCATGTCGAACAGGCCTTCCAGCTCGTGGGGCGCCATGTTGCCGGAGGACATGATGCGCAGGTAATCACAGATATACGCGGTCATGCGCTCGTCTTTGAGCACGGCCGGGTACTTGGCAAAAATCGGGCTGGCCGCGGCGTCTTCGATATCGCCTTCGATCGCCATCATGCCTTCGCGGCGGCTCTTGTTGAGGATCTCGTAGATCAGCCCCAGCACTTCCAGATAAAACGTGTGGGAGAAGCGCGAGCTGAACATGCCCAAGGACTTCTTGACCACGTGCATGGTCATATAGCCTGGGTTGGCCTGCAAAAATGCGCCGAACGCGGCACCGCCGATAATCAGCACCTCAAAAGGCTGGATCAGTGCGGCGATTTTACCGTGGGAGAGGACGTACCCTCCGAGCACACTTGCGATGACGACAATGATGCCGATAATTTTAGCCATAGGAGAGGGGTACTTGCGCCGTCGGGTTCATGGACATATTGGGTGCAGCAGAAAACTCTTGTTCTACTTATCGGCAAAACTGCGCCAGACTATAGCCCGTTAAGGCGAAAAGCCAATTCGGCCCGTTCCGGGCGTGTTGAACGCAAGTGATGATCGCGCCCCAATCATGGCAATTGAAACGACAGTCCCAACGAACCGCCCCACTACCCTCGCCGCTTGGATCAAGTGCCTGGACGACGTGCTGCTGCCCGTGCCCCAGGCCAGTCATGAGCGCGTGTGCAAAGCTATTCGCGATAGCCGCAGTTCATTGCGAGATATTGCGGAACTGATGCAAGACAGCCCGGCCCTCGTGCTGAGCGTGATGCGCGAAGCCAACAGCCAAGCCCATGGTAGCCTGGCCGAACCTGCGGAAAACCTTGAAGTCGCGCTTAACCGTCTTGGCCTCAAACGTGCCGAGGAGCTGTTGGCGCGCCTGCCTTCGGTACCCGCCCGCGAAATCCCCGTGGCCTTGCGTCAACTGCTGCTGATCAGCCAGCACGCATCCCAGCAAGCCAACGGTTTGTTCGGCAGTCGCCTGGCGCGGTTGTGGCAGGACATCCACTGGGGCAGCCTGCTGTTTTTGTCGCCACTGTGGCCGATGGCCGTCGCCTACCCCAAGCTTCTGGAGGAGTGGGAGTTGCGGGTGATCCATAAAGGCCAATCGGCGCGCCAGGTCGAGCAACAGCTGTTCGGCGTGCGTTTGCTTGACCTGTGCCTGGGCTTGACCGAAGCCTGGCACCTGCCGATCTGGGTTTCACAGGGCTACAAGTTGCTGTTGGCCGAGCAACGCCTGCTGGTCAAGGCGCTGCACATTGCCCGCCAAGACGATGCCCTGCGCCACCAGCAATTGCTCGATGCCGAGCCCAACCTGCGACGCTGGCTGAACCAGCCGGCCAACACCGTGTTGCTGGCCAACGGCCTGGCGATGTCGGCCCAGGAGTCCTGGACCTGCCCGCACACCGAGCGCTGGCAATACCTGACGGCGCTGTACCTGCAAACGCCGTTGAGCGATGTGCAACAGCAAGCCCACCAGCAAGCGGTGACCAGTGCTCGTACCACCTTGATGCCCGACCTCTGGCACCCGGCGCTGTCGCTGATCTGGCCGTGGCACGTACAGAAAGTCCATCGCGGCTTGCTGCCTGCACCGCCTCCGACTGCCGAAGCGTTGGCCGTGTGGCGCACGCGTTGCACCGAGCTGCTGGTGGAGCCGAGCCGCTTTGCCAACGCCATGCACCTGACCACTTGCGCCAAGGAAGCCCTGGTCGCCAGTGGCATGCAGCGGGTACTGATATTCATGGCAGATCGCGCCTTGAGCACCTTGCGTGTACACCAGGCCGACGGCCTGCCCAAGGACGCGGCTCACCTGAGCCTGGATGTGGTCAACAGCACGTTGCTGCAACGTCTGCTGGAAAAGTCCGCCCAGGTACGCCTGAACCCCGACAACCATGCGCAGTTTTCCGCATTGCTGCCACCGATCCTGCGTCGTCTGTTTATTGGCGAGCACCTGCTGTTGCGCTCACTGAGCTGCAACGGTCGCGTGGTCATGCTGATCGTGGCGGACCAGGGCGGCGGGCCATTCTCGGAAACCACCGTGCAGGCGTTCGGCAAAACCGCCCAATGCATCGAGAAAGCCCTGCACAGCTTTACCAACCGCAGCGCCTGATGCTTGCGCTACAATCACCGGCCTTTATCGCCAACATTTGTGCCCAGGAGACCTCACATGCCTGACTTCTCTGGCTTGCCGCTGGTGATCGAATCCGCCGACCTGTTGGGTCGCCTCGATTCCAAGCACTTGATACTGGTAGACCTCACCAGTGTCGCCCGCTACGCCGAAGGGCATATCCCCGGCGCGCATTTCGTTGACCCCAAGCGCACCCAACTGGGCCAGCCACCCGCACCCGGCTTGCTACCGAGCAAGGCCGACCTGGAAAAACTGTTCGGCGAACTGGGCCACACCCCGGACGCCACCTATGTGGTCTATGACGACGAAGGCGGCGGTTGGGCCGGGCGTTTTATCTGGATGCTCGACGTGATCGGCCATCAGAAATATCACTACCTCGACGGCGGCCTGCTGGCATGGCTGGAGGAAGGGCACCCGCTTTCCACCGACGTGCCCCCAGCAGCCGGCGGCCCGGTCAGCCTCACGCTGCACGACGGCCCTACCGCCACCCGTGAGTACCTGCAAAGCCGTCTCGGCGCGGCCGACCTGGGGATCTGGGACGCTCGTGGCCCGCTGGAGTATTCCGGCGAGAAAGTGCTCGCAGCCAAGGGCGGCCACATTCCCGGCGCGGTGAACTTCGAATGGACCGCCGGCATGGACAAGGCGCGCAACCTGCGTATTCGCCGTGACATGCCGCAGATCCTCGAAGACCTCGGGCTGACCAAAGACAAAGAAATCATCACCCACTGCCAGACTCACCACCGCTCTGGCTTCACCTACCTGGTGGCCAAGGCGCTCGGTTATCCGCGAGTCAAAGGTTATGCCGGTTCCTGGGGCGAATGGGGCAACCACCCCGACACCCCCGTTGAGATTTAAGGTTTAAGGACAGTTATGAAAAAGCAGTTGTTTATCCTCAGCCAGTACTTGCTGCCGCACCACTTGCTGTCGCGCCTGGCCGGCTGTATCGCCGAGTGCCGCGTGCGCTGGTTCAAAAACGCCTTTACCGCCTGGTTCGCCAAGCGCTATCAGGTGGACATGTCCCAGGCCCTGGTGGAAGACCTGACCGCCTACGAGCACTTCAACGCCTTCTTCACCCGCGCGTTGAAAGACGGCGCCCGCCCGTTGGATGCAACCCCAGGCGCAGTGCTGAGCCCCGCCGATGGCGCGGTCAGCCAGCTAGGCCCGATCGAACATGGCCGTATCTTCCAGGCCAAGGGCCACAGCTTCAGCGTGCTGGAACTGCTCGGTGGCGATGCAGCGATGGCTGCGCCGTTCATGGGTGGCGAGTTCGCGACTATTTACCTGTCGCCCAAGGACTACCACCGGGTGCACATGCCGCTGGCTGGTACCCTGCGCGAGATGGTGTATGTGCCAGGGCGGATTTTCTCGGTCAACCAGACCACCGCCGAAAACGTGCCGGAGCTGTTCGCCCGTAACGAGCGTGCTGTCTGCTTGTTCGACACCGAACGTGGCCCGATGGCCGTGGTGTTGGTGGGTGCGATGATCGTGGCGTCGATTGAAACCGTGTGGGCCGGCTTGGTAACGCCGCCGAAACGTGAGCTGAAAACCTTCCGTTACGACCAAGCTGCGCGCGCGCCGATTCATCTGGAAAAAGGTGCGGAATTGGGTCGCTTCAAATTGGGCTCCACCGCTATCGTGCTGTTCGGGCCGGACCAGGTGAAGTGGGCTGAAGAACTGGCAGCGGGTACGCCGGTGCAGATGGGCCAGGGTATCGCCTTGCCTAAAGCCTGATATTGCTGGTGACATCCAATGTGGGAGCCGGGCTTGCCCGCGATGGCGGAGTGTCAGTCAACACATCATTGACTGAACTGCCGCTATCGCGGGCAAGCCCGGCTCCCACATTTTTGCCTGTATTTCTACAGTGAGAACGGCTTATAGCTGACCGTCGCGGTCACGCAAGCCCAGCAGATACAACACGCCATCGAGCCCCAGTGTCGAAATCGCCTGCTTGGCTGACTGTTTGACCAACGGTTTGGCGCGGAAGGCCACGCCCAACCCGGCAATCGCCAGCATCGGCAGGTCATTGGCGCCGTCGCCTACCGCAATGGTCTGCTCCAGGCGCAAGCCTTCCTGGTGGGCCAATTCCTTGAGCAGGTCGGCCTTGCGTTGCGCGTCGACAATCGGCTCCACCGCCACGCCAGTCACTTTGCCATCCACCACTTCCAGCTCGTTGGCGAATACATAGTCAATGCCCAGCTTGGCCTGCAACTGCTTGGCGAAGTAAGTGAAGCCGCCGGACAGGATGGCGGTCTTGTAGCCCAGTCGCTTGAGTTCGGCGAACAGGGTTTCGGCACCTTCAGTCAGGCGCAGCGACGCGCCGATCGAGTCCAGCACGCCCACGTCCAGGCCCTTGAGCAGCGCCAGACGCTCCTTGAAGCTGGCACGAAAATCCAGCTCGCCGGCCATCGCGCGCTCGGTAATTTCCGACACTTGCTCGCCCACACCGGCCGCCTTGGCCAGCTCGTCGATGACTTCGGCTTCGATCAAGGTGGAGTCCATGTCGAACACCGCCAGGCGGCGGTTGCGACGGAACAGGGAGTCTTCCTGGAAGGCGATATCGACATTCAGTTCCTGAGCCACGCTCAGGAAGTCGGCGCGCAGCGCTTGCGCGTCAGCCGGTTCGCCGCGCACGGAGAACTCGATACAACCCTTGCCCTTGTCGGCCGGGGTGTCCAATGGCATGCGACCCGACAGACGGTCAATATGGTCAATGTTCAGCCCGTATTGCGCGGTGATGGAACTGACGCGCTGCAACTGCTCGGCCGTTACCTTGCGAGTCAACAAGGTCACGATGTGGCGTTTTTTGCCCTGGCCTTCCACCCAATGCTGGTAATCCGCTTCGGACACCGGGGTGAAACGCACCTGTTGATCGAGCTTATACGCCGTAAACAGGATGTCCTTGAGTACCGAGGAGGCCTGTTCGGTGCTGGGGATCTCCACCAGGATGCCAAACGACAAGGTGTCGTGGATCACCGCCTGGCCGATGTCGAGAATGTTCACACCACCCTGGGCCAGGACGCCGGTTATGGCTGCGGTGAGACCCGGTCGGTCTTCACCCGTGATGTTGATCAGGACAATTTCGCGCAAAGCGCACCCCCAGGCTGGAAAAAAACCGCATTCTACCCACTTTCAGTGACCATCGGGCACAGCCAGCGCTTTGCCGGCCATGGGCCTGTCGCTATACTGCGCGTCAACTTCACGGACCAAGAGCCGAGCGCAAGTGAACCGGCCCACGCCAGTAAAAACCGATAACTTCTTCCTGCTGATCTTCCGGGCACTGCGCCATCGCCGTGTACCGATTGCATTGCGCATCGCCAGCCATAACGTGATCCTGGTCGCTCTGGCCCTGGTGATCTATGCCTGCGTGATGGGTTTGCAGTTCAAGCAGGCCATGCACGAGCAAGCTGACGCCCTGGGCGCGAGCCTGACAACCCAGACTGCCACTTCGGCGACTGAGTTGCTGGTGTCCAACGACATCCTCAGCCTTAACGTGCTGCTCAACAACCTGACCAAAAACCCGCTGGTGGCCCACGCCGCTATCTATAGCGTGGACAACCGGATCATGGCCGAGGCCGGGCAGCGCCCGAAAAACGGTCTGCTCGGTGAGGCCGAAGGCCTGTATCAGAGCAATATTACGTTCCAGGACGTGAAGGCCGGCCAATTGCGGATCAGCCTTGATATGCAACAGTTCCAGCAGCCGATGACCATCAGCCTGCAAAGCATGGGCATTCTGAGCGCGATCCTGCTGGCTTTGGCTCTGGCCTTGAGCCTGCGCCTGGGCCGGCATATCTCCACGCCCTTGATGCAACTGCGCATCTGGCTGCGGGATATCGACGAACACACTCCGGCTACTGATCGCCAGGATGAAATCGGCGACCTCGCGCGCCAGCTCCACGCCAGCTTTGCCCCGGAGCCAAAAGCGCCTGAAGTCGAGCCCGAGCCTGAGTACGACGACGCCGAGGACTACACCGACGAGCCTGAGTTTGAAGTGCGCGACCTGCGCGACCCAGGCTTCGACGAAAGCGCCCCGGTGGCCGGCCTCAAGCCTGCTCCGCGCCATGTGATCAAGGCCGAGGAAGACGAACTGGACGATGAAGACCCGTTCGCCGACCTGCGCGACACCTCGGCAGCCGCCCCGGTCGCCGCACCGAAACCGGTTGTGGTCAAGAACGCCGAGCCGCAGCACAGTGCCGTACTCGCCGTGCAGCTGGGCTCCCAGGAGCAACTGCGCCGCCTGCCCCGTGCCCGCCTGACCGAACTGCTCGAACGCTACCGCGACTGCCTCGACCAGGCCGCTTCGCTCTACCAGAGCGAACTGCACACCCTGAACGATGGCAGCACACTGATGCTATTCCATAGCGAAGACAGCGGCGAAGACTACCTGACCAATGCCATCTGCTGCGGCGAGCTGTTGCGCGCCCTGGGCCACGCCCTGCAGATAGAAGTGGCCGACAGCGGCATCACGCTGCAACTGCAGCTGGGTCTAACCGTGGGTGACGACCTGTTTGGCATGAGCCAGATCGACCTTCTGCTGACCGAAATCGCCCAGGATGCCCTGGCCTTGTCCCAGCACAGCCGCAACCTGCTGCTGGTGGAGCGCAAGATCAGTGAAGACACGCTGATCCGTCAACGCGCGCGCATCCGCCCGATTGCCAGCCCTGAAGGGGCCAGCTGTGTGGAGCGGTTGATGGAGCCGTATCCGTCGATGCTGGAGCGCCAGTTGGCGCGGATGCATGAGACCCGTAAGCCCTGACTACTGTGGAGCTGGGCTTGTGTGGGAGCGGGCTTGCTCGCGAAGGCGGTGTCAGTCAGCTGGTTTACCCCTGACACACCGCCTTTGCGAGCAAGCCCGCTCCCACAGTTGATCTTCAACATGACCCAAATCCTGCACAAACAAAAAGGCCCGCTTATTCAGCGGGCCTTTTGTTTGTGCGCCATTCAGATCAGAACCTGAACACTTCCAAGTCCGTGCGAATCGGCGTGGCCATCGGCATCTTCGGTTTTTCCGGGGCCGCAGGCTTGGCCTGGGCAGGCGCCTGTTTACGCGGCTGCGCTTCGGCAATCGGCGGCTGGTTGGCCAATGGCTTGAGCGCCACCGACAACTGCTGTGCCAAGTGCTGCAACAGCACACCCTGGGCCTGGACCTGGGACGCAGTGGTGCCGGCGTGTTCTTCCTGCAGGTGCACAATGCGGTTGTCCCGCACCTGCCCGCGACGGTCGATCAGGCGCCACTGTGCATCCAGGATCGCCGGTTGCGACTTGCCGGAATCCAGCCGCGTAATGGTCAGCAACACCTGTACATCCGGGGTGAACCCGGAGGGTCCCGGTGCCAGAACCACACGCTGGCTGTCTAACTGGCCGGCGACCTGACGCAACATCAACTGGTTGATATCCGACGACAGGCTACCGGCCCAACGACCATCTGTGGAACCTTGCAGGCTGCCGTCGTTCTGACGTTGAAGCAGGGTTTCGCGTTGCAGGTAATCGGCAACGACTACCGGCCCCAGCAATACTGCCATGCCAGCGGTTTGGGCTGGCTGAGCCGGACTTCCGCTGTCCAGCTGGTACAGCGACACCGGTTGATGTGTGCTGCAACCCGCCAACCCCAAAAGGCCAGCGAGCATCAAAAATAGAGGAAGGCGTGGAGCAGTCATCATCCCATCCAAGTGGCTGCCACAAGGCGAACCACAATGTAATACTAAAAATAACCTGAACACGCTCGGCCACGCCGGCGCTGGAAAGGCCATATCATCCGTGAATATGCGCCATGACTCCAGCGCGAAAGCATCGATCTACGCGTTAAATCGTAGATCGAGGCCTCTAGTACCGCTTAAACCGGCGTTTCGACCAGCAAGGCATCCACTCGCTGGAAGCCTCGTGGCAGTTTGTTACCTCGCCGGCCGCGCTCGCCCTTGTAGTGTTCAAGGTCGTCAGGGCGCAATGACAACGTGCGCTTGCCGGCCTGGAGCACCAGGGTAGAGCCTTCCGGGACCACGGCGATGTCAGTCACATACTCCTCGCGACTGGCCACCCGGTCACCGGGAATCCCGATAATCTTGTTGCCTTTGCCCTTGCCCAGCTGCGGCAAGTCGCTGATCTTGAACACCAGCAAGCGCCCTTCGGTGGTCACCGACGCCAGCCAGTTGCTTTCACGATCTTCCACCGGCCTTGGCAAAATCACCTTGGCGTTGTTCGGCAGGCTCAACAGCGCCTTGCCCGCCTTGTTCTTGGCCTGCAGGTCTTCACCCTTGACCACGAAACCGTAACCGGCGTCGGAGGCAATGACATACAGCGAATCATCGTCCGGTAACAGCACGCACTCGAAATTCGCCCCCGGTGGCGGCGTGAGGCGCCCGGTCAACGGCTCGCCCTGCCCCCGCGCAGAAGGCAGGGGGTGGGCTGGCACCGAATAACTGCGCCCGGTCGAGTCGATAAACACCGCGAACTGATTGGAACGCCCGGCGGCAGCGGTCTTGAAGCCATCACCGGCTTTGTACGAAAGGCCGGTGGCGTCAATATCATGCCCTTTGGCGGAGCGAACCCAACCCTTTTCCGACAGAACGACGGTAATTTTCTCGTTGGGCAACAGCTCGGTTTCGGTCAGAGCCTTGGCTTCAGCGCGCTCGACGATAGGCGAGCGACGGTCATCGCCATAGGTTTCGGCGTCTTTGATCAGTTCGCTGCGCACCAGCTTCTTGAGCTTGGCTTCGCTGCCCAGCAGGGCTTGCAGCTTGGCTTGTTCCTTGAGCAGCGCATCCTGCTCGTCACGCAGCTTCATTTCTTCCAGGCGTGCCAACTGGCGCAAGCGGGTGTCGAGGATGTAGTCCGCCTGAATTTCGCTCAGCTCGAAACGCGCGATCAGCTCGGCCTTCGGGTGCTCGGCGGTACGGATGATATGAATCACTTCATCCAGGTTGAGGTAGGCAATCAGCAAACCGTCCAACAGGTGCAGGCGGCGCTCGACCTTGTCGAGGCGAAATTGCAGGCGGCGACGCACGGTCTGTACGCGAAACTCCAACCACTCCACCAGCAGGTTGCGCAGGTTCTTCAACTGCGGCTTGCCGTCCAGGCCGATGATGTTGACGTTGACCCGGTAGCTGGACTCCAGCTCGGTGCTGGCGAACAAGTGCTGCATCAGCACTTCGTGATCCACCCGGCTGTTGGTCGGGATGATCACGATGCGGCATGGGTTCTCATGGTCGGACTCGTCACGCAGGTCGGCCACTTGCGGCAATTTCGACGGCTTGGCCTGCATCAACGCGGCGATCTGCTCCAGCACCTTGGCACCCGATACCTGGTGCGGCAGCGCGGTCACAATAATGTCGCCGTCCTCGATGTGGTACACAGCGCGCATACGCACCGAGCCCTTGCCGGTCTCATACATCTTCAGCAGGTCGGCACGCGGCGTGATGATTTCTGCTTCGGTCGGGTAATCCGGGCCCTGGATATGCTCGCAGAGCTGCTCGACCGTAGCCTTGGGCTCATCCAGCAAGCGCACGCAGGCGGTGGCGACTTCGCGCAGGTTGTGCGGCGGCACGTCAGTGGCCATGCCGACCGCAATACCGGTGGTGCCGTTGAGCAGGATATTCGGCAAACGCGCAGGCAACACCAGAGGCTCGTCGAGGGTGCCGTCAAAGTTCGGCCCCCAGTCGGCAGTGCCCTGGCCCAGCTCGCTGAGCAGCACTTCGGAGTAACGCGACAGCCGCGCCTCGGTGTAACGCATGGCGGCGAAGGATTTGGGGTCATCCGGTGCACCCCAGTTACCTTGGCCGTCCACCAGGGTATAGCGGTAGCTGAACGGCTGGGCCATCAGCACCATGGCTTCATAGCACGCCGAATCGCCGTGAGGGTGGAATTTACCCAGCACGTCACCGACGGTACGCGCCGATTTCTTGTGCTTGGAATCGGCGTCCAGGCCCAACTCACTCATGGCGTAGATGATGCGCCGTTGCACGGGCTTCAGGCCGTCGCCGATATGCGGCAAGGCACGGTCCATGATCACGTACATGGAGTAGTTGAGGTAGGCATTTTCGGTGAATTCAGCCAGCGACCGGCGTTCTACGCCATCTAAGCTGTCTGCGAGGATGTCACTCATGCGGGCCTCATCATGGGGTAAGGCGCAGCGGAACTACCGCTGCGCTGATTCAATTCAAAAAAAACTCGATTCATGGCTGGGCACTCCAGCCGCCATCCGGAGCGGCAAAACGATAGACCATCGGACGTTTTTCACCATCGGCACGCGGGCCGAAATTGTTGTCGATCCCGACCCAGGCACCGTCGGCAACCACCAACAGGGCTTCAGCCAGGCCATACGACTGTGGGTAACGTCGCTGCGGCGTCAGGGTTTCATCGGCAAACGACCAGCACAGCTCAACCTTGGCCGTGAGCGGGTCGCGCCGGCAGATCTGGAACGCATTGCGCTCCAGGGTAAAGAGCTTGCCGTTGAACAGCGACAAGTCAGCAAAGTCCTTGGACACGGCCTTGGCGTTGGGGAACTGCGCCGGCTGCACTTCCTGGCCGGCCTCGCTCAACAATACACAACGACCATCACAATCCCACACGCTCTGCCCACGCTTGATCGAGACCAGGCCACGGCGTTCGCGCTCGGCAGCCAGCCAGATCTGATTGCCTTCAGGGTTTACCGCCAGGCCCTCGAACAAGGCATTAAAGTGCAGCAACATGCCACTGGCCCTGGCTTCACGCACCATGCCCGGCGCGATTTTCAACCACTCGGGCGCGCCCGTCGCGGGCACCTGCAGCACCGCGGCGTGGGCTTCGCTGACAATGTAGCGGTTGCCCGCGGCATCACAGCTGATGCCTTCAAAGTCCAGGTCACCGCCGCGTATGAACGAAGCGGCCTTGGTGCGCGAACGCAAGCCCCAAGGCAGGCCGGACTCGGGCACGGGCGGCACGTCGATCTTCAGCGCTTGCGCGCTCCAGGTCGGCGCACGGGTATCCAGGCGATAGATCTGGTCATCATCGCGGTCCGAAACTGTCCATAGCTCGTTGCCACACAACGCCAGGCCCGACAGGTTCCCACCGCGCATGCCGTCAACCGGGTGTTCCGAGACCAGCTTGAGTTCTGCCATGGGCGCGGCAGCCACCTGGGTGACCGCCAGCCCGCTCAATATCAGGATCGCCAGGGCGAAACCTGTGCGCATCAGCCCAGAACCTCGGCCAGGTTGCCTTTGGACTCCAGCCAGGTCTTGCGGTCGCCAGCGCGCTTCTTCGCCAGCAGCATGTCCATCATTTCCGAGGTGGCGGCGAAGTCTTCCAGGGTCAACTGCACCAGGCGCCGGGTGTTCGGGTCCATGGTAGTTTCGCGCAGTTGCGGCGGGTTCATTTCACCCAGACCCTTGAATCGCGTGACCTGTGGCTTGCCGCGTTTCTTCTCGGCCACCAGGCGGTCGAGGATGCCATCGCGCTCGGCTTCGTCCAGGGCGTAGAAAATTTCCTTGCCCAGGTCGATGCGGTACAGCGGCGGCATGGCGACGTAGACGTGACCGGCATCCACCAACGGGCGGAAATGCTGGACGAACAATGCGCACAGCAAGGTAGCAATGTGCAGGCCATCGGAGTCGGCGTCGGCGAGGATGCAGATCTTGCCGTAGCGCAACTGGCTCATGTCCGCCGCGCCCGGGTCAACGCCAATAGCCACGGCGATGTTGTGCACTTCCTGGCTGGCCAGCACTTCGCTGCCATCGACTTCCCAAGTGTTGAGGATCTTGCCGCGCAACGGCAGAATCGCCTGGAACTCCTTGTCCCGCGCCTGTTTGGCGGAACCGCCGGCGGAGTCACCCTCCACCAGGAACAGCTCGGAACGCATCGGGTCTTGCCCGGCGCAATCGGCCAGTTTGCCCGGCAGTGCCGGGCCCTGTGTGATGCGCTTGCGCTCGACCTTCTTGCTGGCCTTCAAGCGCCGGCCGGCGTTGTTGATCGCCAGCTCCGCCAGGGCCAGGCCCAGCTCGGGGTGCTCGTTGAGCCACAGGCTGAAGGCGTCCTTGACCACGCCAGAGACAAACGCCGCCGCCTCGCGGGACGACAGGCGCTCCTTGGTCTGGCCGGAGAACTGCGGTTCCTGCATTTTCATCGACAGCACGAACGCGATGCGCTCCCACACGTCTTCCGGAGCCAGTTTGACGCCGCGCGGCAACAGGCTGCGGTATTCGCAGAATTCACGCATGGCATCCAGCAAGCCTTGGCGCAAACCGTTGACGTGGGTGCCGCCCTGGGCCGTGGGGATCAGGTTGACGTAGCTTTCCTGCACGCTGTCGCCACCTTCGGGCAACCACAGCAGCGCCCAGTCCACCGCTTCTTTATTACCCGACAGGCTGCCGCAGAACGGCTCGTTGGGCAGGCGTTCGAAGTCGCTGACCGAATCTTCCAGGTAGGAACGCAGGCCGTCTTCGTAGTGCCACTCGATCTTCTCGCCGGTGCCTTTGTCTTCAAAGCTGACCAGCAGGCCCGGGCACAACACAGCCTTGGCCTTGAGCACGTGCTTGAGGCGACTGATGGAGAATTTTGGCGAATCGAAATACTTGGGGTCCGGCGCAAAGTACACGCTGGTGCCGGTGTTGCGCTTGCCCACGGTGCCGATCACTTCCAGGTCGGTGGCTTTGTAGCCATCAGCGAAGGTCATCTGGTACTCGTTGCCGTCGCGCTTGACCTTGACCCGCACCAGGGTCGACAGGGCGTTGACCACGGAAATACCCACGCCGTGCAAACCGCCTGAAAACTGGTAGTTCTTGTTGGAGAACTTACCGCCGGCATGCAGCTTGGTAAGGATCAGCTCGACGCCCGGCACACCCTCTTCGGGGTGAATATCCACCGGCATGCCACGACCATCGTCGGACACTTCCAGGGAATGGTCGGCGTGAAGGATGACTTGCACCGACTTGGCGTGCCCGGCCAAGGCTTCGTCGACGCTGTTGTCGATGACTTCCTGGGCAAGGTGGTTCGGCCGACTGGTGTCGGTATACATGCCGGGGCGTTTGCGCACCGGGTCGAGGCCCGAGAGGACTTCGATGGCGTCGGCGTTATAAGAGCTAGCGCTGGGAGTGGCCATGGGGTCTCGTCGTGAGTCGTTCGATTAAAAAGTGACCTGCGATTTTCTACAGTGACGAAAAATCGAAGGATTGAAACTGATCTGCGCCAATACCGGCAAAGCACAACAGGGCCGGCAATTGCTGGGCGAACCCCTGGTAACCATGGTCGCCACCGGCCTGGATGCGCAAGGCGCAGGCCCGGTAGTACTGTTGGGCCAGGCGATAATCCAGGGTTTCGTCCCCGGTCTGCAACCACACCTGATAACGCGCGGCATCCTGGGGCGCCGGTACTTCCAGCTCGGCCAGGGCCGTGACGTGGTCCTGTGTCAATTCCCAGGTCTCATCGGTGTAGAGGTTCTTCTGGGTGCCCAGATAACCGTCGAACATCCGATGGGGGCTGACCGCCGGGTTGACCAGCAGCGCCTTGAGGCCATGGCGTTCGGCAAGATGGGTTGCATAGTAGCCGCCGAGTGAGCTGCCGACCAGCAGTGGCCGGCCCAGTTGCGCAATCGCTTGCTCTAATTGAGGAATTGCCTGACGAGGGTGGTGATGCAGCGCCGGTACTCGTAACTGGTCGGACAGGCCAAGGGTGCCCATCACGGTGGTCAACTGGCTGGCCTTGTTGGAAGCCGGCGCACTGTTGAAGCCGTGGATATACAGGATCGAAGCGGACATGCCGGGCTCTCCGTGCTGGGGCCAAAGAGACGCAGTTTACAGGGAATGCAGGCAGAAGCGGACCCAATGTGGGAGCTGGCTTGCCTGCGATGGCGGCGATTCAGTCAACGAGTCAGCGCCAGGTACACCGTCATCGCAGGCAAGCCAGCTTGTATGGTTAGACTTGTAGGGGTGGTGGGACTAAAAGCCAGCATCTGACTCTAGCCAGTACAGACCGTGGGAGACTTCGCCCCACCCCTTCACCAAAGCGCCGATAAGGAATGCATCGGCCATGACCGACGATAGAAGCAAGCCAGCGCAATGGTGAAGCCCCGACAAGCCTGCAAACCCTAACCCGGAGCGTTTTTCATGGCAATGACTGTCTCGCAATCAATCATCGGTGTGGATGTCGCCAAGGCCGAAGTTGTGGTCTATCGAAGTGAAACGGCTGAAACAACGATCGTACCGAACAATAAACCTGAGCTGAAAACGTGGCTGAAGTCGTTGCCCGCAGGTAGTGCAATTGCAATT